>NZ_JAGKTL010000001.1:0-330000 GCF_017908595.1 Rhodothermus bifroesti
GGGCTTCGGGGTTTGGTGGTTGGGGGGTTGTTGTCGGCGTTGATGTCGTCGTTGTCGTCGTTGTTTAATTCGTGTGCGACGCTGTTCACGGTGGATGTTTACGAGAAGCTGCGGCCGGGTCGACCGGAGCGGGAGTTGGTGCGGGTAGGTCGTTTGGCCACGGCGGTGGTGGTGGCTTTGGGTTTGCTTTGGATTCCGATCATGAAGGTGATGGCCGAGTCGAAGGCGGGATTGTACGATTATTTGCAGAACGTGCAGGGTTTTTTGGCGCCGCCGATCACGGCGGTGTTTTTGTTGGGATTGGCAAGTCGGCGTATTAATGCGCAGGGAGCGGTTTGGGGGTTGGCGGTAGGGTTTGTGTTGGGGATGGGGAAGTTGACCTTGCAGTCGATGGTGCAAAGTGGGGCTTTGTCGGCTGCGACGTTTTTGGGGGCTATTGGGGCGTTTAATGGGTATTATTTTTCGGGGTTGTTGTTTTTGGTGAGTGTGTTGGTGATTGTGGGGGTGTCGCTGCGCACAGCGCCGCCGCCGGAAGAGAAGATTCGGGGCTTGACGTTTGGTTCGGTTGCTGCTCAGGACCGGGCCGATAGTCGGCGCACTTGGGACTGGCGGGACGTTGTGCTCACCACCATCGTGCTAGGCCTGGTCCTGGCCATCTACCTCTACTTCTCCTTCTGGGTATAAACTAAGGTCGCATGTAAAAACCCTTGGGGTGCCAGGCACCCCAAGGGTTTTTAGTTAACTGCTACTGTGCGCACCTGAAACGTCCACTGCACGCTTCCCTGGAAAGGATCTGCTTGCAGCACAGGCTTTTTTTCCTCAAACCTTACCGTCAGGGCCTGGGCTTCTTGGCCGGGCAGTGCAACCCACCCTGTTGCTGGTGCGCCATCGGTGCTGAACACCTGCAGTTCCAATCGGCGCCAATTCATTGCTGAGGTTGACTGTGCTAGCTCAATATGGGGCAGCACGGTATGATCCCGCACCAGCACTATGATGGGCACAGCTCCAGCCTCGATCGTATGCCAGCGCGCACCTTCATAGACTTGACCGCTTTGGTAATCGATCCAGGTGCCTGGGGGTAAGTATACCTGACGCGCTCGGGCGTTGTCTGCAAACAGTGGAGCTACCAGTAGCGCTTCGCCAAGCATGTATTGATCCTCAATGAGCCAGGAGGTAGGATCGTCGGGAAACTCAAAAAAGAGCGTTCGGAGCATGGGATGCCCTTCTGCTGAAGACCGCACCGCCTGGGCATAAAGGTAGGGCATCAGGCGGTACCGAAGCTCGACCGTCCGACGAAAGTCAGCCATAAAAGCGTCGCCATAAGCCCAGGGCTCTCGAGGCGGTGCGCCGTGGCAGCGCACATGCGAGCTCAGCACCCCAAAGGCCAGCCAGCGGCGATACAGATCGGCTGACGGCTGTGCGACAAAGCCACCTACGTCGTGGCTCCAGTACGTAAATCCCGAAAGGCCAAACGACAGTCCGCCCCGCAGCGTAGCTGCCATGGCCGAGTTGGTGTTCTCGGCATCGCCGCCCCAGTGCAGCGGATAGCGCTGGCTGCCAGCCCAAGCGCTGCGGGCCCAAATGAGGTGAGCTCCGGTGATACGTGTGGTAATCTCAGCAGCTGCTTGGTTATAGCGCAGCGGATATAGGTTATGCTCGTACCAGCCGGTTCGCCCCGAGGCATAGATCCCATTTACCGGTGCATCTTCGCCAAAATCCACCTTGATGGCCCCCACGCCCATGCGAAGCAAGGCGGCCAGCTTTTCCTGATACCAGGCTACAGCTTCTGGATTGGAAAAGTCCAAAACAGCGTCTTCAAAAGGCAAGCGTCCATTCTCGCTGCGCACATGCAGCCCTTTCTCTACAATCTCTGCATAGAGCGGATTTTTGGAAGAGAAATAGGGTAATTGCCAAAGGGAAATGTAAAATCCTTGCGCCTTTAGGTCCGCTATCATTCGGGCGGGATCTGTAAAACGAGAGGTTGAAAACCGATAATCGTTGCGCCAGTCGGTTTCAAACCATCCCGTATCTAGATGGATGACATCGGACGGAATGCGATGCTGCCGCAGCTTGGCGGCTACCTCGCGCACTTGTTGCTCCGAATCGTAGGTAATGCGGCTCATCCACAGGCCAAAGGACCAAAGCGGAGGCACAGGACTCCGCCCTGTTAAAGCAGTGTACTCTGAGAGGATCTGCTTTGGCGTGCCAAAAAAGAAAAACAAATCGAGCGTCTCATCGCCGGTATAGATCGTATTGAACTGGTCGAAGGTGTAGCCAAAGTCGAACGTGACGGGCGTGCTGGTGTGAACAAAAACGCCATATCCCTGGCTGCTTAGGAAGAACGGGATAGGCTTATACATGCGTTGACTCTGAGCGCCCATGCCATCGCGCAAAAAGGCCACAACTTTTTGACCGCGTTTGTTAAGGCGCGTAAACGATTCGCCTGTGCCGAAGAGCTTCTCTTCAGGGGCAAGTTCGAAGGTAGCGGCCGTCCAATGGCTTAGGTCTTCAGAGCGGCGAATGTAGCAAAACGGCACGCGGTCGAAGGCAAACGTGGCTGGCTCCTGAAGCGTCATCGTACGCGTAAGCAGGCGTCCGTCGGGTGCATAAAACGCAATGCGCCAAGGATCCCGGTAAAGCCATACCTGATAGCCTGCTGGACTGGTGAGCGTGATCAGGCTATCGGTCTGATGCACCTGCCAACGCGTGTCGCGGGGTACTGGTCCGGCAAGCATAAGCGACGGTGCATCGTCAGCCTGAGCTGCTCGCGTTAGCAAACGCAGTCGTACACTTTGCGCAGAGACCGGCTCGATGCTGAAAGGCAGCACAGGATCCTGGTCGTACTCGGTAGCTGGGAATTCGGTCGACTGGGCACGCACTAGGGGCCGGTCGATCTTACCAAACGAAAGGCTAGGCTGCCGCTCGTAGCGCTGCCAGCGCAGCTGGCCCTGCCCCGTCGCTGGATCAAAAGCTTCTGTACGTGCCGGAATGAAATAAACGGGGTCAAGCCGTTGAAAAGCCTCGCTAACGTCGACCAAATCGCCGCGCATGTTTTGTCCCATTCCCGGAAGGACTACCCCCAGCCCAAAACTTAGTACACACAGAATACGTCGCATGGTTCTAATGCATCAGGTTATGGGTTTAAGAGGTTTTTTTCCCTGCAAATAAAGACACATCGGTTGCTGGCGGTACCTATACCTCATGGAAACTACCAGCAACTGCCCGTATCTTAATTGCTGCAGGTGCAGCGCAAGTTAAGGCAGACAACATCAGCGTATGTCTACAGAACCTCTAATTTTGCATCGCGGTGGCCCAGTAGGCTGGATTGAAGTCATCTGCGGCTCGATGTTCAGCGGTAAAACCGAAGAGCTCATTCGGCGGCTGCGCCGGGCGCAGATTGCCCGTCAGCGGGTGGAGGTCTTCAAGCCGTGTATGGACCGCCGTTACAGCGAGACCGACGTGGTCTCGCACGACGAGAATGCCCTACGTTCAACGCCCGTGGAAACAGCTGAGCAAATTTTACTGCTGGCGGCTTCCGCCGATGTTGTAGGTATCGATGAAGCGCAGTTTTTCGACATGACCTTGGTCGACGTATGCCAGCAGCTGGCCAACGAGGGCAAGCGGGTGATTGTGGCTGGCTTAGACCAAGATTACCTAGGTCGACCGTTTGAGCCGATACCCCAGCTTATGGCCGTAGCTGAGTACGTCACCAAGCTGCACGCCATCTGTGCTGTCTGTGGTGCCCCGGCCAACCATTCGCAGCGCTTAACGAACGAAACGGGGCGTGTGCTTCTTGGCGCCGCCGATCGGTACGAGCCGCGCTGCCGCCGCTGCTTTCAGCCGCCCGACCGATCGGCTACGCCTGCAGCCGCCCCTTTGAGCACGCATGTGCCACCAACCCCTCCGATGGAGCCCTAATGTAGGGGCAGACATACGTGCAGATGCGCTCTACCCGAACAAGAGCGATTATATTCACAGCGTCAAAAGGCACCGCTGGCTGCCATTCCGCGCTCGGTTATGTCGTACGCCGCATCCGCCAACGCGTCGCCAACAATTTCTTGCGGTCCGCGCCGAAGCAGACAACCTCACCCCGATGGCGAACAGCCCTTCTGGCATAGAACCAAACGATAAGCAAAAGCGCCCGTATGATGCATCCGACTCCCGGCAGTATCGTTCGATGCCGTAACCGTGAATGGGTGCTGCTGCCCTCAGACAACCCAGAGGTATGGCTTCTGCGCCCACTCACAGGTACCGAAGAGGACGTGGTGGTGGTCCACAAGGGCCTGGTGAACCTCGTCGGCTACAGCCTTCCTTTTGAGCGCGTTGAGCCTGCGACCTTTCCCTTGCCAAAGGCCGAGGACGTATCGGACGCCCAAAGCGTGCATCTCCTCTGGCAGGCGGCGCGGCTCACCTTGCGCGAAGGTGCCACGCCATTCCGATCGCTCGGTCGCATTTCGATCCGCCCGCGGACTTACCAGTTTGTGCCGCTTTTGATGGCGCTGCGGCTGGATCCAGTCCGGCTGTTTATCGCGGATGATGTTGGTGTCGGCAAGACGATCGAGGCACTGCTCATCGCCCGAGAGCTGTACGACCGCGGCGAAATTCGGCGCTTCTGCGTGCTATGCCCGCCGTATCTGTGTGACCAGTGGGCCGTGGAGATAGCGCAAAAGTTCAACCTCGATCCGGTGGTCATCCGTTCGGGCACCGTAAGCCAACTCGAGCGCCAAGTGCCGACAGGAAAAAGCATCTACGAGTACTTCCCGGTCCAGGTGGCGAGCATTGATTTCGTCAAGACCGACCGCAACCGACACCAGTTTCTTCAGTTTTGCCCCGAGCTCGTGATCGTCGATGAAGCCCACGGCGCGGCTGACGCCCAAGGGCGCACCCAGCAAGAACGCCATGCCCTCCTTCGGGACGTAGCCAGGAACCCCGAGCGCCACCTCATCCTGCTCACGGCTACCCCGCATTCCGGCAAAGAAGACGCTTTCCGCTCGCTCTTGGGCCTCTTGTGCCCGGAATCGGCCCAATGGAACATCGCCAAGCTGGATGAACAACAGCGAGATATCCTCGCCAAGCACTTCGTGCAGCGCACGCGGGCCGACATCCTGTCCACCTGGGAACCTGTAGCCCCCTTCCCCCAACGCGAGCCGATGGACGAGACCTACGAGCTTTCGGACCGGTACCGTGAGCTCTTCGATCGCACCTACGCGTTTTGCTCCGAGATCGTGCGCACTGGCGAACGGCTCGAGGAGCGCAAACGGCGGGTCCGCTACTGGGGGGCGCTGGCGCTGTTGCGCTGTGTGATGTCCAGCCCGGCGGCAGCCGTGGCCACGCTGGCCGCTCGGACTGGCATGGCTGTGGAAGGCGACGAAGAGCCCGAGTTTTCCTCCTATGTGCTCGAGTCGACGGAGAATCGCACCGACGACGAGACACCCACCCTGCCGGTGGAAGCAACCGAGGCGACCCTAGCCGACACCGACCGACGCCGGCTCCGGGAGCTGGCTCGCCTGGCCGAGCAACTCCGCGGACCTGACCAGGACAGCAAACTTCGCCGGGCCATCGAAATCGTGCAATCCCTCTTGCAGGAGGGCTTTCATCCCATTCTCTGGTGCCGCTATGTGGCTACCGCAGAGTATGTGAAGGAACATCTGAAGCAGGCTCTTGGCCCCAATGTTCAGGTGGTATGCATCACCGGCCGCGTGCCCTACGATGAGCGGCAGATCAAGATCGCGGAGATCGACGCCGACCGACCGCGGGTCCTAGTTGCCACCGACTGCCTTTCCGAGGGGATCAACCTCCAGGAAAAGTTCAACGCAGCGGTCCATTACGACTTGCCGTGGAACCCGAACCGCCTTGAACAACGCGAAGGCCGGGTGGACCGCTTCGGCCAGCCGGCTAAGCGCGTGAAGGTGGTGCGCTTCTTCGGCAGGGATAACCCCGTAGACGGCGCGGTCATTCAGGTGCTTCTTGAAAAGGCGTGGCTCATCCACCAGACGCTAGGCACTCATGTGCCCGTGCCCCAGGAGGGCGAAAGCGTCCTTCAGGCCGTCCTCGAAGCCTTGTTTCTTCGGTCGCGGCGGCAGACCTCTCGGCAGTTGGCCCTGGACTTGGGCTTGCCTGAAGTGGAAGCCTTGCATCGCCGATGGGACCAGGATGTGGAGCGCGAGCGAATTAACCGCACCCGCTTCGCCCAGCGTGCCCTCAAGCCCGAAGAGGTGCAGCGGGAGCTGGAAGCCACCGATGCGGTGCTCGGCGACCCGGCGGCAGTGCGCGAGTTTGTGCTCGCAGCCGCCCAGCGGTTGGGCCTTTCGGTTACACCCGATCGCCGCTTGGGGGTTTTTCGGGTGGCTGTGTCGAAAGAAGCAATCGCAACTCTTCCCGAGGCGATTCGGTTGGCCCTACCCTCCGCCAGGACTGGCTACTGGCTCGTTTCGTTCGAGTCCCCAACCCCCGAGGGCGCCGAGTATCTGGGCCGCAACCACCGCTTCGTGACCGCCCTGGCGCGCTTCCTCTTAGAGGATGCGCTCGCCGGTCGGGAAAAGCTCACCGTTTCCCGTTGCGGCGCCATTCGCACCCGGGCCGTGAGCGCGTTGACCACGCTGGCGCTGCTGCGGGTGCGCTACCTCCTCCAGCTGCCCGAGAGAGCCCCTCTTTTATCCGAAGAGGTGCTGGTGGTCGGCTGGCGAGGAGGCGGAAATAGCCCTCTCCAATGGCTCGAGGACGACGAGGCGTTGTGCCTTCTTGCCAAAGGGAAGCCGGATGCCAACATCCCGCTGGCGGAAAAGCGCGAGCTGGTGCAACGGGCGCTGGAGCAGGTTGGCGAATGGCGAGGCACGAGTAGCGAGTGGGGCAGAGATAATGCTTTCCAAAAGGGGGTGCGAGAGCGGATTGACCGACGCGCTGGGCAACTGCTTGAGAGCCACAAACGGATCCGACAGGCGGTGTCCATGCGCGTGCGGGAGCTTGAAGTGAAGCCTCAGCTTCCGCCAGACCTTTTGGGCATTCTTGTCCTGCAACCGATGCTGCAGCCATGAGTACGTTTCCAGCCATTCATATCGAAGGCGGCCTGTTGGGGCCGGACATCCTCGATCAGCTCTTTTACGGCGAGCTTCCCGGGCAAAAGCTCCAGTACTTTGAGGTGGACGGCCGGCGGAGCCTGACGGACAAAATCGCCGAAGTTTTTGCCGATGCCCGCGCCCAGTGGGAGAAGTTCCACCGCCGGCTTGAGCATTTGCCGGAAAACGACCTGGCGACGTCCGTCACCCGAGACGCCTGGATGATCCCCTTCTTCAGCCTCCTGGACTACGAACTCCGGTACAACCCTCGCGCTTACGACGTAGACGGAGCAAGCTTTGCCATTTCCCACCGCGCCGGAGAAAACGAGGACGCCCCACCGGTGCACATCGTGGGTGCCCGGCAGGAGTTGGGACGGGTCGCTGCCACGGGCCGCCCTCGCCTCGCACCGCACTCTTTGGTGCAGGAGTTCTTGAACCGCACTGAGCAGCTTTGGGGCATTGTCACCAACGGTGTGACCCTGCGCCTCCTGCGCGACAGCACCTACATCCGCCGCCAAGCCTATGTGGAGTTTGACCTCGCGCAGATCATGGAGGAGCAGCGGTTCAAAGACTTTGTGGTGCTCTACCGGCTCCTGCATCGCACCCGCCTCCCGCAAGGTGTTGCGGACGCCGGCGAATGCTGGCTCGAAAAGTACTATCAGCATTCGCTGGAGCAGGGCGGGCGCGTGCGCGAACGCCTGCGCGACGGAGTTGAAGCATGCCTCAAGCGGCTCGCCAATGGCTTCCTCGCCCATCCAGCCAATGGAGAACTCCGGCAGCGCATCCTGGCGCCTGCCGATGCTACCCATCGTCTTTCCCCCGAGGAGCTTTACCGCCAACTCCTGCGGTTGGTCTACCGTTTTTTGTTCCTGCTCGTCTCCGAAGACCGCGGCCTGATCAGCACCAACCCTATCTACCGTGAGCACTACGGTGTGGGCCGGCTGCGCCGGTTCCTTGACCGCCGCAGCGCCTACACCGATCACGACGACCTCTGGTGCAGCCTCAAGGTCCTCTGGAAGGTGCTGGCAAACGAACAACTTGCTTCTATGCTTGGCGTCGCGCCGCTTAACGGCGAACTTTTCGAGACTCTCGATCTAGATGACTACACAATCAGCAATCGTGATCTTCTGGAAGCATTCTGGCATCTGGCGTATTACCGGGAACGCGAATCGCAGCCGTGGCGGCGGGTCAACTATGCCGCGCTCGACGTCGAAGAACTCGGCTCGGTCTACGAAAGCCTGCTGGATTACCACCCGCAGATCGACACCTCCGGCAGCGTGCCCCGTTTTGAGCTGGCCTACGGTTCAGAGCGCAAGTCCACCGGGTCCTACTACACGCCGCCGGAGCTCGTTCAAGAGCTCATCCGCTCGGCGCTAGAGCCGGTGCTGGCGGAACGCTTGAAGTCCACCAAAACTCTCCAAGAGAAAGAACGTGCCATCCTCTCCATCCGTGTGCTCGACCCCGCTTGCGGCTCTGGTCACTTCCTCCTCGCCGCCGCCCGACGCCTGGGCAAAGAGCTCGCCCGCGTCCGGACCGAGGAGGAGGAGCCATCGCCGGAAGTCCTCCGCGAAGCCACTCGCGAGGTCATCGCCCACTGCATCTACGGCGTGGACAAAAACCCGCTGGCGGTGGAGCTATGCCGGGTGGCGCTGTGGCTGGAAAGCCACGCCAAGGGCAAGCCGCTCACGTTTCTAGACCACCGCATTCGGTGCGGCGACAGCCTGGTGGGGGTCCTGGATGTGGCTGCACTGAGAGAGGGGATTCCCGATGCTGCCTATCAACCGGTGGGGGGCGACGACCGAGCGGTGGCTCGCGCCCTCAAGCAGCGGAACGCCCAGGAGCGGTCCGGCCAGATGGGCCTCTTCGGGGGCTCCCTAGAGGATGCGCTGCTAAGTGGCGCGTTGGCGGCCCTGGATGTGGAAGCCATACCCGACGACACGCCACAGGAAATTGCCCGGAAGGCAGAACGCCACAGGCAGGTCCAACAGTCCTTGGATCCTATGCGGAAGGCCGCCAACCTCTGGACCGCTGCCTTCTTCCAGGAGATGAAGCCCGGAGGCCTGGCCATCACCACCGACACTGTGAGGAGGGCGCTGGCTGGCCAATCGTTGGACGGCAGGGTTGCAGGCGCTGCCGACAGCCTGGCCCAGCGCCTGCACTTCTTCCACTGGCCCCTCGAGTTTCCCGAGGTTTTCGCCGACGGCGGGTTCGACGTGGTGCTGGGGAATCCGCCGTGGGAGCGCATCAAGCTCCAAGAGCAGGAGTTTTTCTCGACCCGTGACCCCGAGATCGCCAACGCGCCCAACGCCGCCGAGCGGAAGAAGCGCATCGACCAGCTGCCGAAGACGAACCCGGAACTCTGGCGGGAGTACCAGCAAGCCCTGCACGCCGCGGAGAGCACCAGCCGCTTCCTGCGGGGGAGCGGCTTTTACCCTTTAACCGGGCGGGGCGACATTAACACATACTCGGTGTTTGCCGAGCGCATGCGGGCCGTGCTACGCCCCGGTGGACGCCTGGGCATCATCGTCCCTACCGGCATCGCCACCGACGACACCAACAAGCACTTCTTCGCCGAGGTGGTCACAAAGGGGGAACTGGTGAGCCTATATGACTTTGAGAACCGGAAGGGTATCTTCCCGGCGATTCACCGCAGCTACAAGTTCTGCCTCTTCGCCCTGCGCAAGGCCGACGAACGCTCACGGCCCGCTCCTTGTCCTGGGTCCGCTGCCGAGTTCGCTTTCTTCCTCCACGAGGCCAGGGACCTCTCCGACCCGGAGCGCCGCTTCACCCTCACGTCCGAAGACTTCCGCCTCTTAAACCCCAACACCCGCACCGCCCCCATCTTCCGCAGCCGCCGGGACGCCGAGCTCACCAAACACATCTACCGCCGGGTGCCGGTGCTGGTGGAAGAGGCCAAGGGGGAGACTGGGAATCCGTGGGGGGTGAGGTTCCTGGCCATGTTCCATATGGCCAACGACTCCCACCTCTTCCGCGCCCGCGCCGAGCTGGAGGCCGAGGGCTTTCGCCTGGACGGCAACGTCTTCGTGAGAGGGGCCGAGCGTTACCTGCCCCTGTACGAGGCCAAGATGGTGCACCAGTTTGACCACCGTTTCGGCGACTACGCCATGCAGCCGGAGGGCTCCGAGAGCACCCAACTGCCCGAGGTTCCCCTGGAACGCCTGGCCGACCCCAACTACCGCGTGCTGCCCCGCTACTGGGTGCCCGAAGAGGAGGTGGAAGAGCGCCTACAGACGAAGGGCTGGGACCGGGGCTGGCTTCTGGGGTGGCGGGATATTACCAACACCACCAACGAGCGCACCGTCATCGCCGCCGTCATCCCGAGGGTCGGGGTGGGGAATAACTACCCGCTCATCATAACGAAGTCGGCGGTATCTTCCTATATTGGCGTAGTGCTGTCATGTGTTGCATTGGATTTCGTGGCGCGCCAGAAGGTTGGGGGAACACACCTTAACTTTTTCATCTTCGAGCAACTCCCGGTCCTCCCGCCCTCTGCCTTCGAGCAGCCCCTGCCGTTCCCGTGGGAGCGGGAGCCCTCGCCGCTGCCCCCTCGGTCCCGGCCGCCCACCGTGGCCGACTTCGTGCGCCCGCGGGTGCTGGAGCTCACTTACACCGCCTGGGACCTCCAACCTTTCGCCGAGGACCTGGGCTACGACGGCCCACCTTTCCGCTACGATCCCGAGCGGCGCTTCTGGCTCAGGGCCGAGCTGGACGCGCTGTTCTTCCTGCTTTACCTGGGCACGCCCGAGGAGTGGGAGAAAGAGGCCAGCCCGGAGCTCCGGGCTCTTTTCCCCACGCCCCGCGAGGCCGTGGCCTACATCCTGGACCAGTTCCCCATCGTCCGCCGCAAGGACGAGGAGCGCTATGGCGAATATCGCACCAAGCGTATAATTTTGGAGATATACGATGCCATGGCCGAGGCTCGGCGCACCGGCCACCCGTGGCGCTCAACGCTGAACGCGGAGGCACGCGATGACACAGGCGAGCTACAATCCTATGCGTAGGAACTGACATGAGGTTTATTGCTCTTCCGGTTGGACAAGGCGATGCATTCTACGCGGAGTCGGATGCTGGTTTCAAAGTGCTCGTGGATGGGGGCCGTTCCAGAACCCAATTGCCTCAGTTGTTTCGGAGATACACCGGTTCCTCCGGGGTAGATGTTCTTGTGTGTACGCACAACGATGCGGACCACACCGAAGGGCTTATCGGTTTTCTCGAGAGCGAATTGCTTTGCAGAGAACTGTGGCTTCCTGGGACCTGGCTAGAAACGCTTCAAAATCTCCCCAACGATCCAGGGGAAACAATCTTATTTCTCCGGGAGCAGTTGCTCAAAGCGTTGAAGCAAGGCTCTCTACCGGAAGCCCGGGAGGGCCGAGATTTCCAAGAAATTGCCTGGCGTTACGCTTTTCCCGAGTTCATCGAGCGCCGACCGATCAGGGACGATAGCCAAGCGCACGAAACGACAGAAGGTCATGATGCGCTTCCCCTCGACGCCTACCTTGACGAGAGCAAGATAGAAGCCTTGGAGGCCCATTTAGAGTTATTTGTAGATCCCCCTCTTTGGTATTGGTGGTTGGAGTACCCGTACTGGCGTTTACCTTCTTCAGTTGCGAGGTCCTGTTCTACGGTGGCGAAGGATGTGCGACGGCTTCTTGAACTGGCGCGGCTCGCTCTGAATCGTGGAATACCAGTGCGGTGCTTCCAACATGATCCACTCAATGTTGGAAATGTTACGGTATTCCCTGGTTGCCCACTGCGGCCGCTGAGCGCCAAGCCGTCCCAATACGTGCGTCCTCCAAAAGCCGCCAATACGGCATACATGTTTCAATTGGCACGTCTGACCACGGAGAATAAAGAAAGCCTGGTATTTTTCCTTGATGTGGGGAATGGACAGCCAGGAGTGTTGTTTACGGCAGACTCGGATTTGAAAGACGTGAACGTAAGTGATGTCCCCGCGTATAGCATCGCAACTGTGCCACACCATGGATCGCACGACAACCGGTTGGCTTACAGCCGTATCAACAAGCCGATGGTGTGGGTACGGAGCGACTGCTACTGTAAGAATCGTCCCTGCGCGGAGTTCCTCCGCGCTCCTGGCCGGCGATTCTGCACTTTGTGTCCGAAAAGCGGAAAACCCAGGCAAGCAGTTCGCCTCTATCAGCGGAAAGGTGTATGGGTTAATCTAAAGACCCGCCCGTGCGCATGCTGTTGAAGTGGAAGGAGGGAAATAGCCCGCAAACTCATCGAAATCGTCCTGTAGCCCCGTAAATTCACGTTGCTTCAGCATACGACAAGAATACGGGGTCGGCAAGTGGTCACTTGGGTCTTCGGAGACCGCAGCCAGGCCCTATGCCAAAAGCCTGGGGAGAGCATCCCCCAAGCCTATCGGTCATATCAGAGCTCCAGCGACTTTGGAACGGCTGATGCCTCGGTCTTTCCCCTGGAGGCACATCTGCAGATAGATAAGCAGTCGAGGCAATTGGCCCATATCGAGCGCTGGCATAACCCGTTACGGTACAGGCTGGCCCGCTATGACCAGAAAACATTGACTTTCTCCAAGTCCGAAGCGATGCATGAAGGGGTCACTCGATGGTTTTTTTCCCTTACTTACAACCTGAGCCATCTGTCATAAGTAGATCACCACCCCTGCTTTCATAGGCTCCGTTCTGCGATGTATTATCAAACTTTTGAAGGTTGCTCCCAAAACTGGAGTTATTGGGGATAGACCGGAGGAGGTTACGCCATGCATCCGAACCAGACCATACTTCAAAGCGCCGAAGAAGTGTTTAAATTTCTTATCCAAGAGGGAGGGCTTGATCCCGAAGGTTATGATAGTGGGCTCGTAGAAGAGCTTTGTAGTAAATTGAAATTGGATATTCTAAAGCTCTGCAAAGCTCTCCTGCACGCCTTTCGTGAACGAAAGATTTCACGTGACCGATTCATTAACACTTTCTCGAATGCCATCCGTGCGCGAGGGGTTTCAATTGAGCGGTTCATCGGCGCTTTCTTTAAGGCCATAGAACCTTACGCCAGAATGATGAACGAGCTTTGTGTTTTCTTCGTCCGCCATGGAGCGAGACGAACTAACGAAGGAATGCGAATGCTGTTCGATTTTGGGAATGGGCCGGAAGAGTTAGGATTCGACCTCCGCCATTTTCGTGAATGGGCTCGGGAATGGCGGCGTATCACGCAGCAAGTTGAGGTCTATGGCTGGGATTCTAGAACACTTTGGGGGCTAGCACATATCTTCCGTGACCAACTTCCTGGCCCCCATACCTGGGAGAACTTCTATAGCCGACGACCCCAGGGAACACGGGAGTGGCTTGATGCCTATTCTCAAGCCTATTCCCGTTATGGGAGCGAGGGACAGTGGCTTTTCCCCCTTCCAGAACCTCTTCCAGAACCACCTCGGGTTGATGTCCCCGAAATAGACACGTGGCTTGAGCGAGCCTGGCGTGTTTGGGAAAGCGTAGTTCGTGCCTATTCCGCTTTCGGCCCATCTGACTTAGAAGAGCAGGAAGAGCTTCGCCGTACCCTGGAGCTTCCCGACTTTGATAATTGGGATCCCAAGATGCTGAGGGTATTGAATTCAGACCGTTGGCCTGAGGTAATGGCGATAGGCCTTTATGGCTGGGCCGAAGACCTTCGTCGATTCCCTCTTGAGGACCGGCTTAATCGTGCACGACCAGCTTTGAATAGGCTGAACGATTTGTTTTCTCGAATCCCCCGCCAGACAAGAACAGTGCAGCAGCTGACACAAGCCCTCATAGAACTGCTCCATCTCCCTATCTGGAGGCGGCGGCATGAGCTTTACCAGGTCTGGGTGCTTACCCAGATTGACGAGGCCCTTAAGCCCTATAGGCCTAAAGTCCATCATGTAGACGGAACTCTGCTATTCAGCTTTTCCGGTACGCATGTGGCGACTGCTGAGTGTGAAGAGGGGAACCTCCATGTCTGGAGTGAGCTCCGTACCCCCCTTAAGAACCCAATTGGAAGGGGTCGGAAAAAAGGGATTCAACCTGACTATACGATTGCCCTGGAGCCGATCACGAATCCGCTATCGACCCGAGTTGTGGTGGAGACGAAGCAGTACGCAAGGGCCAGCGTCAGGAACTTCGTGGAAGCCTTAATCGATTACGCACGTGGACGACCTAAGGCACGTGTGATCCTTGTGAACTATGGCGCAGCTCCAGAGTGGATATTGGATTATGTGCCTGATGAGCTGCGCCAGCGGACGGTACTGTTGGGATGTTTCCGGCCAGGAGAGCAGAAAGTACTTACAGATTTCCAGCACCTTGTTCGTGAGGTTCTTCCGTCACCCCACCTTGCGGGGGCTACGCCCGAACGAGTGTTTGACCTCATCGCTGTGGATATCTCCGGATCTATGGAAAAGCAACTCGAGAGGGCCGAGGTGCTTGAGATGCTGAGGTGGGCCATTCATAGCTCCCCGGGGGCTTGCCTTCTCGCAGTAGATACTGAAGTCCGGCTTAGATTAAACGCAAGCGACAAAGCCCTGAGGCAGCTTCTGGCGTTGCCTCATAATGGTGGAACGAACCTCCCTCAAGCCCTTTCAAAAGATGATTATCGACGGGGCCTTGTTATCACCGATCAAGATGGGTGGCAACAATTAGAGAACAGTGGCCTCAAGCCCAAAATGGTCCTTGTACTTGATCAAAAAGCCTTCGTTTATGTCAATGCTGAGTGAGATGTAGAGAGATACCTTTCGGAAATCGCTTCGGGTCCATGACACGCCATGGGATGATCGATGGGGTCGGGAACTGGACAATACGCCTTCCTTTTTGCTAATGAGCGTTATCTAACCAGCGCTTGCAATCGACACACTCCGCGTGCGGTTGTAGCGTGGTCCGTTAGCAAAGCAGTTCGGTTTATAGGGATCCTGATAGAGTCGTTTTTTTTCGAACCTCAGAGAAAGTTTAGCTGTGTTGATTGATGGTGGAGGTTCAGCCCATGGCTTTCTTACCCAGTTCCCGTGCTAGCCTTTTATTTGCTCAAGCACTGCTTGAGATTGATGGTAAAAGGGACTGAGCGATACAAAGTAGGTTCAAAGATGGCTTTTTGACGGGGAACCTATTGAGGGCGCTTAAGGCGATGGGCGTACCATTTGCCCTGTGCGGTAGCACAACTAGGGTGAGTGCAGTGTGGGTGGGGTAGAAAAAAAACAGGTGAAGACGGCTTAGAGGGTCATCCGTTCCTGAGGCGTTGAGGGATTTTTATAAGGCGGTTGCGAGAGGGAAACACTTCACACAGATTGTAGAGAGAGGATTGACAGGCACTCACAAGGATCAGTTGGTAAAGTACCTTCGGGGGCGCAAGACAGGAGGTTGGCTGAAGCAACTCGTTCCTGATGGTACGACGTGCTGTGGCACTACTCCGAGTCGATACGGTATCACCCATTAGTTCCCTCCCAAGTGAGTGTGCGGCGGCCGTTTCATTGGAATAGAACTATCCGATGGTTCACGTCTGTTGTGGTGAGCGGACTGTTGTTGATCGCGGCATGCCGTGGGGCACCGGTAAAGAAAGTGTGGGAGGCAAGAGCAAGCCGGCCGTTGTGGGAGAGACTCGGGGGGGCCAAGAGATTCGAGTGATGCTAGGCGCACGTGGGTGAGGGGTCTCGTGCTGGGCTGAAGGTGGAGTGAATAGAAGCGAGGATGGTGGCGATGAGCATTCTTAAATTGCACTCAAAGATCCTGGCTAACTACCATGACTTCGTCGGCTCGTTCATCCATATCGGCGACGAGCGGGTGCGGGAGTTCGTGAGGGCGATGCTCGAGGAGAAGCAGCGGCCGTGGCCGGAGCCGTTGGTGCAGCTGTCGCCAGCGTATCGGCGGGACGCCACCGTGGACGAGCTGGTGAACGAAGGGACGTCGCCTCCCTGTTCCGCCGGCGCAATGAAGAGCGCTATGGCGAATATCGCACCAAGCGTATAATTTTGGAGATATACGATGCCATGGCCGAGGCTCGGCGCACCGGCCACCCGTGGCGCTCAACGCTGAACGCGGAGGCACGCGATGAGCCATAAAGATTGGAAGCTTAAAGCCCTGACCGACATCTGGACCGGTGATGCCGATCGCCAAGGCGAACGCCTGGTCCCCACCGGCCTCATGGGTTCCCTCCGCTGGTGGTTCGAGGTGTTGGTACGGGGGCTGGACGGCAAAGCCTGCGATCCCACCACCTTGGTACGCTGCCCGGATCATGCCGTCAAAGACCCGACAAAGGCCAGCCACCACTGCGTGGTCTGTGAACTGTTTGGCTGCACCGGCTGGGCACGCAAGTTCCGGCTGGTGGTGCTGGACACCGGCGGAAACATCATTCAAAAACAGATTGCCGCGGGCACGGAGTTTACCCTGCGCTTTATTCCGCTCCGTCCCATATGCGACGAGGAGTGGTGCCTGCTCGACTGCACCCTGCGCATTATTGCCGAATATGGAGCCATCGGGGGGAAGACGGTGCTGAAGCCGAGCGATCAATGGGGGCTCGCTGATCTAGGAGAAGAAGATTTTGCTGAGAAGAACAGCTCGGTTTGGGTAGAAAACAGTAGAGGTGGACTCCCTTTGCAGAAAGGCGATGTCATTAAATCAGTTAACGGCAAAACTGTTGGATCGCTCTCTGAGCTGAGGTCTTTGCTTTTAGACAAACGGCATGGTGAGCTGGTAAAGGTTACCGTTTTGAGAAAAGGCAGGGAAGAAACGATGCACCTGTGGGCAGGGAAGAGGCATCACCAAGACTTTGGACTTGTGAGCTATGTAGAAAGCCCTTCCAATCTAAACCGCGAGATCACCCGCGAACATCTGGAAGCATATTTTTCAAACAACCGTTGGCGCCGCGAACATAACGATCAGGATTTCTCCTGGGCCTCGCTCCGATACTTCTGGTGCGTGAAGGGTCGCTATCTGGCGCGGACGGCTCCTGATAAAAGCACCTTTAATCTGGTGGTCGGTAGAGATCCAAGGAAGCACTGCCGGGATTGTGGGAATATTCATGACCCGCCCCAGAAGTGCCCACAGACTAGTAGGCACCCGCGGCGCTATAGCGAGGAAAATCCAAAGACTGAATGGGAAAGATGGCTTGCCGGCCGCCAGCAGGAAAGCAAGAAGGTGTTCAGCTTCAAGCATCCTCAGGAAGGCGGGCGCACGTTCGGGTTTGTCAAGCCGAGGACGGTGGAGGTTGACAAAATGAAACGAAGGCTTCAGCAAGCGTGGCCTGATCTTGCGGACGGCGAGTTTCTGACCGACGAAGAGATTCTAAAGAGCCTCTGTGGAGGAATAAGGCCATGAGCTTTGACCTTTACGCTGAATTAAGCTCGCTTCAAGCGTGCCCCATGGATCGTTCCCTACCGAGTGGGTTGGCGGCGGGCTTTGTAGATGGATGTAGCGTCGCTTTCCACGAGGCCGAGATTAGACGACTACAGGCCGAAGGAAGGAAACGCCAAGCTCAAAATGATAACCAGAAAAAAGAGGCGCAGGATAGAAAAAAAGCAGAGCAGGAGAAGAACCAAGCGCGTAGCTGTTACATGACTCAGGCCACAAGGGGAACACTCAACCTCCCGCCCGAACTCGCGCTTACCCCTTGGCCGCCTAATCTCTTGCACCAAAACTGGCTCGGCCTGCAGGTGGACTTTGAACTCCTCACCCCCTGGTACTCCAAAGACGACCGCGTCTTCCACGTGCTGGACAACCCGGTGCGCAAGGACCGGGTCTTCGGCGTGCCGTTTATGGCCGCAGCCAGTTGGAAAGGAATGCTCCGCTGGGCCTGTCGGATGCAGGCAGGCTTGCAAAAGCACCTGGAGGAAGGCAAACGGTTTGAAGATTGGAACGACCCGCTTTGGATTCTACACCTCTTCGGCAATGAGAAAGGCGAAGAGCGGGATTTCCATCAAGGTGCCTTAATCTTTTACCCTACGTGGTTTGACAGGATCGGCTTTGAGGTGATCAACCCCCACAGCCGCGAGCGGCGCGCTGGCACGCAGCCGATCTACTACGAAGTAGTACCCGGTCGCAGACCGAAACAGCAAGAACGCGGCCAGCAAGAGGATGACCAACAACACCAGAAGAACCAAGACCAATTCGAAGAAGGCGGCAAAGGGGCGCTACATCTCCTCTACGCCCCCTGGCCGGGGATGAAGTCGGTAGCCGATCCCCAAGAATTCATCCCCAAGCTGCTGAAAGCCATTGAAAATCTCCTCACCACCTACGGCATCTCGGCCAAACGCACCGTGGGCTGGGGTACGGCAGAGATCCAAAAGTGGCGGGCCTTTCGCAAGGGGCAGGAACCCGTCTCATCCGACAGCAAGGATGACCTCTGGAAGAAGATTCAGGGCTGGTTTCAGGGAGGGCCGCCATGAGCACCTTTGATCCTGCCGAGAAACTGCGCCAGCATCGTCCGGTGCTTTTAGCCTGCGAGGCCATCGGCTGGCTGCACATGGCCGGCAAGGCGCGCATGGAGTTCCTGCGTTACCACGGCGGAGATAACGTCCAGTACGACGACCTCAAGTGGCATGACGCCGAGCAGCCGCCCTTTCCTTGGGACGCTCTCTTGGGCTGGGTCAAAACGTTTTCCGGCAGCACCATACCCAATAACGCTTGGCCAAGTTCGATCAAGGAATTCACCGAAAAGCACCGTGATCGGAATCCGGGCGTACTGGGCCTGCTCCAGGCCGGGCACGGGATGGCCTCGGGGATTGAGAAGAATCTGCCCACAAAGACTTCCGAGTACCTCGGCCAGTCCCTCCCCCACCTGTGGCTTTCTTCGCCCTTTGGCCACCCCAAGCGGAACCTCTTCGCCGATCCGCCCGACATCCTCCGTCCCCGCGGCTGGCAGCAGTTGGTGGCCGAGATGCACCGGGTGCTGAGCAATTTGGCGGCTCAGCAGGCTGGCGATGTGGTTCATTGGCGACAATGGCGCGACCAGGCCATTGGACCCGGTTCCTATATCCGGGAAGCCTTTCTCTCCACCCTTGCCGAAACCCGCTTGCCGAACAACGACGTGACGCTCTGGGACCAGTCCTACGTGGCCGCGGCGTTGTTCAAAAGCGCGGTGGCAGGAGGAATCCTGCAGGCCTCATCTTTCCCGTGGAAAGACGACGCCATCAAACAGAAAACCCGCTGGCGCTTGCTCACGGTGGCCATCGGTGCCGATCACTACGAGGCGCGGGCGGTGAAGATCGGCGACTGGACAGGGGCGCAAGCGACGCTCGACGAGTTCTTCACGCAAGTCGCGCAATTGGTTGAGGTTGACCTCGCCGTGGGAACGCTGCTCTACCGCGACAGCAGCGTGGCGGTGTTTTCGTTCCCAGGCGAGCGGTTTGATGAGAGCGTGCCTGCTTCATGGCTCAACGGATGGGAGCAGTATCTGCAACAAGAGGTTGATCGCATTGCTGAGGCTCTCCATCTCGAAACCCCGCCGCTGGTGCGCATGAGCGCACCCACCCGGTCGCTGGTGCCGATGGTCCAGGAACGGAGGGAAGCGGTCAAGGTGTTGAGTATCCCGGTTCATCGTTCGTGGAACATATGCCACCGTGTTCCCCAAGAAAGTCAGGGGCATATTTGCCCAGTTTGCCGGGTGCGGCTCAATGGAGATTCCACTAACAAAGGCAGGCCCTGCAAGGTGTGTCGTGAGCGGCGTGCCCATCGCCTCAATGACTGGCTGCACGGACGAACGGCTTACGACACCATCTGGTTCGAGGAAGTGGCCGACGCCAATAACCGCATCGCATTGCTCACCCTTTCCCTTGACGTGGAGCCGTGGCTCAGCGGCGAGCGGGTGGATAGCCTGCGGGCGCAGGCGATACCGGAGTGGAGTCGGTATAACCCAGTGCTCTTCGAATTCTGGCAGCGCGACGAAAACAAAAGGCGCCAGGAGATCAACCCAGTTCGGCCCTTTGATCTCATGAACAAATTGGTAGAGGAAATCAGAAAGCGATTTTATGAAGATGCCGACCGACTTAAGTTTCGAGAAGACGATCTTCTCCTGGCCAACTTACAGGAAGGATATCGACACGTCAGAAGGGCGAATCCGAAGAATAAGTCCGAATCCGATCCTGAGTATGAGGAACGTCTCTATAAAATCTTTTTCCGGGACATCGTCGAGGATCGCTCCGACGCCCTGAATTGGGATTCGCTGAACGACGATGAGCGCGCCGCATGGCTCACGCACCAGCTCTTCCGCAAACTTCCCTCCCCTGGCCGGGTGTATCGCTTCTGGCGGGAAGCCCAGGAGTTCTTTGAAGAACTGCTCGGGGAGTTTCGCCAAATCGCAGCCCGCAGCGCCAACCCGTGGCGGGTGCGCCGGTTGCTCATTATGCCAGACCAGAACAAAAGCGATAGAGGCTGGGAAGGCGGCGTGCTCTATGATGGGCGCTGGCGCGATGTGCAGTTCAGCCTCGTCTACGTGCAGGCGCTCAACGGCTTCGTCACGGCCTCGAACCTGGCCCGGCTGCTCAAGCCGGAGGAGCACGGTTCTGTCCTCAGAGGCCAAACGGCCCTTGTGGAGGAAGAGGATACCTTCGGAAGGGCAAAGACGCTGGTGATCGGTGCAGTCCAAGAGATTCCTCCCCCTTACTCCCATTTAGGCGTATATCACCCGGTGATTCCCTTAGACGTCTCTCCGCTGCGCTTCCGCGTGGTCGTGCCGATGGAAGCCGCTTCGGAATGCGTGGACCTGGCCCTGAGCCTTTGGAAGGAGCGATTCGCTCGGGTGTGGGACCGCCTGCCCCTGCATGTGGGTGTGGTGGCCTTTGAGCGCGCGTTGTCCTTCCAAGCCGTCATAGAGGCAGCCCGCAGTCTAGAAGATGCACTGACCAGCCAGAAGGAAAAGCCTTGGGCTATGACAAGCAAGGAAGCGTATGGCGGCGTGCTTACGCTGCAACTGCGCCGCCAAGACAGCCAAATGACGGTCCGTATGATGCCGCTCAGAATGCCAGACGGGCGGGAAGATGTATTCTACCCTTACCTGCGAGTAGAAGACCAGCAGCTGCGTTCCCCCAGGGACTTCCGTCACCCTGATGGTGCCCTCTACCGATACGCCGCTGACTTGCAGATTGGAGACGGTGTCTTCGTGGCTCCCGCGCGGGTGGCCACGCTGTTTATGGACTCTGCGGCTGCGCGCTTTGAGAAGATTGAGCCTTTCTACGCTGAGGACTGGCAAAAAGCAAGGGCGCTCTGGCAGCTTCTGGTGCGCGTGGCGCCCAGCCAGACAGCCCTGCAGCGCTTCAGGAGTGCACTAAACCAACTGGACCAAGCGTGGCGTCAAGGACCGGACCAAGCATCCGCAGACCTCTGGCAAGCCACTGTGCATGCACTCTTGGTTGAGCACCTGGGGGCCAAAGGCGCGGCGCTGGAAGAACTTACGGAGGCCGCCGCCAAAGGCCTGCTCCAGCACGTCATCCAATGGCATCTGACGGTCTTGAAAGAGACCCTGTGAATAAAGGAGGGTAAGCCCATGAGCAGTTTCAAACCATTCGTTCAGATCGGGATCGCGCTCGACCCGATTCACGTCGGCACCGGCGGCGCGCGCATCGGTCGCGTGGACCTGACCATTGTGCGCGAGCCGGCCACCCGCCTGCCCAAAATTCCCGGCTCCAGCCTGGCCGGCGTGTATCGGACTTATGTGGCGATGGCCGAGACCGAGGCAAAACCCAACCGCCAAGTAGACGGAAATACCTGGCCTTACTACCCCCATTGTGCCGGGCTGGGCCAGGGCGGCGGTACTTACCTCGGGCATTGCGGTCAGCCAGACTGTCCGGTCTGCACCGTCTTTGGCTTTGCCCGCGGCAAAGACCAAGCGGGCGGCTTTGCCGGGCTGGCGGCCTTCAGCGACGCGCAGGTGCTGCTCTTTCCCGTGCCCACCCGGCGGGGGCCGTACTGGGTCACCTGCCCGATGGCGCTGCGGCAGATCGGGCTGGAGGTGAACGGTGTGAAAGAGAACGCGGTGTATTTGGGGAACGCGCAGCACGTGGCGCAACAGGGGCAGCAGCCTCAACAACAAGCAGCACGACCTTCACCCAACAAGCTGAATTTAGGCTGGCTATTTTTGGAGGTGCGGCGGTGCCAACAGTTCAGCAAAGTGACGGACAAGCTGAGATCCCTGCAGGTGCCCGACTACATTCTTGACCGCATCGCCCTTCTGACCGACCAGCTCTTCATCCATGTCGTCAACAGCAACCTCGAGGTGAGGACATCGGTCTCCATCAACCCCGAAACGGGCGCCGCCGAAGATAAATTCCTTTTCTCTTACGAAGCCATGCCGCGCGGCACAGTGCTGGCCTGGGAGATCATTGCCAAGAACCCCAAGCACTTTAAGGTGGGAGGTAAGGACGTGGAGGTAACCTTGGATAGCGGGAAGATGGACGATCCGGATAAGGTCCACCAAGTCGTCCAAAAGGCCCATCCGTACCTAGAGCATCTCGGCATCGGAGGCATGGGCACGCGCGGCATGGGGCGGTTGCGGGTTCTTTATGCCAACCAACACCATGTGCAGAGCGAAAAAGTGAGCTGTGGGGAAGAACGGCAAGCTGCCAGAGCCGGACAGCCTGAAGCGCAACCAAAGCAGGAGGCAAGCCATGCATCCGCAAGCTAATCCGATCACCAACCTGGACATCCGCTGCGCTGAGGTCGGGCGACAGTTGGCCGCGATTCAGAATATCGAGGAGAAAGTTCTCAACGAGGCGCTCTCCGTGCTGGAAGAGCAAGGCCCCTACGCCATGTTCCTGTACGTCAAGGCGCGGCACGACAAAGTGGCCAACGACTTTCAGAAACATTGTGTAGCGCTTTTGAAGCAAGTGTACGACGACAGGACCCCGGCCAATGGGGATGCGCTGGAGGTAGTCAAACAACTGGCCGAAAACTTAGACGATCTTCTCTTCGCCCGCGATCTTTTACGTAATGCGCTAGGATACGCCCGGTATCACCTGAAGGCGAAAGGGAGCTAGCCATGGCTTGGTCGCTCTACCGCTGGGTGTGGCAGGTGGAATCGCCGTTGCACATCGGAATGGCGCCTGCAGGCATGTTGAACCGCACCCGCCTCTACGTGCCAGCCCGCACGCTCTGGGGCGCCCTCACCGCCGAGCTGGCGCGGTCAAAGGCGACCTCTTTTCCTGATTACAAGGGGATCGGCGAGAGACTTAAGAAAGAAACCCGCTTTAGCTATCTGTACCCTGCTGAAGAGGTGGATGGGGAGTGGAAAGCGTGGCTGCCACGCTATCGAGAAGGCAAGGGACTGGTGTGGGAGCGAGAAGATAGGGCCAAATCCGAAAAGAATCGCGCGTTCCGTATGCGCCTCCTGAGCACGCGCCCCGGTACGGCCATTGCGCCCGAGTCGAATACGGCCCACGAGGGCACGTTGCGCGAGTTTGAGGTTGTCGGTCCATATTGGCGAGACGAGATGGGCGGGCGCCCTGTGGCCCTGGTCGGCTATGTGTTCGTGCAGTCTGGGACCGGTGCCGCCGAAGACAAGCTGCAGCTCTGCGGGTCCCCGGTTCCGGAGGTGCTTTGGTGCGGAGGCGACACGCGCTACGGGCTGGGCAAGATCCGGTGGGTGGCATGCAGGAAGGTTACGGACTTCTTCGGCTGTCCTGTAGAATACGACAAGGCAGACCCCGTGGTGCAGCAGTCTTGCCGCATCTTAGCCCACGTCCCCGCCAATTCAATGCACATGCAGGGGGAATACGAGCTTCTGATCGGTTGGGATGATGACAAACTTCAAGCAGGCCCTGAGCTTTACTGGCAGCCAGGTACGGTTAGTAATAAACCCCTGCCCTGGAAGGTTCTCGAAGATGGGTATTGGGAAAAGGATCAGCAATGAGTGACCATAGTAAACAGGCGACCATTTTCGATTTGCACCAGAGCGTCCTCGCCGACTACCAGGACTTTGTGCGCTCGTTCATTTTGATTGCCGATGAACGCGCGCGGGAGTTTGTGCACCAAGCGCTAAAAGAAGAAGCCCAGCTTTGGCCCGAGCCGCTCCTCCAGCTCAGCCCGACCTATGCTGCTGGGGCCAGCGTAGACACGTTGGCCCAGGAGGGCCTCATTGCTGCCGAGACGGCGCGGGTGTTCCGGCGCCCTGATGGTGCACCGTTCCGCCTTTATCGCCACCAGGAAGAGGCTATCCGTAAAGCACTGGCCAACGAAAGCTTCGTTATCACCAGCGGTACCGGCTCCGGCAAAAGCCTATGCTACTTTTTGCCCATCGTGGATAACCTGGTGCGCTACCCCGATACCGGCGGACGGGTAGCTGCGCTGGTCGTCTATCCCATGAACGCGCTGGTGAACTCCCAATTTCAGGCGCTGGTGAACCTCAAGGAGCACTATGAACGCCGCACCGGCAAGCCCTTTCCCGTGACCTTTGCTAAATACACGGGCGAAACTACTAACGACGAGCGAGAGCAGATACGACAACATCCCCCGCAACTTCTGCTGACCAACTATGTGATGGGCGAACTGCTTCTGGTGCGCCCGGAGGATCAGCGTCTTCTTGATCGCACAGGCGGCGGTCTGCGGTTTCTGGTCTTTGACGAGCTCCACACCTACCGGGGCCGGCAAGGAGCGGATGTGGCCATGCTGGTGCGGCGGCTCAAAGAGCGCTGCGCGGCACCGAAGCTTGTACAGATCGCCACCAGCGCCACCATGATCGCCAGCCGTGAAGCTACATCCGCGGAGCGAAAGCAAGCCGTAGCCGAATTCGCCGCGCGCTTCTTTGGGCACCCGTTCACGCCTGAGCAAGTCATTGAGGAAACGCTACAGCCTTTTACCGTAGGCGGACCACCTGCGGAGGTGGAGCTCCAGGAGGCGCTTTCGGCGCCGCTACCGGAGGATGAAGCAGGTTTCCAGCACCATCCGCTGGTGCGCTGGTTAGAGTACGAGCTAGGAATCGAGCCGGAGCCAGACGGCGGCTTCAAACGCCGCACACCCAGGCCACTTTCGGAGGTGGCTAAGCGCCTTGCCGACATCACCGGTGCTAAGCTGGAGGAATGCGTCCAACGGCTGCGGGAGGTGCTGGTGCACAGAGGTAGTATCTTCGCCTTCAAACTGCACCAGTTCATCAGCCAGGGCCGCGCGCTTTATGCTACAATGGAAAACCCCAAGAAGCGTGCGTTTTCCCTGGAAGGCCAACTTCAGGCCGGTAACGAGAAGCTCTATTTCCCGCTGAAGTTTTGCCGCCAATGCGGGCAGGATTACTACCATGTGCTGCGCAAAGACGAGCGCTTTCTGCCTCATCCTCTAGGCATCGAACTGGAAGAAGACCAAAGCGCCGGCTATCTCATGCTGGCCCGGCCGGAAGGCGACTGGTCAGAAGAGCAGCTGCCCGAAGAGTGGCTCAACGCCAACGGTAAGCTCAAGCCCACCTGGCGGAAGCGCGTGCCCCAAAAGGTTTGGGTGCAACCAGACGGCGCGTTCAGCATTGTACCCCAGCCGGGCGCGCACGCCATGTGGTGGCAGCCTGAACCCTTTTCGCTGTGCCTCACCTGCGGGGAGTTTTACACCGCGCGTGAACGGGAATTCGCCAAGCTGGCCTCGCTCTCTAGCGAAGGGCGCTCCAGCGCAACCACCATCTTGGCCACCTCCCTCCTTCGCCACGCCGCCCTCACCCAAGCGGCCCGTGACAAGCTCCTGACCTTCACAGATAACCGTCAGGATGCCTCGCTCCAGGCCGGGCATTTCAACGATTTCGTTCACGTGGCGCTATTGCGTGCGGCACTCTATTCGGCCCTTGCGAAAGAAAAGGAGCTCACCTTCGACCGCATCGCCAAAGCGGTGGTTGAGGCATCGGGACTCACGATCGCCGATATCGCCAAAAATGCGGAGCTGGACCCGGGCTCCGCTGCCGCCCAAGAAGTCTGGCGCGTCTTCACCGATCTTACAGAATACCGCCTCTACGAGGACTTACGCCGGAGCTGGCGGGTGATCCATCCGAACCTGGAACAGGTGGGGTTGCTGAAGATAGAGTACCGCGGTCTAGAAGGGCTCTGCCAGAGCCCGGATCTCGCGGCTGTGTGTCCTCGGCTTGCGGCCGCGTCGACTGAAGAGCGAAAGGCGTTGCTGCGAGCTATCCTTGACCAGTTTCGCAGGAAGCTGGCGATTCAGACCCGCGTTCTGAACGAAACATTCCAGCAGCAGCTACGCAAGCGCTCCGAGCAGTATTTGAATGAGTTCTGGGGACTAGACCCGGACTACGACGAACTGCGCCCCGCCAGTTGGTTTGTGCGTCCTGGCAAATCCAACCGCGATGCTGGGGGCTTCAGCCTGGGCGAGCGCAGCCTGATCGGCCGGTTCCTCAAAGAGCGACTCGGCGTGAGCGGAGATGCGTACTGGCCAACCCTGGACCACCTTCTCGACCTTTTGGTGCAGCATGGGCTGCTCGCTCGCCTCGAACCGATTGACGACCACCAGCGCTATCAACTGGACGCTGCTTGCCTTCGCTGGTGCCTGGGTGATGGTTCGGCGCCCCCTCCCGATCCCCTTTATTCTCGTCGCGCGTCGGGCGGAGCTTATGCAGAAATTGCTCGAACGGTAAACCCATTCTTCCAACGATTCTACCAGGTGCAGGCCGCAAGCCTTGCGGCCCTTGAGGCCCGAGAGCACACGGCTCAGGTGGTGCGGCCCGGCGAACGGGAGCGGCGCGAGCGGCGCTTCCGCTGGGATGTGCAAGACCGCCAATTGCAGGCCGAGCTCGGCCGTCGGCTTCCGTATCTGGTGTGCTCTCCGACCATGGAGCTGGGGGTGGACATCGCCGACTTAGAGCTGGTGCACCTGCGCAATGTACCGCCCACACCCGCCAATTATGCCCAGCGCAGTGGTCGCGCTGGCCGCCAAGGGCAACCCGGGCTTATCGTCACCTACTGCGGTGCGCTCAACAGCCACGATCAGTACTTTTTCCAACGCCGCGCCGAGATGGTGGCTGGCAGCGTACGCCCACCCCGGTTGGAACTTGCTAATGAGGCCTTGCTGCGGGCGCACATCCACGCCATGTGGCTGGCCGAAGTACGACTGCCTCTGGGTCGTTCCATCGAGGAGGTCATCGACATGGAACGGGAAGATCTGCCCTTGCGGGAGAACGTAGCCCAGCAGATCCAGCTGAGTACGCAGGTGAAAGAGGAGCTTAAAGCGCGGGTGCGGCGGCTGCTAGAGGCCGACCAAGGGCTGCTTGCGGCGGCCGGCTGGTTCAACGACCAATGGATCGAACGCGTGCTTGACGAAGTGCCAAAGGCGTTCGACCGCGCCTTCGATCGCTGGCGGGAACTCTACCGGGCTGCCAGAAAGCAACTAGAAGCCGCACAATCAGAGTTGGTCCGCACCCGCATCCGTGAAGAGCAGAATCGTGCTCGACTTAAGCAAGATGAGGCAATACGTCAGTTGAACCTGCTGCGGCAGGTGGATGTGGCCCGCGAGGAAGGGGATTTTTACCCCTACCGCTATCTGGCCAGTGAGGGGTTTCTCCCCGGCTACAACTTTCCTGCCTTGCCTGTGCGTGCCTGGGTTCCGCGCGGACAGGAGGGTGAGTTCATCGCGCGACCGCGCTTTTTGGCCATCCGTGAGTTCGCTCCCCAGAACTTCCTCTATCACGAGGGCGCTCAGTGGGAGAGCGTAGCCTTCCAAGCACCACCCGGAGGGTTAGAAGAAAGGAAGAGCCGAAAACGGTTCTGCTACACTTGCGGTGCCTTCACAGACCCCGACTCCGACGTCTGCCCAGTGTGCAAGAGCCGGTTTGATGGCGAAAATAGCCTCGTCACCACCATCCTCGATATGCCCAATGTGCGCATGCAGCGGCGGGCCCGGATCACCGCCGACGAGGAGGAACGCCGCCGTCGAGGCTACGAACTTCAGACGTTCATCCAGTTTGCGCCAGAAACCACCGGCTACCGCGTCCAGGAAGCCGACGTCGTGAGCCGGGGGACGCCCGTGCTGCGGCTCATCTACGCACCAGCGGCAACTTTACTTCGGGTCAACCACGGCTGGCGCGGCGCTACCACGCCTGGATTCCTCGTGGACTTTGAGAGCGGAGAGATCATCACCTCCGAGGAGGGCGAAGCCAAGCAACCCGCTCGCCAGCGTCGTCTGGAACGGGTGAGTCTGGCGGTACACACGACGCAAAATCTCCTCCTCATTCGCCTACTGGCCACAGAATGGCGTCAAGACGACACAGTCGCGACAACGCTACGCTACGCCTTAAAACGGGGAGTAGAAGAGGCTTTTCAGCTCGAAGAGACGGAGCTTGCCGCCGAGGCTGTGGGCAGGGGAGAACATCGCTCCATCCTACTTTATGAAGCCTCGGAGGGTGGCGCCGGGGTGCTCCAGAGGCTGGTGGAAGAGCCAGGCGCCTTGTCTGAGGTAGCGCGCACCGCCTTGGAAATTTGCCACTACAACCTATCTGGCGAAGACACGAAACCCGAGTGCCATGCAGCCTGCTACGAATGTCTGTTGAGCTTCGCAAATCAACTTGAAGCGCTATCGATCAACCGTCGCAAAGTACAACAGGTCCTTTTGGATTTGGCTGAAAGTCGCACTGAGCTGCGCGTGCAGGGCCGGTCGCGGCAGGAACACCTGGCGTGGCTACGGTCCCTTACGGACACTCGCTCCGAACTAGAGCGACGTTTCCTCGCCGTCCTGGCCGAGGGCGGCTACCGGCTGCCCGATGAAGCCCAGAAGTCCATCGCCGAGCCCCGATGCATCCCTGATTTCTTCTACGAGCCCAACATCTGCGTCTTTTGCGACGGGGCAGTGCACGATGACCCTGCGCAAAGGGCTCGGGATCGAGAAATCCGCGAAGAGCTCATCCGACGCGGCTATCGCGTGATTACCCTACGCTACGACCAAAATTTGCACGAACAGATCAAGCGCTATCCAGAAGTTTTTGGCAGCTAACCAAAGTTTTTTTGGCATAACCCCCAAATTTATCCTTGTTATAAGGCAGGCCTCGTCATTACCCATCGCACCGCCGTCTGGAACCCGATAAAACCCTACCGGTGGAAAGTTTTTTGCTAGATGGATTCGCCGCTTTCCCAATCGATCAGTTTGCATGCAACCAGCGCTGCATCGTGAGGCCTTTTTGGAACGGCTGCAGAAGCAAAAGGCCTGGGATGTCATTGTGATTGGTGGAGGAGCCACAGGGCTGGGGGTTGCTTTAGACGCTGCAGCGCGAGGTTTTCAGACGGTACTCTTCGAGCAGCACGACTTTGGCAAAGGGACCTCAAGCCGGAGCACCAAGCTAATTCACGGCGGCGTGCGGTACTTGCGCGAGGGGGACTTTCGGCTGGTGCGTGAGGCGCTGCAGGAACGCGGTCGGCTCCTGCGCAATGCCCCCCACCTCGTATGGCCACGCCTGTTTGTGGTGCCTTACGGCCAATGGTGGGAACGGCTGCTTTATGGGGCAGGTCTTTGGCTCTACGACCGCCTAGCCGGCCAAGAACAGTTAGGGACCTTACGCAGACTCAACCCTGCCGAAACGCACGCGCTTATTCCTACACTGCGAACAGAAGGCCTGCGCGGTGGACTGGCCTACGTCGATGGACAGTTTGACGACGCGCGTTTGCTGGTGCACCTGGCTTGGACAGCCGCTGAGCAGGGGGCTGTTGTGCTCAACTACATGCCTGTCGAAGCGCTTATCGGCACACGTCGACGCCTAGAAGGGGTTCTGGTACGCGATGCGGAAACCGGTGAGCACTTTGAACTGCGCGGCCGCGTCATCATCAACGCTACAGGTGCATTTGCCGATGCCGTGCGTCGCATGGACAATCCAGAAGCATCGCCGCTGCTTGCCCTTAGCCAGGGAGTGCACTTGGTGCTTCCTCGTCGGTTCCTACCTGGCGAAGCGGCCCTGCTTGTGCCCCGCACCGACGATGGCCGCGTGCTGTTTGCGATCCCCTGGCACGGCCAAGTGCTCCTGGGGACTACTGACGAACCCGTAGCCCAGGCGCAGCTAGAGCCGACGCCTACCGAAGATGAAATCACCTATTTGCTCACGCATGCTGGCCGCTACTTAACCCCGGCCCCAACACGCACCGACATCCGTGCAGTCTTTGCGGGACTTCGGCCCTTGGTGCGACAAAGTAGGCTGCAAAACGACACCGCACACCTTTCCCGAGAGCATGTGATCGTCGTATCGCGCCGCGGGCTGGTCACGGTTACCGGCGGTAAATGGACCACCTATCGGCGTATGGCCGAAGAAACGGTCGACCGTGCCCTGCAGGTGGCTGGCCTACCGCACCGACCTTCTCCTACCGCTATGCTGCGCCTGCATGGCGCTACACCTCGCCTTAACCCTACCAACCCTTGGTACCTTTATGGCACCGATAGCGCATTGCTACAAGCGCTTCTGACCGCCAGGCCTGAGTTGAACACGCTACTGCATCCACGTCTGCCTTATCGCATGGTCGAAGTGGTCTGGGCAGCCCGCTATGAAATGGCCCGCACGGTCGAAGACGTGCTGGCCCGCCGCACCCGCGCATTGTTCCTGGATGCGGCTGCGGCACTCGAAGCGGCACCGGCCGTAGCTCGCCAACTGGCCACCGAACTCGGCCGCGACAACCATTGGGAACAGGCCCAGCTTCAAGCCCTTGTGCAGCTAATGCCCCATTACCTCCCCGCCCTCACCGCTACCGAAGCTTAAAAGCGTGCGCCCACCTGCATTCCACCAACACGTCATCTAAAAAAGCGAGCCGCCCGAAGGCGGCTCACACGCGTTGCAGCGGCAGCTGCACGCTCAGCGAATGCGTACAACCTGTCGAGAGATGATTTGATCATCGGTTCGGGCAACCACCAAATACAATCCCGACGCAACCGCAGCACCCGTATCGTCCCGGCCATCCCAAGCAATCGTATGGGTCCCCGACGTTAGCTGTACCAATGGCCGCAACACACGCACGCGCTGTCCTAACGCATTATAAACCTCCAAGCTCACAACCTGCGGCTGCTCAAGCTTCATCGTCACTTGAAGCGTCTCACCAAACGGGTTAGGAAAAGCCTCTACAGCACGCAAGCTGGCCTTTTGTTCTTTAGGCAAAAGCTCGTTGCTGGTAAGGCTTACCTGCAAAAAATCTCGCATGATCGGAAACAGGTCCGTGTTATCGAGCAAGCCCTGACCTGTAAGGCGGCCGGCAAACTGGCCGTTCACGTTGTCGTCGGCACCTACCCATACGTCTTGGGGCGTGTGATTCCCTGGCGTTGTGCCGATGGTACCTCCATTGCCGTTGACCATAGGATTGGAGCCATAAGCAATCACGATGCGACGGGCAGTAGGACCCGCAGGCTCTGGCCACAGTTTGCCTTGGAATTCCACCAATCGATATTCCGGAAACCAGCCGCCAATTTCGTCATCGCCGCGATCGATGTTTTCTGGAACAGGTGTAAAGCGTCCATCGGTTTTTCGGGGCTCCCGAGCATAGGTACGTATCCGCGTGCCATTCTCTTGAGCATCCTGGGCATCATGCAGGCCAACCACCGTAAATCCACCACATTCGTGGTCTGAAGTCACCAAGATCAACGTCTGGCCAGCCGAAGCGTCCTGCATCAGCTTTAACCCCTCTGCAATTGCATAATCGAAATCCAGCACCTCCTTGATCATGTAGTCTGAGCCGTAAACCCCTGTCAAGCGGTTTGTCCCTCCGTTGTAGACTTCCTCAGCGACAATCGCCTCCACATCAGCCACCACGGTATAACGCCCCTCGGCATAGCCGATACCGCCAGCATTGGCATGTTCCAGGTGATCAATACGACCGCCTTCAACCATCAAGAAAAACCCCTTGTCGCTTTTACGCTTAAGCACCTCGATAGCCACCATGGTCATTTCCCAAAGGGACGGCTCCCAGGGATAAAGCCGCTGGCGCTCAGCCTCATAGCTGCGATGCGAGCTGTTGAAAAGCCCTAGTAACTTGACCTCATTATTGGGGGTAAATTCGCCTAAGCGGTCCAAAATACCCAGCAGAGCATCGCGACTATTTACATACACATAGCCCCGTTGCTTGGCCAACGCAATCAAATCGACGTTATCGGTTCGCCGGCCGCTTAGCAAAATAGGATTGCCTTGGGCGTCGACTATAGGTTGGCCATTACGGTCACGCACGGTTGCATGGCCATGCACATTCGGATTGGTGCGGGGCAGAAAATGCCGAGCCCCACCACCCAGAATGACATCGAGCTCCACGCCTATCTTGGGTTCAGGCAACACCCAGTCTCGGGCAGGGTCATACCCGGGACCAGCATTAAAAATGGCCTCGTATTCCTCTTGGGTTGCAGAAATGTACTGGGCCGCAATGTAGTCTTCGAGATCGCGGTTCCAAATGTGCGACGCAAATGCAGCTGGGGTAGCATGCGTCACCCGTGTAGTTGTTACCAAGCCTACAGCATAGCCCGCTTTTTTGGCCGCTTCTAGGATCGTCTCCAACGGCGCGTTCGTTTCGGGGTCAAGCGAAATGTATTCATTGTCGATCTTGCCGCGCCTGCCTACGGCGTAAACCGAAGCCCCAGGGGCTGAATCGGTAATCCAGGAATTGAGCGAATGCGTGGTCACCATAGCATGAAAGCGCAGCCGATCTTGGGCCAATAAGCGGAAGTTAGGTTCATCGCTGAATCGGCTTCCTGGGCGCCCCTGACCTAGCGCCATGCGCGTAGCCGTACGTGGCGCAATGCCATGCCCATCGCCAATGTATAGAATAACGTGCTTGCGTGGCTGGGCCATTAAGCTTAGCGGCACGCAAAGCAAAAGCAACAGGTGAAAAATGCGTTTCATGGCCGTTTTGCGTTTGATGGCGAGTCGTTTGCTCCGCCCAAGCTTACACGACAACCACAAATCCGGTGTTAGGAAACCATGAGGGATCTGTTAGCCGGATATGGTCAAATTGTTAAACCCATTTGCCCATCTTGTCCTGACCTTGGCCCAAGGCTAAACTGGAAGCCACAAAAGAGATGAACAGGCTTCTAGCATGCAACGTACGGCATGGCTTTTCTTACCGCTGCTGCTTTTAGGATGCCGATCAACGCAACCCGTTGCGGTCTCCTTGCCCGAGCGGCTTCCTGGACCACCGGCTTGCTTACTGCCCTGGTATGGGGGGTGGATCATCGGGAGCGGGAACATGCTATGGTGGATTCGCGGCAATCGACCAAGCCAGCGTTGGGTATTACCAGCTTCCGTTCGCACCGCTACAGTCGACGCTAAAGAAACACTTTGGCTAGGCACCGAAGCTGGGCTAATGCGCCTAGATGCGCCTAATGCGTCGCCCGAACGCGTACCGCTACCTGCACTAAACCGCTTTCCTGCAGTAAGCGCGCTGTCGCTGGACAAGCAGCATCGCCTTTGGGTAGGAACTGAACGCTACGGCGTTTTTGCGCAAACAGATACTAGCTGGCACCCCGTGTTGGCTGTCGCGCCTGTTTATGCCTTAAGCACTACCGCCGACGGCACAGTTTGGGTGGGAAGCGGTATTGGCCTATTTCGGCAGACAACCAGGGGATGGCAGATCTACTCTGAAGAAGGAACGGGCAACCACGGCCTGCCGGATAACCTTGTTGAAAACCTCATCCCACTACCCACAGGCCTTTGGGTTATCATGAGCGAATCCATTAGCTTTTTCCCTATCGATACTACAGCCCAGCCGGTTGAATTCGCCTATCTTGGTCATCCTGGCAATTATATCTACGATGCGATAGACCTCCCCAATGGGAAGTATTTGCTGGCTACCGAGGAAGGACTCGTGCTACTTCGCGAACTTCCCCGCTTCGAAGCGCACACCGGCCTGCAAGAGCTGCGCGTGCTAGAACACGCCCTAGCCCATCTGCTTTCACCGCAAATGCTCGGCTTGCCCAAAGTGCAGTTTACCCGTCTTTACCGCAAAAAGCAGATGCTTTACCTAGCCGGTCCTACTGGGCTTTATCGGGTGCCGCTTAAGAAGTTGCAAAGCCATACCGTAGCAGCCGCAGGCCATTAAGAGCAACCAGTACGGTAGAACCCTCGTGTCCAATCACAGCGAGCGGAAGTGGTAACCCCTGAAGAAAAATAGTGGTAATCATCAAGATTATCGCACTAAAAGCAATTGCAAAGTTTATGCTCAGCGTCCGTCGGGTTGCCCGACTAAGCGCCAAAGCATAAGGCAGCTGTCGCAGATCGTCGCTCATGAGCACTACGTCAGCTGCCTCTAAGGCCACGTCGGTACCGGTACGGCCCAGAGCAATTCCTACGGTAGATGCTGCTAACGCCGCTGCATCGTTAACGCCATCCCCTACCATGGCTACTGCACCGAACTGCTCTACCAAAGCTTGCACCTGCACTACCTTTTGGGCTGGTAGCAGCTCTGCGTGCACAGTATCAACCCCTACTTGTCGGCCAATAGCTTCAGCTACGTGGCGATTGTCCCCCGTAAGCAACACTATGGAGCTAATGCCCAAGCGCCGGAGCTGCTGTATCACTTCCATTGCTTCAGCACGCAACGCGTCCGCAAAAGCAAGCCAGCCAAGCACTTCACGCTGCCCTGTCTGCTCACGCACGACCAAGACCGCAGTTTTTCCTTGGCGTGCCAGCGTTTCTAGGACTGCTCGCCCTGCGGCCCAGCCTTTGATCAAACTGTTCTGCTCCCAGGCCTCAAAGTAGCGCAGATTACCGATATGTATGGTTGCTCCTTCCACCACCGCCCGCACTCCCTGTCCTATCACTGCCCGAAAGCCTTCTGCTTCCGGAACTGTGAGCCTGCGCTGGCGAGCAGCTTCGAGAGTAGCCCGGGCTAAGTGATGTTCTGAGTATTGCTGAACGGCTGCTGCCCACTGTAACAACGCATCTTCGGAAAGCCTTGCTTCTAAAACACCCACCTGCACTAAACGTACCCGCCCTTCAGTGAGCGTCCCTGTCTTGTCGAAAGCAACAGCCCGCACACGTGCCAAGGCTTCCAAATAAACACCTCCCTTAAAGAGCATCCCCCGTCGCGCACCGGCTGCAATAGCCGAAAGCACAGCCGCCGGCGTCGAGATCACCACCGCACAGGGTGAAGCAGCTACCATCAAAGTCATCGCACGATAAAAGGCCTGGGTGAAAGGCTCCTGGAAAAAAATCACAGGGATTGCTACAGCCAGCGCTGTCACGACCAATACACCCACAGCATAGGGCTGCTCCAATCTATCGATAAGGCGCTGCACAACAGCCTTTTCGGTTTGAGCCTGCTCGATAAGCGCAATCATGCGCACCAGCGTCGCGTCGGAAGCCAAGCGCGTTACGCGCACCTCCAAATTGCCCGTTGTGTTGATCGTCCCCGCATAAACTTCCTGGCCAGGACCTTTATCAACAGGTATCGACTCGCCCGTAAGCGTGGATTCGTCCAAAGCACTCTCCCCACGGACAATCACGCCATCGAGAGGCACACGGTCCCCCGGCTTCAGCACAAACACGTCCCCCACCCGCACGGCCTCGAGAGGAAGCTCAACTGCCAAACCGTCGCGCAACACACGGGCCCGATCGGGCCGAAGCTGCATCAGCGCCTGAATAGCCTGGCGAGAACGCCCAAAAGCATAATGCTGAAGCATATTTGAGAGCGAAAACAAAAAGAGCAGCATGGCCCCTTCGGCCAGCGCACCGATCACAAGTGCTCCCAGCGCAGCCAATACCATCAACAGGTCGATGTCCACCGTACGTTGCCTAAGGGCCTTGACCCCGTTACGCAGTCCATCCCATCCACCAAAAACATAGGCAAGACCATAGGCCATAGCTGCCACAAATGGCGGTCCCTGCAGCCAATCGGAGAGCCAACCGACAACAAGCCCAGACAGCGTCAGCGCCACAAAGAGCACCTGGCGATGCATGTCTTTAAGCCCCAAACGCCCAACCATGCGCTTCCACTCAGCAGGCACCTAGTACATCCGTCATTTGCAACACCCCAGAACGACCGCACTTGCCACAACACCAGCTATTACCAGCAACCAACGCTCCCATCCGCACGCTTCACAACACTGCACCAGCCGCCCAATTGCTAAATCAACCCCTACCTGAACCGACGAACCCCACACAGACTTTTGCTCGACGCTCCATTAAAAACCTCGCGGCATTCCTAACGCCACAACGCGTCTTAGGATGCTGAAATAGAAAAATTTAGAGGCGATCCAAGTTCAACTTAACCCTTCCTACTTGCATGTACTTTTAAAGCCAACCGCGCAACTTTAAAATCGCAATGTGCTATGCGTCACGCTCGTCTTTATCTGGCAAAGTAGCCTTGGCATTCCCTCTGCATGGGCACAAACCGTTCGGGACAGCAGCTTTCATATGCCAACCTGGCTAGCATGCCCTGCTGCCAGTATGAGTACGGCACTTTTAGGTCTTTTTTTCTACTCCTGTGGGCACACTCGGATGGGTAGCCTATTTGGGCAATGCTATCTTTAATCCCAAAATCACAGGATTAACGATTGCAGCATGTGTTTAAGGTTTTGGATTTCTTGGCATCAGCGTTTAATTGCTCGGGGGTGGTCTTTGCTGGGATTTGGGGTGCTGATTGGCTTTTTAGGCTTCACCCTATTTCTTCTTGGGCTGTCGCTTGCGCTGTTTCAGGGCATGCATCCTGAAAATCTCGGCAATGCCTTAACCTATAGCTGGGGGGCCCTGCTATTTGTGTTTTTGTTACTATACTACATGGCTTATCGGCTTTCTCGTAAAACAGATTGGCACCGGGCTGTTCTTTGGCGCTATGCTAATTTGCAGGGCTATGCGTTTGCTTTTTTTCTATTCGAGCCTGGAATCTTGGGAAGCATAGGTCTATACGCTATAGGACTTGGGATAGGTTTATTGATGGTTTTTCCCTTATCCAAAGGACTTGCAGCTTTAGGGCTCACGCTTTTGTTTCTCATTGGGGTCGTAGCACTTCTTTTTTCAGGATGGTTTCGATGGGGGTTAAAGGCTCACGGCCGGAGAGATCTGCCTGTCGCCTTTATTCCTGTTTTTTGGATTTTAGGTCTCGTTGTTGTTGCCAGTAATGCATCTTCTGCGATGCAAGCATGGATGGGCCACATGCTTGCGTACTTGCAGTATGTACCGCTTTTGGGGCCTTATGGCGAAGCGATGGCGGCAGCATTGAGCGGTGCGTCGGTATGCAAAGCTGTCGCGGGCTTAGCAACCCATGTTACGGCAGCAGTTCTGATTGCCTGGGCACTTACGCGCGGCTAACCCATGTGCACGCGCTTTAGGCTGCTTTATCGGTTGCATTGCCGCTATCAAAAGCTATGGCCATTCCTTTTGGCCCTTGGGCTTATGGCGTTGCTGTTGCAACAGATCGGCCGCTATGCTCCTAAAGCGCACGAAACGCTACGGTTGATCTATGTAGTAAGCAGTACATTCGTCCTTTTTACCCCTTTTTTTCAGTGGTTTGTCCGCGATCAGGAGTGGTGCTGCTACCGCGTATGGGGGAGCGATTTGGCTGATCTTTTGCGCACGAAAAGCTACGTGCTGCTGCTCCGCCAGGGCATAGGGGCATTGGGGTTAGTGGTTCTTTGGCTGATTGTGCATCCAGCCTATGGGCTGCGTGATCTGTTGCCTATGGCGGCCGCCTTGCTGTCGGGCATAGGCGTAGGACTAACTGTTGGGCTTGCCTACTACCCAACTTATCGCTACTGGCTAGCCCAGGGAGCTTTTACAGCAGAGCTCCTGGCAGGATGGGCACAACTGCTTACAATAGGCATGGCTTTGCTCAGCTACCTTTGGCCTGCCGTGGTCCTACTGGTCGTAGCACTTTGTTGGCTCTACCACGCGCGCCTATGTGCTCGCGCCGCCCGTAAACTCGACATCCAAGAATTATCCCTTGATGCCCATGGATATCCCCGCACTTGAAGTCCATCAGTGCTCTAAACGCTTCCGCAGTCGAAAAGGCACTGTGCAGGCCCTAAAGGAAGTGACATTTCACCTCCCTCCAGGGGCATGCTGTGGTCTAGTGGGGCCCAATGGCGCCGGCAAAACTACATTGCTTCGCATCCTAGCTAATGTGCTAAAAGCAGACGCGGGGCAAATCTTCATGTTCGGCCAGCAGATTCGATGGGGGCAGCACAGCTACAAACGCCAGGTGGGCTTCATGTTGGAAGATCTATGCTTGATGGAGCGCTTAACGGGTCGCGAGCAGCTCACCTTAGCAGCGCACCTCTACGGACTACCACCGGTGCAAGCACAGCGCGAAATTGAACGCCTAACAGCTTGCTTTGAAGTCCACACCGCACTGGACCGTTGGATTGAGACGTACTCGAGCGGTATGCGCCGGCAGCTAGCTTTTATTCTGGCTTTGCTACATCGACCCCGGCTCATCGTGCTCGACGAGCCGTTTGAAACCTTGGATGCCCAGGCCCTTCGCACCGCGGTGGCGCTCCTGCAGGAACGCCACCGCGAAGGCGCAACGCTGCTTATTAGCGCCCATCAGCTCGGTAGGCTCGAACAGCTGTGTGACTATCTGATCGTGCTGCAACGTGGACAGGTACGCTTTGCCGGACCTTTGGCCGACTTTCGAGCTCGCCTACCGCAAACCACTAGCCTAGAAGCTGCTTACCTAAGCTGGCTAGCCCAGTTTTAACCTCAAAGCGTGCCGTTCAAACTAGGACGCCCCCTTGCTTGGTAGCAGCAATCTGGGGTTAGTGCTCGACGTCGCCCACCTCGTCTGCCTCTGGGATCAAAGCGCGACCGGCTTCGCGCTGCACGGTATTTGTAATTTCTGGGTGGCTGATGCGTCCGCCCAAATTTGCTGCATAGCCAACCACCCCAAAAGTGACAACCGCCACTACAAACAAGGCAGTACGCCAAGCGGGGGCTATTGGCCGCCGACGGACTAACATGACAAGCGAGAGCACTGCCAAGGCGATTGTCAGATAAACTGCCAGATTGCCTGCCTCCTCATGGGCTTCAATGGCATCGTGCGAGCGGCCAAGGGCCTCAACCATTTCTTCGGCACCATGGCCAGTGAAATAGGCTGCAACAGCCCCTAAACCAGCCAGCACAAACAGCATGAGCGCCACGCGCACGATGGATTCCTCACGTCGCCAAGCGCCATAGAGGCCTACAAGCAGGCCCAGCAGCACGCCAAAAAGCGGCAAGTGGTTGACCATAAGGTGAAGATGAGCAGTATCCAAAGGCAGCACAGGTTGAAGGTGGGCAGCGTTCATGGTGCGTCCAGGTTGGATTAACGGGAGGTATACGTTAGCTCTTGATCCAAAAAAGGCTCTAATTCAATGAGCCGATGGTAGTATTCTCGAAGCGCTTCATAATAGCGCTGCTCGCTCTCTAAAACAAGGCGTTGTGCATCCAGCAGTTCGATCAGGCTAACTTCACCTATTCGGTAGCCCTGCTCGAGCCGTGCCAGAAGCTCGCGCGATCGGTCGCGCACTTGGCGGGCGTAGCGCTCCACAATGGTGCGAGCAGCATCGTAGCCATGCCAAGCGGCTTCAGCCCGCTGTTTGAGCCGCAGCTGGAGGTCGCGCCCTTCCCAGCGTCGCGCTTCATACTGTGCTCGGGCTTCGCGCACGCGTCCACTTGCGGATGGCAGAAACCCAAGGGGCAGCGAAAGCCCAACTTGAAAACCTAAAAATCGATATCCATCCCCATAGTCCTGTGGATACAGGTCGAGCTGCAGCTTGGGCAAGATCGACGTGCGCGCCTGTCGCAGGTGAAAACGGGCTGCCTCGACCGCTGCCTGTTGGCTTCGCATCTCGGGTAGCTGTGCCAGCCGTGCTAATACGGCTTCCTGTGAGATCGTCACTGGGATATAGACGAGGGTATCGGGAAAGACGACGTCGTAGCGCTGCGCCTCAGGATCTAGGCCGATGGCCCGAAACAGCTCATAGCGGGCCTGCACGAAGTCTCGAGCTGCAGCTTCTAGGCGCGACTGCGCATCGGCCAGCTGAATCTCGGTGCGCACCACTTCTAGTTCAGTGGCTAGCCCAGCAGCAAGGCGCGCTTGTGCAGCTTGACGTAGGCGCTCTAGCAAAACCACTTCTTCTTGGCGCAGATGAAGAAGCTCCTGGGCGTAAAGAACATCTGTATAGGCACGCTTAACCTCAGCGCGAATGCGTGCCTCTTCAGCCTCAAGCGCGGCCTGCCAGGCCTGCTGCTCACGCACTACTGTTTGCACGCGGTAGTATATCGTCAGGGGAAAGTCAAAGCGTTGCACGAGCGTCCACCGCTGCTCAGCAAAGTGCTGGCCGCTTCCGATGCCCTCACGAAAAAAGTAGAGCTCTGGACTTTCGATGCCGTAAGCTTGCAGCTTGCGTCCCGAGAGTACTTGCTTTTGGGCTCGCAAGGCTTCAAGCTGCGGATGTTGGGCAAGCGCCAAACTAAGGGCAGCCCGGATATCCAGCGTGTCCGGCACAGCGCTATAAGCGGCCGCATGGGCAACCGCGCTGAAAAGCATTCCAAGGCCAACGAACCAAACGCGCATCGTGCTTTTTAGGTTTGTGTACCCATTACGGTTGCGGCAGCTTGCCCGTCTCCTTCCCATTCGGGTTCTGGACCACGGGGCGGACGATCATCCCGCTCCAGCCAGTCGTACAGCACCGGAAGCACACGCAGTGTAAGTAGCGTAGCCGTAATCAGCCCTCCGATCACAACCGTGGCCAGCGGTCGCTGCACCTCAGCGCCCGGTCCGGTGCTCAGGGCCATAGGGACAAAACCCAGGCTGGCCACCAAGGCCGTCATCAGTACGGGACGCAGCCGGTCGGTGGCTCCCTGCACTACGGCCTCCCGCACCGACAAACCCTGCCTACGCAAGGCGTTCAGGTGTGCCACCAAGACCACGCCGTTAAGCACCGCTACGCCAAAAAGTGCAATAAAACCCACAGCAGCGGAAACAGACAGGTACATCCCCCGCAACCACAGCGCGAAAACACCCCCGGCCAGGGCCAACGGCAACACCGAGAGAATCATCATCGGATAGCGCATCTGGCCAAACATAAGGTAAAGCAACCCCACAATGATCAAAAGCGCCATCGGCACCGCAATGTAGAGGTGGCGCATCGCCCGTTGCTGGTTTTCAAACGCGCCACCATATTCTAGAAAAACGCCCGGCGGCAGCTGCACGTGCGTCTCAATAAGCTGCTGGAGACGCGACACGTACGTGCCAATGTCGATATCCTTGAGGTTAATCCCAATAACCAATCGACGCCAGCCATTTTCACGCGCAATTTCCCGCGGGCCCTCTTCAGCCCGAATGTGGGCTACGCGGTGCAAGGGGATTGTACCTCCACCCGGAAGGCTTACGGGCGCCTCCAAAATAGCGGCAAACGTGTTGCGATAGGCCTCTGGGAAGCGCACCACGATGTCAAACCGGCGCTGCCCCTCAAAAACCTGGCCCGCCGGCATGCCACCTAAGCCAGCCTCGATCACTTGCTGCACGTCTTCGACGTTGAGCCCAAAGGCTGCTATTGCCTCGCGATCGATCTCGATATTGAGGTAGGGCTGACCAGAGAACTTCTCGACGTAAAAGTTATCGGTACCAGGCAAGGAAGGCAGCTGGTGGGCGATGCGCGTGGCAATGGCCATCAACGTATCGAGGTTTTCGCCATAAAGCTTTACAGCGATGTCGCTCCGGATGCCCGAGGTCAGCTCATCAACGCGCATTGCAATCGGCTGCGTAAAGTTGTAGGCCAAACCGGGCTCTGTCTCTAAAAAGGGACGGATTTGCTCAATGATTTTCTCCTTGGTGATACCGGGCCGCCACTCCTGGCGCGGTTTTAGGATGATCCACACGTCGGTCTGATGCACCCCCATCCAGTCATTGGCCAGATCACTGCGGCCGGTTTTGGGAACTACCGTCTGAATTTCTGGGATATGACGCACAAGCACTCCGGCTAGCCAGTTGGCTTTTTCGACCGAGCTTTCCAGCGTCGTGCTAGGCATGCGCACCTGCTCAATTAAAATGGAACCCTCATCCAGCTCGGGCAAAAATTCGGTCCCTAAGAAAGGCAGCAGCACCAAAGCGGCACCAAAGACCAGCAGCGCTACTGCTAAAGTACTCTTGCGGCGCTGCAAGCTTTTTTCCAGGAAACGCTGGTAGCGTGGACGTAGCCATTCCATCACGTAATTGCGCCGCAGACGCACCCCACGCCGAAACACCAGCGCTGCTACAGCCGGTACATAAACCAGCGCCAAAAGCAACGATCCCAACACTGCCGCAGCTACCGTAATGGCCATGGGGCGATACAGGATGCCTTCCATGCCCCGGAAGGTGGCAATGGGCACGTAGACCATCAAAATGATGAGCACACCAAAAAAGATTGGCCGGGCTACCTCGTGCGCGGCCTGCCGGAGCACAGCCAGCCGGCTACGGCCTTTATGTTCTCCCTCCAAACGATGCACCATGTTTTCCACCATCACTACCGAGCCGTCGACGATCATGCCAAAGTCGATCGCCCCTAGGCTCATCAGGTTGGCAGCTAGGCCAAAGGCCTTCATGCCAATAAAGGCAAACAGCATCGAAAGCGGAATAACAGAGGCCACAATGAGCGCACCCTTGATTTCCCCAAGCAATAGCAACAGCACGGCAATGACCAGAAACCCTCCTTTGATCAGGTTGTCCCTTATGGTGCCTGTGGTGCGCGCAATCAGGTCTGATTGGTCGTAGAACTTCTCGATACGGACCCCCTGAGGAAGCCTAGGGTTGATTTCGGCAATCTTTTCTTCCACGCGCCGGATGACCTCACGCCCGCTTTCGCCGCGCAGCATCATCACAATGCCGGTCACGACTTCTCCGCGCCCATCTTGCGTTACAGCACCCTGCCGGATTTGCTGGCCCAAGCGCACCTGGGCCACATCCTGAAGATAAACGGGCCGATCACCCCGACGGGCTACAATGATGCGCTCCAGGTCTGCAATGGTACGGATTTGCCCAAACCCCCGAATGATGTATTGCTCTTCGTTGTGCTCCAGGTAGTTTCCCCCAGAAACGCTGTTGTTTTGCTCGATAGCCTCAATGATGTCCCGAAGGCTTAAGCGAAGCGCCCGCAACTGCTCAGGGTTAACGATGACTTCGTATTGTTTAACAAATCCGCCAAAGCTGTTTACCTCAGTTACGCCTGGCACAGCCCGCAGCTGAGGAGCAATGACCCAGTCCTGGATTTCGCGCAGCTCAGTAAGCGAGTAGCCTTCGCCTCGAACAACGTACTGATAGATTTCTCCCAAGGCCGTAGAAATAGGTCCCAACTGAGGCGGTGATACGTCTGGCGGTAGCTGCGCACGCACGTCTTGAAGCCGTTGGGCGACCAGTTGGCGGGCAAAGTAGATGTCGGTGCCTTCTTCGAATTCGACTGTTACAGCTGAGAGGCCAAACTGACTAATGGAACGCACTTCTTTTACGTGCGGCAGGCCCGTCATGGCCGTTTCAATAGGGAAGCTCACCAGCTGTTCTACATCGTAAGGCGAGTAACGCCCAGCTTTGGTAAGGATGAGGACCTGAACTGGGGTGACGTCTGGCAGGGAATTGATCGGGATGTGCTGCAAGGCCGTCAGCCCTCCAAAGGCCATGAGGCCTACCAGCGCTAGCACAACGAGTTTCTGTCGCAGGCTAAAATCGATCAGGCGGTGCAGCATGGCTATTCCTCGGCAAATTCGGCATAGCGCAGGAGTGCCTTAAGGCTAAAAACCGGCTCCACCACCACGGCTTCGCCTTGGCGGACCCCCGCTAAAAGAAGCACCTGGCGTTCGTCAATGCGCCACACGGTAACGGGTCGCACCTCATAGGTATCGGGCGTGTGCTGCACAAAAACAATCGCCTGCTGCCCGTCGTAAGCCAAAGCCTGCAGCGGCACCACATAGACCGGCTGAGGCGTTTGAAGCTGCAGCCGCAATCGCACGCTTTGTCCTGGCTTAGGCCATCCTTGCCGCGTGTCGGAGATAATATTGACCACAACGGCACGACTTTCGGGATCAAGTGCAGGGTTGATCGTATGCACCTGAGCCTGCAGCACTAGCGAATCGGGCATCTGCAAAACCAGCCTGACAGAGTCGCCTGGCTCCAGCCCAACAGCGTCTTCTGGCGCCAAGAAGCCGCGAATATGCACCCGCGTCGGATTCAAAATGCGCATGAGCTCCTGATGTGCGCTTACGGCCTGGCCCAGCTCGACTTGGCGCTGATCCACATAGCCATCGATCAGCGCGCGAATGGGCAAAAGCGGCCGCTCCTGTCGGCCCCACTGCTGCGCTTCTTCAGGGGTGATGCCTAGCGCACGCAGCCGCACCTCAGCAGCCATGCGCTGCGCCTGCGCACGCACGAAATCAGCTTCGGTCCGGTCCAGCGCGCTCTGCGGCGAGAGTGCTTGCGCTACCAGCTGCTTGAGCCGCGCAAGTTGGCGCTCTAGGTAGGCTTCTTCGGCCTGAGCTTCAAGGAAATCAGAAACCAGCTCAGCAAAAGAGAGGCTTTCGAGCTCCAAGAGCACCTGTCCCCGACGCACTGCTTCGCCTTCACGCACCTGGAGCCGTGCAACGCGGCCATCTATAGGACTGGCGACCTGAGCCATCAGGCCAGGTGCTGCATACACCTCCCCCGGAATAACCACCTCGTAATAGGCCCGCTGATAAACCACCGGCGCAACGCGCACCTGAAGCTGACGCTGCTGCTCAGCCGTAAGGCGCAAGACCCGTGGCGCAGCTGAATCGGCTACCGGGCGCACCGAAGCAGGCGCTTCTGTAGCTTTTGGCAATAATTGCTCAACCGGCGCCTGCTGACAAGCAGCTAAACTGACGAGTAGTATCCACCAACGCATCGTTCATAAACCTTATGGCCAAGATTGAATCGATCCCCCAACGACCTAAGTTCTAAGAAAATGATTAAAGCAGGCTTAGCTTTCATTTAGAGTAAGCAGCTTTAGCAGCGCTGGCGCGTAAAAACAAGCAAAACTACAGCCCATGGCTGCCCGTTTATTGGTCGTTGAAGATGAAGCCAAGCTGGCAAGTCTTCTCCGCCAAGGCCTAGAGGAAGAAGGGTATGCGGTCGACTGGGTGCTCACCGGCGAAGAAGCACTGGCACGTTTAGAACATTTCCCCCCAGCTTTAATGATCGTGGACGTACGTCTTCCTGGCATCGATGGGATTGAACTGTGCCGTCGCGTACGCAGCCGTTGGCCGGAGCTGCCCATCTTGGTGCTTACAGCACTCGACGGTGTAGAAGACCGCGTGCGCGGCCTGCGGGCTGGCGCCGATGATTACCTACCTAAGCCTTTTGCCTTCGAAGAGCTGCTGGCCCGCATCGAGGCCTTGCTGCGCCGCAGCCAGCGCCAAGCCCTACGCCAAGTGCTTCGCGACGGGCCTTTAACGCTCGATCTACAAGCCCGCACGGCAAGCTGCGGCACGCAGCCCTTGCATCTTACCCCTCGAGAATTTGACCTCCTAGCCTACTTGCTTCAGCACCCCCTCCAAGCACTAACGCGCGCGCAACTGTACCGCGAAGTCTGGCACGAAAACTTTGATCGGGGGACCAACCTGGTCGAAGTCTACATCAACTACTTACGGCAAAAGCTCAAAGCGGCAGGCTGCCCAGGACGTATCGCTACCGTCTGGGGCGTCGGGTACCGCTACGAACCGGGAGGGGCGACACGATGGAAACCCTAACCTATTTGCCTTCTTTTCGCAGGCGCTTGCTAAGAAAAAGCGGGGGCATCCTCGTTATGGCGCTGGGCCTGGCAGGACTAGCCGCTTGGCTCATGGCCTATGTCTGGATTAATCAGATGGCGCGCTTGCCCTTGCAAAACGAAGCCCAGCTGGTCGCCCACGCAATTGTACAGGGGGGCGAGCTGCAGATCGAGGCGTACTATTGGGATGAGCCCCACCATCGACTGCTTGAGCGGCATATCGATCCATTTTTTTTGCAGGTCTTTGACGCGAAGGGTCGGCTGCTCCGCCAATCGGACAATATTGCCCTTCTGGGTGCACCCTATCCCCAAACGCTGCTGCACCCGCCTGTTGCACAGGAGCCCTTCTGGCAGCCGCTACGGACTTTTCGCATCGGCAGCCACACGCTCTACTACGTAGTTTATCCGCTCTACGACGCTCAGCAGCGCTACCTGGGTGCCCTGCAACTGGCCCGATTGGAGCCCGGTTTTTTAGCCCTCTATCGCCAAACAGCCCTTGGCATTGGCTTGATCTGGGCAGTGCTGTCTGGATTGACCCTGTTGCTCTTAGCCCTAAGCAGCCAGCGCGTGCTGGGCCCCCTACATCAACTCACCCAAGCTACAGCTGCGCTTTCGGCCGATCGGCTCCACGAGCCAATTCGGATTCAAGGCCCCTTAGATCGAGAAACCGCTTTGCTACTTTCAGCCCTCAACGACCTATTGCGCCGTCTGCATGAGGCTTTCGACGAGCTTCGGCGCTTTACAGCCAATGCCTCCCATGAACTCAAAACCCCCCTGACTATTTTACGTGGACAAGCAGAGTTAGCCTTGCGACGCCCCCGCTCTGCAGAGCACTATCGCGAAACCCTTCACAACATACTGCGCCAAACGGAACACCTAACCACCCTTGTAGAGCACCTCCTACTGCTGAGTCGCCTAGACCAACCCGAAACACCATTTTCGTTTACGCCGGTTGACCTATCGGCACTCGTAGCGCAAGAGCTTGAGCCGTTTCGGGCACGCGCTGCCGCTCGGGGAATCGCGCTGACCGCTGCTTTAGATCCGAAAGCCCAAACGATGGGGGTAGCCACACTGCTCAAGGAAGTGGTACGCAACGTGCTGGATAACGCCCTCAAATACACGCCGAAAGGCGCCATAGAGGTCACCGTGATGCGGTCTGGAACGCAAGTAGTCCTAGAAGTGCGCGACACAGGCGTGGGCATTCCTCCTGAAGCGTTGCCACACATTACAGAGCGCTTTTACCGCGTGCCTTCAACAGCGGCGGGCGTTGAGGGACACGGACTAGGCCTAGCGCTGGTAGCCCGCATCGTCACGCTCCACAACGGCGTGCTTGGGTTTGCTTCCCAAGTTGGCCAAGGCACCACCGTTCGGGTAACGTTACCCGCTTTAGCGATTGCTATCCCAGACCCTCAGCCTATCGACACCTAACTTCCCTGATACACTACACGCCAGATGCGGCCGCGTACCGAGTCGCTAATATAGAGCGCACCGTCAGGTCCAACAGCCAACCCCATGGGCCGATGCCGCGCTTCCCCTGTGCTCTGAATAGGCGTAGCCCCAGCAAACCCATCAGCAAACACTTCCCATGCACCAGAGGGCGTACCGTCAGGGTTCATGGGCTGAAAGACTACGTTATAGCCTGCTTGCGGCAGCGGCGCGCGGTTCCAGGAGCCATGAAAGGCGATAAAGGCACCGCTGCGGTAGCGTTCGGGAAACTGCGTACCGTTGTAAAAGATCAGGTCGTTAGGCGCCCAATGGGCAGGATAAGCCACCAGAGGATCCTCAAACTGTGCGCACCGCCCAACCGTTTGGCCGTCGCCGCCATACTCAGGCGCCAATACCTTTTTGTTTTGGATAGGGTCGTAGTAGCAGTAAGGCCAGCCAAAGTCATCCCCTTCATCTACCCGGAAAAATTCCTCAGCAGGCAAGTTGGCATTGTCCTCAGCGTCAAAGTACTCTGGCCAAAGCGTATTGAGCTGATCTCGGCCATGCTGGACGACATAGAGGGCGTTGGCCCATGGATTCCAAGCAATGGCTACCGCGTTGCGAATGCCCGTAGCATAGCGAAGGCCGTCCTGCTGACGTTGGCCCGTCAGGTTAGCGCGAAAGCGCCAGATACCGCCGTACTGCTCAAGCAGTGGACAAGGATCCATGCCTGGAACCCCACGTTGGCGATCACGCGACTGGCAAGCATTCGAGGGAGCGCCAATGTTGACATACACATAGCCGGCCTGGTCAAAAGCAAAGGTTTTGGCCGCATGCTGTCCCCGCTCGGGCAATCCGCCAGCAACCAGTTCCGGCGGTCCTTGAGGCACCAGCTCGCCTTCAACAAGCCGATAGCGCAGCAACGCTGTATCTGGCGCAAAGTAGAGATACCCATTCCAAATGTCGATGCCGGTGCCTGGAACTTCACCAAAGTAAGCGATCACGTCGGCTCGACCATCACCCGTAGTATCGCGCAAGGCAGCAATGCCATGGCCATTTTTCAGCTCCATTAAGGCGACGTAAATGTCCCCATTGTCGCGCACAACAAGGTGCCGTGCCCGTCCTACCTCATCGGCCACAACTTGAGCGCAAAAACCGGCTGGCAGCGTAATACCTCCGTTGTCAGGATCACAGCCCAGAGCCTGATCATCAGCCGGAGCATGCTGCGCATTATGGCATCCCAAGAGGAGTCCTAAACATCCAGCAAGCAAAAAAACGCGGACCATTGCTCACTCCGTAAACTTACACTCCAGATGGCAGGTAAAAAAGTTTGCTTTTTGCCGCTCTAAAAAACGCATGGCTACGGAAATATACAACACAACGCGCTTTTTTCTAGTGCTCACGCTGCTCTTAGGGGGATTAAGCTGCCGTACGCTGCGCGAATGGCAAGCATTGCGCCAGGTAGACTTTTACCTAGATCGCATTGACGAGGTCTATCTTGCGGGCATTAACCTCAGTACCATCCAGCATTACGAGGATCTAGAGGCAAGTCAAATCGCACAGCTCAGCCTGGCCCTAGCACAAGGAACCCTGCCACTACGCTTTCGGCTGTACGTTGTGGCTGTAAACCCGCGCGAAAATCGCGTTACAGCCCGCTTGGAGCGGTTAGAATGGACGTTGCGCCTGGACGAACGCCCCCTCCTGAGCGGGCTTATTGATCGAACCTATCGCCTCCCTCCAGGTGAACCCCAAAGCATTCCGGTAGACATCGAGCTAGACCTGCTCGATTTCTTTGAAAAAAATCTGCGTGACCTGGTCGAGCTAGCCCTGGCGCTAAGCGGTACCGAGGGCGTAACCAAACGGGTTAGCTTAACCGCCAAACCTTTTGTGCAAACCCCATTTGGCCCCTTGTCGTATCCGCAACCGATGCTTATCCTAAGTCGAGACGTGGGGACTACGCCGTAAGACGTATACATGCTGGGCTTTAAGGCGCATATCATATTAGGCGCAGTCGTCCTGCTGTGCTGGAGCGGATGTCTGGCCGATCTGCCTCGCGACAACCCAATGGATCCGCGTTCAGATCAATATGCTCCCCAGGGTCGCGTCGAAGGCATTGTTACGCGCCAATATCCTCCTTACCCTCCTTTGGCAGGGGTTCTCGTCTACCTCTGGCCAGAAACGGACACCATAGCGCAAGGACGAACAGCGCGCAGCAACACCGCTGGTCGCTTTGTTTTCAGTGAGGTTCCCCCTGGGCGCTACCGGCTTTGGGTACAGGCTGCAGGATACCGAGCGCTCCAAGACACGCAATATGTTGAAGTTATTTCCAATCAGACACTTACGTTAAACGTACGCCTGAACGCCCTACCTTATTTTGCCACCTATATGCTCACTACGGTGCACATCAGCCGCTGGTGGCCCCAGTCCGATTTATATCGGTTAGAAGTTGAAGCGCAAGTGATCGATCCCGACGACTTGCGGGATGTAATGCGCGTATGGTTAGAAATTCCCGCGTTGCAATTTTCCGATACATTGCAATCCACGCAACCAGCAGGTCGGTTTTTTACCATCATACCCGCTGAAGCTTTGCCGCTACCTTCGCTGCATGCCTTAATAGGCTATGACCTGTACTTAGGCGCCCTGGATCGTAACGGCGACACGGTCCACACGTCGGCCTTACGCCTTAGCCGCATCATCGATGCCGTACCCACAGCGCTAGAACCACGCGGACTAGCAGTCGTGGATACCACCCAACCTTTGCTGCGCTGGGAGCGTCTCGATATGCCTTTTCCATTTACTTATCGTATTGATGTGGTGCGCCGGGAAGCCGACCTGGACATTCCTGTGGTCACCTTGGAAAACCTCAGCGCTACCCGTGATTCGGTACGTATACCACAACCCCTAGCTTCCGGCGTATATTATTGGACAGTTTCTCTGGTCGATGCATTTGGCAACCGCAGCCGCTCCAAAGAAGCTGGATTCCAAGTTCCATGAGTGCACCCCCTACGATGCGGACTTCGTTTGAAGCGCTGGCAGAAATTGCGCTGGTAATCAACACACTTCGGGACCCCGAGGTGCTGTTGGAAAAAGTGCTGGAAATTGCCATAGAAACGCTGGAAGCGGAACGGGGCTTTATTCTGCTTAAAGCGCCGCAGTATCCTGAAGGGTTTGCCATACGGGCGCAGCGCAACTTCACCGAGCAACAACTGGGTGAGATTGTACGCATCTCGACCAGTGTTGTGCATGAAGTGCTGCGCACCGGCCAACCCGTACTCCTGTACGAAGCGCAACAAGACGAACGCTATCGCAAGGCAGAAAGCATCGTCATCCAACGCATCCAGTCGATTGCCTGCGTGCCGCTGCGCATTAAGGAACGCCTGATCGGGGCCATCTACCTAGACAGCCTTTCGCGCCGCAGCCCTTTTACGCGCGAATGCTTGCCTTTTCTAGAAGCTTTTGCCCACCAGGCGGCTGTGGCCATCGAAAATGCCCAGCTCTACCAGTCGTTGCGGGAGGAAAACCGGCGGCTACGCAGCGAAATCCAGCGCCTTCATGGCTTTGAAGGCATCGTAGGGCAAAGCCCGGCCATGCGCGAAGTCTTCGATACGATGGCCCGCGTGCTCGACACCGACGCTACCGTCCTCATTGAAGGCGAAAGCGGAACCGGAAAAGAACTGATCGCCCGCGCTTTGCACTACAACGGCGAGCGCAAACACCAACCGTTTGTAGCCGTTTTCTGCGGATCCCTACCTGACGAACTGTTAGAAAGTGAGCTTTTTGGCCACAAAAAAGGCGCTTTTACCGGAGCGCTAAGCGACAAAAAAGGCCTGTTTGAAGTCGCTGACGGCGGTACCGTGTTTCTGGATGAGGTGGGCGACCTAAGCCCACGCATGCAGACGGCCCTTTTGCGGGTGCTCCAGGAAGGGGAAATTCGACGCGTGGGCGACACGCAGATCCGAAAAGTCGACGTGCGGGTTATTTCGGCCACCAACAAACCGCTACGTGAACTGGTACGCCAAGGCAAGTTTCGCGAAGACCTCTACTACCGACTGAACACGATCCAGATCACCGTCCCTCCCTTGCGCCAACGGCGCGGCGACATCCCCCTTCTAGCCCATCATTTTCTCGATAAGTACGCGGTCAAAAAGCGCGCGCATATCAAAGGCTTTACGCCTCAAGCCCTTGAGGCGCTTGAGCGTTACCACTGGCCTGGCAACGTGCGTGAACTGGAAAACACGATTGAGCGTGCTGTAGTGCTCGCGCGGGGTGAGTTTATTACGCCCGAAGACCTGCGCCTGCCCGAAACCGACGGCGCCGATCCGTTTGAGCCCGACCTGCCACTGCACGAAGTAGAACGACGCGTGGTGCTGCGTACGCTCAAGCGGCATGAGGGTAATATTTCGGAGACAGCACGCGTGCTGGGCGTTTCACGACGCTGGTTACACTATAAACTGAAAGAATGGCACGTCCAGGACGCATAGCCGACCTGCAACCGTTTGCGGAGCTGGCTAGCGGCCCTACTGCTACGGTCTACAAGGCCTATCAGGCCTCGCTGGATCGCTTTGTACTGCTTAAAGTCTTGCACGCCGACCTGGCCTGCGAACCGGACCTAGCCGAGCACTTTGAAGAAGAAGCCCGCCTAGCAGCGCGCGTGCAACACCCTAACGTCGTGGCCGTCTACGCCTTTGGGCGTACCGAAGACCAGCTCTATTTGGTAACCGAATTTGTCGAAGGATGCTCGCTGCGCGAGCTGCTTCGCCATGGTCCGCTGCCGCTTCCGATTGCCCTGTACATTGCCGCCGAAGTCACCCGCGGCCTAAAAGCAGCACACGAGAAAGGCATCTTACACCGCGATCTAAAGCCTTCTAACATCTTGATTTCCCTGGAAGGCCAGGTTAAGCTAACTGATTTTGGCATGGCAACTAGCCTTGCCAAGGCTACAGGTGACGCGCTGCGTGGCACACCCGCTTATTTGGCTCCTGAGCTTCTTTTAGGCGAAGCCCCTTCCCCACAGGCCGATCTGTTTGCCCTAGGGGCTACGCTGTTTGAAATGCTGACCGGCGTTCAGGCTTTCCCTGGGGAAACGACCGGCGAAATCTTTGATGCGCTGCTGCACCACGATCCTCTACCAAGGCTACGTACGCTGGCCCGTGCTCCCGAAGCCGTAGTGCAGCTTTGCGCCCGGCTTCTGGCTAAGCAACCAACAGCCCGCTACGCCACCGCCGATGAGGTCCTACAAGCCCTTGCGCAGGTGCAGCACCAAGAAGGTTTTTGGGCCACGGCCAAGGAGCTGTCGCTGTATTTGGAGCATCCCGCATCGTTTCAGGCAGCAGCTGCATCCCCCCCAACGCTCCCCCCAGCTCCTACAGCAACACCTTCCAGGCGCTTGCGACGCTCCTTGTGGCTTAGCATCAGCCTTGGACTGCTCGGGCTGTCTATCATCACGTTCTGGAGCTTACGTGTAGGCCCTGTCGACACCATGGTGTCCCCCCCTGCCGACACCACGCTTACCCTGACGCAGGACACTGTCCCTTCCGAAACGCTAAGCACCGCACCCTCCAACACGCCTCTTCAGTCTGCGCTTGAGCCCAACTTTCCCGCTAGCCGTTCACCCCAAGACACCGTTGAGCATAGCCTCCCCACGAGTCCTCCTCCCTCATCGCTTTCTGCCACTACAGCACCTGCAGCACACCCCCCCAAAGCACGCTTGCGCTTGCAGGTTACCCCTTGGGCTTACGTCTTTCTAGAAAATGCTGGACAACTCGACTCTATTGGCGTTACCCCGCTAGATACTCCGCTTGCACTGACACCTGGCACCTACACCCTCTACCTACGCAATCCCGAGTTTCCTCCCCACCGCTTTTCCGTCTCCCTGCACGCTGGTCAAGACACGCTCCTAAACGTGTCGCTATGGGCACAGGTAGGACGGCTGTGGCTGGCGATCCACCCTTGGGCTTATGTTTACCTCAACGACCGTTTTTATGACGTAATGCCTCCTCAAGAACAACCATTGATTGTCTCGCCGGGTACGCATCGTTTGCGACTAGTGCATCCCTCACTGGGCACCATCGATACCCTGGTGCACGTACAAGCGGGCACTGAGCAAACCATCCAAATTGATCTTATGCGCCGTCCCTAAGGGCTGGAACGTTAATTGTCTTGGCATGCGTTATGCGAGCTTACCGACGTAAGTTTGTGCAAGGCCTGCGCACGCGCAGGGCAAGCGGTGCGCATTGGAGAGGTATGCCATGGGCATTTTGATCGGGTTCATCCTGCTGTTTGTTGTGGCCACGAGCCAGGCTCAGCCAGCTTGGCGCGAGCTACCTCCTATGCCAACACCTCGCTATGCTGCTGCTGCGGCAACCCTGCACGGCCGCATCTATGTTATTGGCGGTATCGGACTAGACGGGAAACCGCTCACTACCGTTGAAGCCTATGATCCTGCACTCCAAGCGTGGATCCGTGAAGTGCCCCAACTTGAAGAGCCCGTAGCTTTCGCTGCTGCCGTTACGCTAGAAGACAACCTGTACCTCATTGGTGGCATGGACGAAAATGGCGAAACGACCGATGAGGTATGGATGCTCGACTGGACGCAACGCTGGCAGCGCGTAGCCTCGCTGCAGCAGGAGCGACAAGAGCTGGCTGCCATAGCTTTTGGCAGCCAGATTTATGCTATAGGGGGAAGATCCCTTGCTGAAGGACCCTCCTCCATTGGTCGCCAAGTCCAGCCACGATCACTAGCCAGCATCGAACGCTACGATCCCCAGAAAGACGCTTGGGAAGTGCTGCCCTTCCCTATCCAGCTCGTGCAGCCCGTCCACCTGGCAGCAGCAACCACTTGGGAAGACAAGATTTACATCATCGGCGGTCTGAGCAACAACTTGCCCATAGGCATCATCCAACAATTTCGGCCCCTAACGGGCGAGGTCGTCCTCGACCAAACGTTGCTGCTCCCTTATGAGTGGTGGGCCGGGGCTGCCTTAACCTACCGGAATGCAATTCTTCTGCTTGGCGGATTAAGTGGAAAAGAAACAGGCCTGACTGCCGTTCAGGCCCTGCGCTGGACCGACAACGGCTGGCAGCTTGAATCTTTACCCCCGCTACGCCAGGCCCGCTTTAGCTTTGCAGCTGTGCTGCACAACGATACCATCTTCGTATTTGGCGGACTAGAGCAGCGAGACGGCAAACCGCTCAATAATGCTGAGGCTACTTCAGCAGCCGTACTGACCAACCGCCAAACGGAGACACTCCCCCCTGACTTCTGGCTGCAGCCCCCCTATCCGCATCCGTTCCAAGAGCAGGTTACCTTTACCTTTTCTTTAAGCAGCCAGCAAGCCGACAAGCCAGTAACGCTAACGGTTTACGACCTTTTAGGACGCCCTGTTGCTCACTTACTCCAAGGCGCCGTAGCGCCCGGAAGCCATGTGCTCGTATGGGATGGGCGCACAATGCTGGGATCTTCGCTTCCGGCAGGCGTTTATATCGTACGCCTGGTACAAGGCGCTTTTCACCAAGAGCGACTGCTTATTCGAGCTCCCTAAACGGCATGCAATGCTGGAAGTTTTTCGGATTAGCTAGCCTATGGATGCTAGGGGCCTTTCCCCTTCAAGCCCAACCTACGCAACCCTCCCCCACCCAAGTGCTTCAAGAAATCTGGCAGGCCTATCAGCAGTTGGACTACGGCCGGGTTGAAACCCTCACGCGCCAGGCCCTGCTCCATTACCAACACTATACCCCAACGCAGCTTGTCGAGCTGCATACGGTTCTGGCTCTAGTGCTCATGGCACGCAATGAGCCTGCAGAAGCTCGGCAGCATTTTGAGGCCGCCCTTTCCCTCAACCCTCAGTTGGAGCTCGATCCCGTCTTAGCCTCACCTAAGGTGAGGGATTTTTTTGAACAAATTCGTCAGGAACGCGCCCATCAGTCGGCTACGGAAAACCCACTTTCCTGGCGTTATGTGGTGCAACCCGACCCACGTCCCATGGCGGCCTTACGCTCCCTCCTCTTCCCTGGCTGGGGCCAACGCTACAAAGGACAAACGCAAAAAGGATGGTTTTTAAGCACCATTTGGGGACTCTTGGTGGGCAGTAGCCTGATTGCACACTTGGAATACAAATGGGCCTGGTCAGCGTACCTGGAGGAAACCAATCCCTTCCGCATCGAAGACCACTACCGCACGGCAAACCATTGGTTTAAAACCCGAAACACTTTGCTTTTGGCCACCGGCGCGGTGTGGCTATACGGCTATTTAGATGCCCTCATTCTTCCTGCTACCTCTACCCAAAGACTGCAGCTTATTCCCCAGATCAACGGGATGGAAGTGCGCTGGTCGTTTTAAAAAAACAAGCGCCCTGCTTTAGAGGGCGCTTGTTTTCAGTTCGGTTGGTGTGCCGTTAGAATTCTGCTTTAATCCCCAGGAGGAATTGTCTCGGCAGCCCAGGACGTAAGCCCGCGGGACGCCGGGAAGCAATGTAAACGGTATTGGTCAGGTTACGTACGCTTGCAAACAACTTAACCTGAGGAGCCAACCGGTAGTCAGCAGCCACATCCAACACAAAGACAGGATCGGTACTCTGGCTAGGTAAGAAGGCACCTTGACCAGCTTGCGTGCGCATGCGGCTGACGTACCGTCCGGTGACGTGCACCTCGGTCCGCGTCCCAATAAGGTCTAACGAAGTCGCTAGCTGATGATGTGGCAAATACGGCAGTTCATCCCCTTTGGCCACCCGCCCCCAGGGCTCAAACTGGCTCTGGAAAGCGTGCTCAAACGTAGCCTGACTGAGGGTATAGCTAAAACTTACGGGCATGCTGCGCACCCACGAGCCTAAGGGACCCAAGTCATAATAGGCAGCAAGCTCCAAGCCATAGGCTCGCACAGCCCCACCGTTAAACAAATCTCCTGAACCGGTGCCACCAACAGCAGTCAGGTCAGCCCCCAAAAGGTTTCGATAATCATGGAAAAACACCACCCCGTCCAGCACAAGGCCCCGGCTTCGATAGCGCATACCCAGCTCATAGTTGATGCTTTCTTCCGGACGCGCCCCTGGCGTCGCGCCGGGCGGTGCAAACCCCTTATGCACCCCCGCAAAGATGTGCCAACCCGCACGCAGCGCATAATCCACGCCTATGCCGGGAATCCACACCGCTACCGTATTGCGCTGCTTTTGCAGGGCCACACCGGTACGCTGCGGATCGTTCCGGCCATAATCGCTACGCTTGAGCACGATGTGTTCATAGCGCAGGCCCGGCACTACCGTCCACCGCCCCACCTCGAGCCGATACTGGACATAGCTCGAGACAGCATTTGCTTGCTCAATACGATTGCTTTCTGTGCCTGGCGTGCCGGCTTCGGTGAGTTTCATCACCCCTTGATCCATGCGATAGTAATCGCTCCACTGAAAGCGATCAAGCTGATCCTCATGCACACGCACCCCTACCTCCAAGGCATGGGACAAGGCAGGGCCTTCATAAGACCATCCCACAATGGTCTCTATACCTTGCGCATAGTAGGTGCGGTTGTTGGCTTTGACCTCCAGCGCCTGATCGATTGGGCTGGTCTGCCCAGTTACGATAGCATACTCGGCCGCATAGGCCTGAGGATTGGCGAGCAAATCCGCAATCCTTACCCAGGAAGTGCTGCTTGAAGCCCGCACCCGGTCCAGCTTGTACCAGTTGCGATGAAAATCAGTGCGGTAAAGCGTGGTGACCACGTCTACATTTCGAAGCGGGCGCATGACGTGCCGCAGTATGTAGTGCTTATGCTCGGTCGTCATCACATCCTTCTGCGACCCAGCATAGCGTCGAAACGGCGTGCGGGCAAAGTCATCTTCCGTCAATCCCAAATAGGTTTCATGGGACGTTTCTAAGCGCTGAACAGCCTTGAACGTCAACGCATTGTAAAATTTTGCCTCCGGGCGGGTTTGCAGCCGTAGCTTTACCAGATAATCTTGAATTTCAAAACCTGTTGGACCACCGCCATCGAGTTTTTTAAAGCCATCGGTGCGGGTCTGGTAGGTTTCTACCACAAACCCCCCGTGTGTAAAGGAATCCCCTAGATGCGCATGGAAGGTCCGTTCCTGCCGCTCCCCAACCAACAAATCCAGCTTGCCCGAAAAGCTGGAAGGGATCGGCGTAGAAATTAAATTAAGCGCACCGCCAGTAGTGTAGGGACCGTATTTGATCTGCCCGGAACCTTTACGCACCTCAATGGCATGCATGCGCCCTACCGTGGGAAAATAGTAAGCAGCCGGTGCCGCATATGGCGCTGGTGCTATCAACACACCATCCTCCATCACGGTGATCTTAGAACTCCGCTCCGATCCACTTCCGCGAAGTCCAATATTGGGGCGCAATCCATACCCATCTTCTTCCTGGACATTCACCCCAGGCACGCTTTGCAGCACACGACCAATATCATTAAAGCGAAAGCGCTCCAGCTCGCGCAGCGTCAACAGCTGGACAGCCCCAGGAAGACCCAGCAACGTGCCGCGCCCTTCGCTCAAGGTGGTCCGGCGCACTACCACGGCATCTAGATCAATCGGGCGCTCTTTAAGAACAAAACGCAACGTTTCGGTTGCCCCCGCTGCCAACTGCACCCGTGCGCGTACCGTCTCATATCCTACACTGCGCGCCACTACCACATGCTCACCAGGAGCAATGCCTGCCAGCAAGAAACGTCCCTCAGCATCCGTCACGCTGCCTAGCGCAGTGCCCTCAAGGTAAACATGTGCACCGGACAAAGGCTCACCCGTCTCACGCTGAACAACACCCTGAAGCTTGCCTTGCTGCGCCGAAACGTCAATCGCAAGCCCCCAAAGCATCAGAAAGCCCAAGCCATAGCGTAGTCCCAAACGCATAACCTACGTACCAAATGGGTTGCAGAAAACTTTTTCTCAAATTTAGATCTTGTCTTAATAAATAAAATCAAAAACTCCATGAAAAGCCCCTGTGCAATTCGCTACACGTACTGAGCTTTTCTTGCACAGTTAGGAAGAGCTGCAGCCTCTGCGCACGTCGTCTAGGCGATATGTCGCCTGGCACGCGATTTGCTTTTCTTTGGGTAGGGGGTGATCGACCCGTCCCGTGCCGGAAGCCGGGATAAGGGAGCAGACGAAAGGGGATCCCGGGGGATCCCCTTTCGCTTTTTAAGGAGGTGCGCTTAGCCCTTGATGCATCCCAACGGTCGTAGCTGGGCCACCTTACGTGAAATGCCAGCCCGATGGCACACTTCGACCACTTCAGCTACGTCTTTATACGCCTCTGGGATTTCTTCGTTAATCGTACGTAGGCTAGCGCCGCGCACAACAATGCCTTGCTTGCGCAGCTCGTCGGCAATGCGCCGGGATCCAGCCACTTTTTTGGCTTTCGTCCGGCTTAGCTGGCGACCTGCGCCGTGGCAGGTGCTACCAAACGTCTCTTCCATGGCCTGTGCAGTACCCAGAAGCACATACGAGTAGCGTCCCATGTCGCCAGGAATCAACACGGGCTGTCCAATACTCCGATAGACTGCGGGGATTTGTGGATGTCCGGGTGGAAAAGCCCGCGTGGCGCCCTTACGATGCACGCATACCTGGCAGCGTTGGCCATCTACCGTATGCTCCTCAATCTTGGCAATATTGTGGGCAACCTCATAAACGGTACGCAAGCCAATCTCTTCTTCGCGCATGCCTAGCGCTTCTACAAAAGCTTTGCGGGTGTTATGAGCGATGATCTGCCGATTGGCAAAGGCAAAGTTGATCCCACAGCGCATCGCCGCTAGGTACTGCTGGCCTTCTGGCGAGCGCAGCGGTGCACAGGCCAGTTGGCGATCCGGTAGGCGAATGTGGTACTTGGCCAGCGCCCGGTCCATCACAGCCAGATAGTCGTCGCAAATCTGATAGCCAAAGCCCCGTGAACCGGTATGAATGATCACGGTTACCTGTCCCAAAAACAGTCCCATCGCCTGAGCCGCTGCATCATCGTAGATTTGCGCCACATAGCCCACCTCCAGGAAGTGGTTGCCTGAGCCCAACGTGCCCAGTTGCTCCGCACCGCGCTCGTAGGCGCGCTCCGAGACCGCTGCCGGATCAGCCCCTTCAATGCGCCCGTTTTCTTCAATGCATTCCAGGTCGCTTGCTGTACCAAAGCCCTGTCGCACCGCCCAATGCGCCCCTTCGACAGCCACGCGCCGGAGCTCTTGTCGCGACACTTTTAACGCACCCGAAGCCCCAACACCTGTGGGGACGCGTTGGAAAAGCACATCAATGAGCCGCTCCAGATGAGGTTCTACTTCTTGGTAAGACAATCGACTCGCCAGCAAACGCACACCACAATTAATATCGTAGCCTACGCCCCCAGGCGAGATCACCCCTTCCTCTAGGTCAAAAGCCGCCACGCCCCCAATCGGGAAGCCATAACCCCAATGAATGTCGGGCATCGCCAGCGCATATTTAACAATGCCCGGCAAGTGGGCCACATTGACAGCTTGCTGTGGCGCTTGGTCCTCTTGGAGCTCACGCAAAATTTTCTCGCTCGCATAGATACGCGCTGGGACCTGCATGCCGCCCGACTTAGGGATCTCCCACAAGTAGTCATGTATTTTCTCAAAGCGCAGTGTGGTCATAGCTCTGCTCACGTTTCAATGCCCCGTGCTGTTTGTTTATACAGCCAGGCCAACCTTTCCGTTCAAACCCTTTTTGTTACTGACTTGTTGAACTACGCAAGCTGAGCAATACTTAAATTTGGAACCTATCTTTTAGGATAAACCGTTTCTCTAGGGTAAACCGCCCCTGTTGGTTGTCCCGCCTGTTCAGTTCACCAACCGGAAGGGAGATACATGCGCATCGAAATTCCCCGTGAGGCAGAGCGCTTTGGTGCCAATCATATTTTTGGCGTTCAGAAAGTCTATGAACTGGATTCGGGTTTGCGCCAGGATGCACCGGCTGCCGAAAATAGCGTCATTCAAAACCTTCCTTATGAGACGCTCTATGAAATCGAGCGCGACATGGCCGTTGTGGTCCCCATCCGTGATGAGCGACTCAAACTGTTGGAAGGCGTGCTGTTTGGCATCCCGCACCAGTGCACGGTAATCGTCGTCTCCAATAGCCGACGCGCTCCGGTTGACCGCTTTAAAATGGAACGTGATGCAATCGAAACGTGGTCTCGCTTTACCCAAAAGCGTCTGCTCCTTATCCATCAGAAAGACCCTTTCTTAGCCCGCGCCTTGGCTGAAGCTGGTTATCCTTACATTCTTGATGAAACCGAGCGCATCGCCGATGGAAAGGCCGAGGGCATGATTGCAGCTACCCTACTGGCACGGCTGCTAGGAAAGCGCTACATCGGGTTCATTGACGCTGACAATTACTTTCCAGGGGCTGTTTACGAATACGTGCACGAGTATGCTGCGGGCTTTGCCCTGAGCAACTCGCCCTATACGATGGTGCGCATCGTCTGGCATAGCAAACCCAAAGTCGTGCAATCGCAACTTTTCTTTGCCAAGTACGGCCGCACCTCGGTGGTAACCAATCGCTTCCTGAACCAGCTCATCAGTTATTACACAGGCTTTGAAACCGAGGTGGTGCGAACAGGCAACGCCGGTGAGCATGCCATGACGATAGAGTTGGCCATGCTCCTGGACTATGCCACGGGCTACGCCATTGAACCCTACCATTACATCGATCTGCTAGAAAAATACGGAGGCGTGATCGAAAGTGCCCACCCTGAAGTGATGCAGCATCAGGTTAACCTTTTCCAGATCGAGTCGCGCAATCCCCACTTGCATGAATCCAAAGGCGAAGCCCACATCGACGAAATGATCTTTGCAGCGCTGCAAGTGATCTACCACTCCCGCATTTGCCCAGAGCCCATTAAACGTGAAGTGCTGCGCGAGCTCTGTCGGCGGGGCATTCTTGCCAAAGGTGAAGAGCCTCCCTCACCCCGCATTTACCCCTCGCTGCTCCACGTGGACTTAGAAGCTTTTCTCAACGCCCTGTGGCGCGCGCCTTATGCAGAACAGCTGGATGCGCTGATCCAAAGGCCAAGCCATCGCCGGCACTTACCCCAACCCCCTATGGCCTCTGCCGAGGGAGATGGATCGTCAACCATTGCCTCTCCACATGAAGACTGAACATCCCCTTCCGATTATTTTCTCGGACCTGGATGGAACGCTACTGGACCTGCACACCTACGACCCTGGTCCGGCAGCTAGCGTATTGCAAGCCTTGCAGCAACAAGGCATTCCAATCGTATTTTGCTCTTCGAAAACACGCGCAGAGCAGCGCTTCTACCAACGCCAGCTCTCTGTGCACGATCCGTTTATCGTGGAAAACGGCGCTGCCATTTATATCCCTATAGGTTACTTTAGCTTAACTCCCAAAGGACACCGTTTGCGGCACTTCGAGGTGATTCCCCTAGGTCGAACTGCAACTGAAATTCGCCGCGCTTTGCATAAAATCCGCCAGGAAACTGGGCTGTGCTTCCAAGGTTATGCCGACTTAACGCCAGAAGCGGTGGCACAGCTGACCGGATTGTCTATAGAGGCTGCCCGCCGCGCCATGCGTCGGGAGTACAGCGAGACCATCGTGGTACACTTCGATCCAAAGGACTGGCAACGCTTTAACGCTGCGCTGGCTGCCCATGGCTTAGTTTGCTTTGCCGGGGGCCGGCTGCACACCATCGTTGGTGCCGGAACCGACAAGGGGCAAGCTGTCCGCCTCCTTACGCAACTTTACCAAAGCCAATACGGGTCCGTAGTAACCATTGGCATTGGCGACAGCCCAAACGATGCCCCTATGCTCCGTGTCGTAGATCGGCCGTTTTTGGTACAGCAACCCGATGGCAGCTGGGCTACGCTCGACGTGCCTGGATTGGTACGCATCCCAGCTATTGGCCCTGAAGGCTGGGTGCAGGTAGTACGCATGCTGCTTCCTGAACCCATCGTCTAAAGTTTAACCCTCTAGATAGGCCTCCAGCTGCGCGCGCAGCTGGCGAAACGACTTGCCATTCAGCAGCGGCATCGTCTCCCATTCGGCTTGCCAGGGCGGCAAAAGCAGCCGCGCAGGAATGTACTTCAAACGCACACTAGGCAGCACAACGACACGTGCAGGAAAAAATCGATGGAAACGCCAAAATTCGGGAAACACTTGGCGAAGCACCCGTTCCTTTGGAATACCCCGCAACATCAACCCGTGGAGTAGGGCCGGCGCGCAAACTTCCTCAGGAACAACAGCCTCCGGCTGCGCACGCCGACTGAGCACAGCTGCAGGAATACGCCCCCCTTCATCACCCGGATAACGCTGCTGCCGCAGCGTCAAATCAATCACCCAAAACGGTGGTGCAACAACCCAAGCATGCGGCACCTCAACAGCCTGCATATCAAACACGTAAAAATAGCGGGGTCGAATATCCGCCGGAATAAACGTGATTACGCAACCACCAGCAACTATGTAATTCCAAATGCCTAGCTCATCCAACAGCCGACTCATTAACGCACTCACCAAGGCACACAATCCTAAACGCCCATCCGCAACAAGCTCCTGACTAAGCCACCGCGCCACCACTGGAATCTGTCGCAAACAACGCTCCTGATAGGCAGCTGCTTGCGGTCTTTCTTCAACGTGCCGCGCGTAAAGCTCCAGGACCTCCGGATACTTCGACAGTAGCTCCTGAAATAGCTCTGATCGGTAGCACCCAGGCGCCTCTAGCCGCATAGCCGACCTGCCTGAAGAAAAGGATTCCGAAAAGAACGGCATCATGACTTGCTGCTACGTTGCCGCCGGTGAGTATAAAATCGGCCTGGGAAAGCAAAAATTAAAGCGCGCTATGGCCGTTGTCTCTACCTCAGCTCATTTTCCCTGGACTCAAACCCCTACCAACCTCACACCTCTGTCCGCAATGCTTTAACATAATTGGTCATCGACAGCGCGTGTGGGCAAGACGATGCAATCGGCAAAGATACGATGTTTGCACGCTTTACCTTCCAACAAAAAAAACCGGGCACGCTCTCCGTTGAGCGTGCCCGGCGGCGTCCTTCTTCGCGTGCTTACTTGATCGGATAGAAGTCGCGCTCGCAGTCGAGTCGAACGACCGCTTGAATTTGTGTCAGCTCTCTACGCAGGACCAGCCAGCGGTACTCAATAGCTCCACTTTCTTCATCCACAGCTACAAGAATGTCGCTCAGCGGCTCGGGGAAAGCGTCACTTTCCTGCACCGCAATGGGGCAAATCGGGAGCAGTATGTTGTGCGGGACGAAGTGACCCGCTACATATGCCTTCCCGGTGCGTTCGACGATGATAGCACCCTCCTTCCCCGCATTATAGGCTATCTGACGCAGCGGCAGCCCACCCTGGAGAATTTCATCGGGAGGATTGAAGATTGTGTGCGGGACCGTCAGCGTATCGGACCGCTGCCGCCACCAGTACGGTTCCATCGGCGGCAACACTGTTTTTATCTTGACCTTCGACGTATCCTTAGGAGCTGGCTTGAGTATACTTACAAAGTCGGTAGTCGAACCCTCGGGAACTGGCACTCGAACGGGAGCTTGCTTTGAGATTATACTGTAGATGTCCGACTCGCGCATTATCAAATATTCCTTTGCATACCCCGCATACGTCGGTGGCTCGCCATTACCAGGGATGGTGTAGACAAAGAAGCCGCCAGTGTAGCGAGATCTCGTCTCCTGCTCCTTGTCCGTAACAAGCGTGTCGCCAGGCCCACCGTACAAATAGAAGCCGCCTGCGTAGTAAGATCTCTTCTCCTGCTCCTTGTCCGTGACAAGCGTATCGCCAGGCCCACCATACACATAGTAACCGCCAGTGTAGCGAGATCTCGTCTCCTGCTCCTTGTCCGTAACAAGCGTGTCGCCAGGCCCACCGTACAAATAGAAGCCGCCTGCGTAGTAAGATCTCTTCTCCTGCTCCTTGTCCGTGACAAGCGTGTCGCCAGGCCTACCGTACAAATAGAAGCCGCCTGCGTAGTAGTCGAGTGTATCACCAGGCGATGTGCGAAACTCCGGCAAGCCTACATCACTGGGCCGAATAGGGATTACGGGCCCGCGGCCTTGTCCCTGCGGCGGTGCCTGACGGGTAACAGCACCCAGCGTTTTGCCACTTGCCCGCCCTGCACCGGAGGCAACGGCTTGATTGAGAACGTAGCCAGTGTACCGTGCTGACGGTGAAGCGTTGCTCGTATCTTGAAGCAGCGCTAAGGTATCCTCAGTCAGTTTCTGCGGTACCCGCACGCGCACAATCATAATGAGCGTGTCGCCGACGTTGGCAGGCAGATCGTAGGTAAGCTCCGCACCACCATCTATGAGTGCAGTATACGGAAGCTCCCATATCAACCCAGCGTACGGCGGCTTGACGGGGTCAACAGCCATCGCCGGAACGGAGAACCCTTCGATCTGACTGAATCCTTGATTGTCACCGTAAGGTTGTCCATTGAGCAAAGCTTGCACATGCCAGACATGCCCAGCATAGTTAGGTGCTGCTGCATCGGCACCGAGTGCATTGGCTTCTGAAAGCGAGGTCTGGTAGCTTGTGCCAGGCACGTCCACCTGAAGGCTCACAGGGTTACTCGCCATTGCCTGGGTGGGCGACTGCCCTTGGTAGCGAGGCTTGACTGTTAGGCGGTAGACGAGACCCGGCGCGGATGGACTGCTTGGGGTCCACTCAAACTGCACTAAAGGGCTTGGAAGCTGCGCGCCTTGGATGGGACGGATCAATTGGGGAGGAACAGCAACCTGTGCTACTGTCCCGACAGCCCCGAAGAACCACAGAGCAAGCCATGTGATGAAATGACGCATCATAGGCATCCTCCAATAGTTCAAGTACATGAAACATAATGAATTGCATCACCTCTATCTTGTCCACAAAAATTATTCCTTATCAAGTCATCCTGGACTTTATCTCAACAAACACAAGTTGCGCTACCAAGGAGCGATCAGCAGGTCTTCGCGCGCAATCCACCGCCCTAAGGCGTTAATCGCTGTGGGAATCGGCTTAGGATGAAAGCTTTGCTACTGCTATTGGCAGCAGGAAAAACAAGGCGCCATGTTTGTGCAGTGGCAAGCGCTGCCGTAAAAAGAGCGTGCCCGGTGGTTTTGGATCTTAGCTGCATCAACCCTCCCTTGTAGCCCTCCCACCCAAGAAAAAACCCCAAAATAGCGGTCTGGCCGAATCCCCCAACCCCTATCCCCAACGGTCTCCCCGAAGCGGTGTTATGTCCAGCTCAGGTTGCTTTCCTGCAACCAAAGCCGCCACCAGCTCGCCCGTAACAGCGGCCAGGGAAATGCCAAGCATAGCGTGACCCGTGGCCAGCAACAGGTTACTGCTGCCAGGAACCCAATCCACTACCGGAAGGCCATCGGGCGTGCAAGGCCGAAGGCCACTCCATACTTTGGCAGTCTCAAGCACAGGCCATCGAAGCATGGGCAAATACTGTTGGGCTGCCCGATAGATGGCCTCGACGCGGTGGGGCCGAATGGTCTGCTCTATGCCTGCGAGCTCCAGCGTACCTGCCAAGCGCAGCGCGTCGGAGAACGGCGTTACGGCCACTTTCGCCTCGGTGAGCAGTAAAGGCCGCTGGGGCATGCCTTCTGGAGGTGGCGTAAATGTTAGGCTGTAGCCTTTAGCTGGCTGGAGCGGTAAACGATACCCCACCATCTGAGCCAGTTCTACCGACCAGGCGCCTGTAGCAAGCACGACCACGTCTGCTTCAAAGAAACCTGCAGTGGTTTTCAGGCCGCGTACCCGTCGCCCTTGTCGCACTATTTCAGTTACGGTAACTTCTGACTGGCAGCATACACCGTGCTGCGTAAGGAAGCTTGCAAGCGCTGCCGTAAAACGATCCGGTTGCAAATGAGCATCGCCCGGGAAAAACAGTCCACCCTGCGCCTGCACCCGCGTACCCGCAAGCTCGATGAGACGATCTTTGGTGACCCATTCGCAGCTCATCCCCAAACGCGCGGCCTCTTGGGCCAACGCAGCACATTCCGCATACCCTTCATCCTGAAACACCATCAATAGGCCATCGGACCGGTAACCAAAATCGCCAATCTTTTCCTGGAGCATAGCTGTCAACGTGCGACTCCGCTCTAAGAGCGCTTTGAGCACCGGGGCATTGCGCTGCACATGACGTGCTGTAGCCGAACGGCCAAAATGCCACAACCAGCGGAACAGGTCGAGATCCCAACGCGGCCGAATATAGAAAGGGCTCCTCGAATTTAAAAGCCAACGCAACCCTTTACGCATAACGCCCGGTGCAGCCAGTGGAATCACGTGGCTGGGACTCACCAAGCCCGCATTGCCATACGAACAACCGTTACCTATTGCCCCTCGCTCGAGCACCGTAATAGAGCCTACACCTGCCTGGTGCAAAAAAAAGGCAGAGGCTAACCCTATGGCTCCACCCCCGACAATGACGACCGAAGGCATAGGCACGCGTAAGCTTATCCTTTAAAAATAAAATACACTGCTCCTAGAAGGCAGAGCGCAGCCCAAAGGTAATTCAACCGGAGCGGTTGTTGCATGTAAAACACGGCAAACGGAATAAACACGCTTAGTGTAATCACTTCCTGCAAGATCTTCAGCTGGGCCAGGTTAAAAACCGTAAATCCAATGCGGTTGGCTGGGACTTGCAACATATATTCGAACAGCGCAATGCTCCAGCTGACCACTACAGCCACATACCAGGGCCGATCACCCAAATGCCGCAAATGCCCGTACCAGGCGAACGTCATAAACACGTTTGACAAAACCAACAACCCAATCGTTTGCAGTCCAGGATGCATGGCATGTCTTCGGTTAGTGCCCTACCACAAAATGCCAGTCAACAATGAGGCACCCAAGCCGTTTCCTCTTGGGCATCCCTTTCCAAGGCGATCGGCTAAACATTTAGGCTAAAGCAGACCTGCAACGACAATTTTCATGCAAGCTTAACACTCGTCTTTTGAAGGTCTCTGCACAAAAACATAGTTTATCGTTCAATTGGGATATATACCGGTTCAAGATAAATTAACTCGATCGAAGTGGCTTGCAGTCTAGAAAATTATCCGCACCGGAGGCGGAATCTGCTCACCGGTGAATGGGTGTTGGTATCCCCTCACCGGGCGCAGCGACCTTGGCAAGGCCAGCTTGAGTCCCTGCCGGTAGCGACACGTCCTGTTTATGACCCCCAATGTTACCTGTGCCCAGGGAACGAGCGTGCTGGTGGCCATCGCAATCCCCATTACACCGAAACGTTTGTCTTTGATAACGACTTTGCTGCGCTGCGCCTAGATGCTCCGGCAGCGCAGGAAACCTTTGGCGACCTGTTGGAAGCCCATGCAGAGCGTGGCCTTTGCCGCGTTGTGTGTTTTTCACCGCGGCATGACCTTACGCTCGCTGAGATGGATACCGACGCTATCCGAAGGGTTGTCGAGGTTTGGACGACGCAGCATGCCGAGCTAGGAAGCTTTCCGGAAATTCGCTACGTGCAGATTTTTGAAAACAAAGGGGAAGTGATGGGTTGCAGCAATCCCCATCCTCATGGTCAGATCTGGGCGCAGGAAACCATACCGAATGAGCCATGGAAAGAAACGCTGCAGCAGCAAGCCTACTATAACCGCACGGGAAACACGCTACTTGGCGACTATCTGGCGCTTGAACTGCGCTTGGGTCTGCGGATCGTCTGCGAAAACGCACACTTTGTCGCGCTGGTCCCCTATTGGGCTATCTGGCCTTTTGAAACCCTGGTGGTCAGTCGCCGCCCTGTCCCTAGCTTACTTGAGCTCACCGAAGCCGAACGCCAGGGCCTAGCCGATATCCTCAAGCGTCTGCTGGTACGTTACGATAATCTTTTTCAGGTGTCTTTTCCGTACTCAGCCGGTTTTCATCAGGCACCGACCGATGGGCAGCAGCATCCAGAGTGGCATCTGCATTTGCACGTCTATCCGCCGCTTTTGCGATCGGCCACCATCCGCAAGTTTATGGTAGGCTATGAAATGCTGGCTATGCCACAGCGGGACCTGACGCCTGAAGCCGCTGCCGCGCAGCTTCGCAGACTTTCAGAAATCCACTTTCGCACGGAACCATCTGTAACCGCTTAACGACGATGTTTATCTGGCTAGACTGGATTGCTTTTGCGCTGTTTACCGCCTTGGTCATTGGCATTTCGATCTATGCGTCGCGCAAAGAAGAAACCGGGGAAGATTACTTCTTGGCGGGTCGTAAGCTGACCTGGGGAATTATCGGCTTTTCGCTCATTGCCGCAAACATCTCCACGGAACACTTCGTGGGCATGGCGGGACGCGGCTTTGAGCTGGGCTTGGCCATTGCCAGCTACGAATGGATGGCTGCTGTCACGCTCGTGCTGGTCGCCTTTTTCTTTCTGCCCAAGTTCCTACAGGCTGGCATTTATACCATGCCTGAATATTTGGAATACCGCTACAACACTGCAGCCCGCACCGTGATGACGGTTTTTATGATGCTGGCGTATGTATTTGTGGCGTTGGCGACAGTGCTTTACTCAGGTGCCTTAGCGATAGAGGCCATCTTTGGCATTAGTACACCCAAAGGCATCTGGATTATCGGTTTACTAGCAGGAATATACACGGTCTATGGGGGCTTAAAAGCGGTCGCCTGGTCCGAAATGCTCCAATGCATTATGCTCCTGCTAGGAGGACTGCTGGTAACGGTGCTGGGCTTTCAGGCCCTTGGAGGCGTTGGGGTGTTTTTTGAGCAGGCAGGCGATAAGTTGCACACGGTGCTTCCTTGGGATCACCCTGAAATGCCTTGGGTAGCTGTTTTTATTGGGGGGCTCTGGATTCCTAACCTGTTTTATTGGGGGCTAAACCAGTTCATCACGCAGCGCACGCTAGGAGCGCGTAGCCTTAAGGAAGGTCAGAAAGGCATCCTGCTAGCTGCTTTGCTCAAGTTGCTTATCCCATTCATTATTGTATTTCCCGGCATTATGGCCGCGCTGCTTTATCCTAACAAGGTTGCCCAACCTGACCAAGCCTATCCCATCTTAATTCGGGAGCTTGTCCCTGTGGGCGTGCGCGGGTTCATGCTGGCTGCCTTGATGGGAGCCGTAATGAGTACCCTGGCCGCATTGCTCAACTCTGCAGCAACGATTTTCACCGTTGATCTCTACCAGCGGCACTGGAAGCGAGGTCAGGCTTCTCCCCGCCAGCTAGTAACGATAGGGCGCCTGGCTACCACGGCTTTTATGATCTTTGGCTGCCTATGGGCACCAGTGGTTGCCAAAACCGGCAGTGTTTTTCAGTATATCCAAATGTTTTGGGGCTTCATTTCGCCTGGCATTACCGCAGCCTTTCTTTTTGGGCTTTTCTCGAAGCGTACGCCACCCGAAGCCGCTATTGGGGCGATGTTTCTGGGTATTCCGGTCTATGGCCTGCTGCTCTGGAAGTTACCAGAAGTCGCCTTTTTGCATCACATGATGATCACGTTTCTCGTGCTGGCTGCCTTTATGCTGATCGTTACCAAGCTGCGGCCGCTTGCCGAACCGCCCCGCCTGCCCAACACCCCGCCCATTTCCATGGAGACCGATCCTCGACTCCGCTGGCTAGGACTGGGCATTGTAGCTCTGACCGCCTCGCTTTACCTCCTGTTTTGGTAATGTTTAGGATGTGGCCTATGACACGCTCGCTTTTAATGGAAACGGTCCTCAACCAGCTATTAACCGCCTTTCAGCATTTTTTTGGAGATACCCGTCAGGTGATGGTTGCACGCGCGCCAGGTCGCGTCAACTTAATCGGTGACCATACCGACTATAACGACGGTTTTGTATTGCCGATGACGCTTGCGCAGGCTGTTTACATGGCCTTGCGCCCCCGATCGGATCGCAACGTTCGGCTCTATTCCCTAAATTTTGCTGAATGGGCTACGTTTTCGCTGGATGCCCTGCCGGGCAAAGGCACGCGCTGGGTGCACTACATCGGAGGCGTTGTGGCCGAACTGCACCGCCGCTGCCTACTCCCCTCCGGATTTGAGGGAGTAGTCTATGGGGATGTGCCGCTAGGATCCGGTCTGAGCTCGTCGGCTGCGCTCGAAGTGGCCACGTTGGTCACGCTCCAGAACATGTTTGGCTTTGCGATGTCTGGCGAAGAGGCTGCCCGGCTGTGCCAGCATGTAGAGCACACGTACGTGGGCGTGCATTGCGGCATCATGGATCAGTTTGCTTCCCGGCTGGGACGTGCAGGGCATGCGCTGTTTTTAGACTGCCGTACTTTGGCCTATCGCCACGTACCGGTTCAGCTAACAGACTGGATGTTTGTGATCATCGACAGCCAAGCCCCTCGAGCCCTGGCCACGTCGGGCTATAACGAACGCCGGGCTGAATGTGAAGCTGGCGTAGCCTTTTTCCAAAGCATTGATCCTTCAATTCGCGCGCTGCGCGACGTTTCGCCTGAGCTGCTCTGGGCCTATCCTAACCACCCTTCACCGCTTATTTGGCGACGCTGCCGGCACGTTGTCGAAGAAAACCGCCGCGTGCTTGAGGCTGTAACCGACCTAGAGCAAGGACACCTTGAGGACTTTGGCCAGTGCATGAACGCCTCACACGACAGCCTGCGCGACCTCTACGAGGTCAGCGCTTTCCCTCTCGACCTCATCGTCAACGTAGCGCGAAGCGTCGAAGGCGTGCTGGGAGCGCGCCTTACTGGCGCCGGTTTTGGAGGATGCGTGGTCGTACTCGTCCACCGCGACGCGTGCTCAACCCTGGAAGCCTGCGTTCGCCAGGCTTATGAAAAGCACTTCGGCAAACAACCGGCCTTCTACCCCCTCGGTCACAATATCACTGCGGAGGTGCTTTGGCGTAGTGCTTCAACCGACAGCGATGGCTGCGCCTCCGCAATCCCTTAAGGGGTTAGCATCACAGGGCCTAGGGCAAAAGCAGCCTTGCCTGTAGGACGCACGACCACTTGAATCCCTGCTATACGCGCAGGGTCTACGTGGGGCTTACGTACCGTGGCCTCCAGAAAGTACGGCAAAAATTGCGGATAAGGCCGCGGCAGCAAAACCAAAGGAACGGGGCGCAGCGAACGGAGCGGCACGGTGTAGTCACGCCATTTGCTATCGAGGCGAAGCGTCGCAGCCCAGGCGACGCCTTCGTCGTCAACAAGTGCAAGCTCCAACACCTGCACCCCTTCCAAAGCTCGAGCACGCACCCGTAAGGCTGCGACCTGTTGCAACTGCGCAGCCATAGCCCGCTCGACGCGGAACGCAAACACACCCGATTCTGGATCCGGACCCGACGTGGTAACTTCAAGGGCCCATTGGCCCGGCACGTCCGTCGGCACCGCTTCAACCGAAAAACGGAAATCTCTTCGGAAACGCGGTAGCAGCAGCCTAGTGACATCCCGGGCTGCATCAAACAACACCCAGGGCGCCCCAGGTGCAACCAGTATGGTCTGCCAAAAAGTGCGGCCTGCGAAATCCCAGTCTATAGGTGCACGCGGCTCACCCCCGGGAAAGGTGTACGCGTTTCCTGCCTGATAAAGCGTCACAGCGTATTCCAGCTTACCCGGTCGCAGCACCGAAGCAGGCAACACTGCCCGATAGCGATCGCCCCCCAAAGCTTCCATGCGTACCCCTTGAAAACCACGCCATCCTGCACGCCGCACATAAAGCCACACCGAATCGACAGGCCAAGAGGCCACAAGCTGCACTTTGAGCTGCGCAGAAGTGTCCGCTACGAGCACCTCAGGAGGCGTATGCACTACGAGCGGTGGTGCTTCGGGAATGGGGGGCACGTAGAAAGGAGCCGGCCGCAGCGCTACCGCATCGACCGCAACATGGCGGGCACGCAGCACATATACGCCTGGACGTATGCCAAACGTACCCTCATGAACAGCCGGACGATGCGTATTGCCCGCATTGAGGGGCTCTACCGTAAAGTCCAATCCCAAATCTGGCAAACGCACGCGCATCCGGCGCTCACGTGCCACCAAACGCGCCACAGACCGATGAAGACCGGTGGCACCAAACGGATCGGTAATCCAGAACGCATCAGGATAAACTTCAAGCCGCCACAGACCAGGCTGCAATCGATCCAAAAAGTAAGCCCCGGTCCCTTCATAATCCACAACAGGCGAGCTGCCTACACCCGCGATATGCCGGAGCTGGGCCGGCTGCGGTGGCATTGCGCTTGTCGTATTGGTGTAGTAAAACACCGTATCCGCGGCCATCACGCTTACGTCCTGGGTTGCATCCACCCAAAACGGCCCAAAGCGCGCGCTTTCGGGATACGTTCCCGCTGAGACGCCCCGTGGAAGCTGGCGAAAAACCTCTCCGGCGATCATTAGGCTGACGGCTTTCGAAGGCGTATAAACCAGGTTTACATAGTGCGTAGGATATTCTGTATTGGCATCAGCAATAAAAAGAGGATCGTAGGCAAACTGCGTCGCCCACTGGAAGCCAGCTGCACGAAAGCTGCGCGCCATGGCCGGATACATGTACGAACCGCCCACATCAGCTGCATCAAACTCATAAACCATGCGGGTTTTGTTCTGGCAAGCTGGAAAAGCTGCCGGAGGCACGAGATAACGGTCGACGTTAGGCAGCATGTTGCTTTCCAGCATTCGGCCTCGGACCAGTCCGGTCGGATACCACTGGAACGTGATGCCCTGAACATCTGCCTCGCAAACAGCTTGCCCGTGTGCCTCATGATAACCTTCGCTGATGTTGTAAAAAATCGGTTTGTTTAGCCCAGCTTCCCGTAGTGCCGCTACCAGTGTATTGATATACAGGCGAGTGGTATCGGGTGCAGTTCGGTGACAGGGCTCGTTGAAGATTTCAATCGCCAAAATGTCTGGATCGTCCCGATAGGACAATCCAGTGTACGGGTTAACATGTTGAATAAACTGCTGCAGATAATTTGCCTGAATACGCCAAGCAAGCGTATCAGCCGTAAGCTGACACTTCGTGTAGTTGTCTGAAAAGCCTCCGGTTTTAGGATCAGGCTCTGGATAACCGGTGCCCCACCAGGCGATAGGAGTAAGCACAATGGCAATACCCTGGGCTTTGAGCCGAGCGATGAGGTAGTCCAGCAGGTCCAAGTGCTCGTTCTCAACAAGATTACCTCGATGATCCGTAATCTCTCGGTCCCACACATGAATCCGGAAGGCGTCTAGGCGCAGCCGGGCTAGATGCGCAACGTCGGCCTCAATGGCCCGCCGCAAATCCACACGCCGCCGCTGGTGGGCCCTATAGGCATGCGCAAAAGGAGTGGTGTAGTTGACGCCGAATAGGGCGACCTCGGCATCGGTAGCTACCCATCGCCAGACGCCTTGGCTATCGACATACGTCAGGGACGATGCCCTTTCCTGCGCATAGGCTGAAGCTATGCTCATGCAGAGCAGCAGTCCCTTGAACCAAGCACTGCGTGGAGCCATATCCCTGTTATGATGGATAAAGTATCGGTATAAAACAAAATAAACCGGTTTTAAAAGTCAACACAAAAATTTATATCATGACCATAATGTGTTGCTGTAGGGGGACTATCTACACCGATCCCAGTAGATCGTGTAGCGTTCGTGGTGGACCTCGTAGAAGGGCTTAAGCAGCACGTCGGCAGGCTGACCCGCGCCAACGGTATGAAAACGCAGCTCACCGCTTGTAGCTAGCGGTTTGACCCAGGTCTCCACACGGTTCAGATCGCCACATAGGCGTGGTACAGAAGGGGCTGGCCAGTTGAAAAAGTCCCATTGATTCCGCGCGTAGGCTCCCCCTTCAGGTAATCCCCGATTACCAAAAACGCCGGCCAGCACGATTGGGCCATACAAAATGGCAAATCGATCTGGATTGTCCGGCATTGTCTCGACGTGCAAGCGTAAGGGTAGGGTAAGCTCAAGCTGATCTCCTGGATGCCAAAGACGATCTAGGGTAAGATAGCTTCCTGGGTGGCTCGCTAGCTGCTGCACTTCACCGTTAAGGCGCACCTCCAGACTTCCTTGGGCCCACGAAGGATGGCGCACCCGCACCACCAGGCGTTGCGTCATTTCAGGATTGAATTTCAACCGCACCTGATTGCTTTCTGGGAAAGCCGTTTCCAGGCGCACGGTTAGTGCCCGTTCTTTCCACGTGAGCTCTGAAGGAATAAACAGGTTCACATAGAGCGTATCCCCATTGTAAAAGTAAATGAATTCATTGTATTTGACGTGGTTTTCCATGCCCGTTCCGACGCAGCACCAGAATGCGTCCTCTGGGGTTGAATAGGTTTTAAAATGGCCGGGCCGAAGAGATACAAAATAGGTAAACATACCTTTATGCGGCTCTTGCGAGGCCAGGATGTGGTTGTACAGGGCCCGTTCATAGTAGTCGACGTAGCGCACTTTTTCGGGGTTAAGCGCAAAAAGGTGGCGCGTTAGACGCAGCATGTTATAGGTGTTACAAGTTTCGGCCGTGCGCTCATCGAGTCGACGGCTTAGGCTGTCGCGTGGGCCAAAGTGTTCGTTTTGCGAATTGCCCCCGATTACATACGTATGATGCTGCACTACCTCTTCCCAGAAAAACTCGGCGATGGCCCGCAGCGAATCGCTTCCGATCAGTTCATACTGTCGCACGACTCCGATCACCTTGGGAATCTGCGTATTGGCGTGGAGGCCGGTCAGGTTTGGGACGCCTCGGGCCAGTGGTGAAAGCACGGTGGCATGATAGAACTTCTGGCTTAGCTCACGGTATCGCGGATTACCCGTTAGGCCATGCAAATGGGCCAGCACTTCATTCATACCCCCATGTTCGGTCTGCAGCATCTGCTGCCATTGCGCCGGGGTTAGGTTTTTTGTGGTTTCATAAACCCAATCGGCCAAGCCTATAGCGATTTGTAGCGCCTGTTGACTTGCTGCGTACCAGTAGGCATCCAGTAACCCGGCGAACAGCTTGTGCAGGGTATACCAAGGTACCCAGGCGCCGTTTAAGGAAAAGGGCTTCGTTTCCCAGAGTTCACCCCGTGCAATTTCGGACCACAAACGCTCGCCTTCTGGAATAGCGCCAACATAGCCGTTGCCATGGGCTTGCTGAACTTCGGCTAAGGCTTGCACGATGTACGCAATACGTGTCTTTGCAAGGCTATCCCGCGTAGCTGCATAGTACATAGACAGGGCAGAAAGATAATGCCCTAAGGTATGTCCGGAAATGCCCAGCGACTCCCAACCCCCATACTCTGGCGCCTTGGAAGCTAAGCCCGCAAAGCGGCGGAATCGGCTAAGCAATCGGTCAGGATCCAGCGAAAACAAATAGGCCGCATCCCGCTGCATAGCCGCTTTGAATGGACTGTCGAGCAGCTGCACCGCCTCGAACGGAAAGGCAAAGGCCCGTAGTCGCTCTTGGTAACGCGCGTCGGTTTCTTTGGTTAGGGGCTGAGCGCGCAACGTCCCGGATAAGCTGCTCCAAAGCGTTATGCCCACCAAAAGGCAAAAAAATGCCCGCATAATTATGGAACCCATTGTTGCACAGTTTTTCCCTGGGCGGCATGAAACGTCACTTGCTGCACTTTTTTAGAAACGCAAAGCGTAGCACTGCTCTGCGAAAGATACCCACTGCCCCAGTACCGCTCGCGTCGCTCTACGCGGCCGGCAGGCAGGTGAAGCTGCGCATAAACAGCCTCAGATGGCCATGGCCAGCAGCTTACAGGAGGAGCGCTCCGGTAGCCCAGAAGATGCAGTGGGCCTTGATTTTGTGCTACCAGGTAAGCGGGTTCATTTTTAACCTGAAGGCGCACCAGCGCCTTTGCGTCACCGTCCACAAAAAAGCCGCTTTCCCTATGAGATACAGGGTGCAAATTCCCTTTGCCGTCTCCGCGCAGCCACAGCCCGATAAACGCATCATAACGGCCAGTTAGCACATCCGTAGCATAGTCATTGCCCACGGCCAAAAGATCCAGTGAGCCATCGCCGTCCACATCTTCGGCCAGGAGCCCAAAAATAGGAGCTACTTGCGCTGCTAAGGGTAGCGGGCGCACCTCAAAGCGATCGCCCTGATTTTCCAGATAGCTACTGGCTAGCTGATACGCCACGGCCACATAGGCCCCTTTTAATTGCGTTTCGTAGACCAAGTCTCTTAAGTGCGACCGAGCGTAGGTAGCATATGAACTCACCTGCAGTGCTCGGGGTAGCAAGACCTGCATGAAAAGCTCATCCATGCGCGGAACCAGCACTTCCCGACCCTGCAGATAGAAAGTCATGATCGGATCAATAAGCCCGTTTCCATCAAAATCAGCTGCATAAACACGTATCGGCTCTTGCCTAGAAGCGCGAAAGCGCGAGTTTAGTCCTGTATTTCCCGCCACATAATCAATATCACCATCTTGATCGAAATCGCCGCCAGTAATGCTATTCCACCAACCGTGGGTATGGGCTAAACCTAATGCTGCCGTGACTTCACGAAAGCGTCCCTCCTGATTTTGCCATACCCGAACAGGCATAAACTCACCTACTACAATTAAGTCAGGCCAACCATCGTTGTTGTAATCACTCCAGAGTGCATCGTTCACCATGCCTGCCTCACCCAAGCCAGGAGCGATATCGTTCGTTACCTCTACAAAGCGCCCCCCTTCATTGCGCAGTAAGTAACTGCGTCCAGGTAATGGGTAGCGCAGCGGTCGCATCCGTCCGCCAATGAACAGATCAAGGTCACCATCTTGGTCAAAATCGGCCGCTCGGACGACAGAGCTGCTTGTGCGTGCCTCCGGGAGAGCTAAGGGATCCCATATCAGTTGCCCCTGACCATCGTTGCGATACAGTCGATCTCGCAGATAGTCTGATCCCTCAGGGAACTCTCCACTACCGCTAGCCACAAGTAAATCTAGATCGCCATCACCATCTGCATCAAAAAACAATGCCCCCTGATCCTCCAGCATGGCTGTAGGGTCTATCGGGCCTGCTTTGAAAAAACCCTCAGGTTGCTGCAAAAACAGCCATCCTGCCTGGGCGTAGGTGCCCCCGACATAGAAATCTTCACGTCCATCGCCGTTCACGTCACCTACAGCCAAGCCAGGACCTAGCTGTGAAAACGTGCGTGGCAAGAGCGGCTGCCGGATAAAGTCGCTGTAAAGATCTTCAATATGGCGATACGGGGGCAACCGATCAGTGCGCTCTACCAACAATCCCTGAGGAATATCAGGAGGCTTAACGAACGCACCTGGTCCTTCAGGCTGATGCAGTACCAGCAGTGTATCGACTGGCAAACGAATCCATTTCGTTTGCTGCCCATTAGGCCAACGCACCTTGAGTGAGTCAATTTGTGCACACGAGCCCAACCCCAAATGCATCACATAATCAACCGACGACTGGTAACCTCGCACAACGTAATGCTGCTGCACCCAATGCAGGCTATCGCAATAGACTTCAACCCAAGCTCCTAAAGCACGTGTGTTGGGTGGGTGACCGCGCAAATCGAGCTGGACGTAATGCCCCTGCCCACCTCTGTTTTCGTAAAGCGCAATCGGCTGGTCAATCCGATTGACGATCACATCAAGATCGCCATCGCGATCCAAGTCTGCATACGCTGCACCATTAGAAAAAGAAGGGTCCGTAATCCCCCACGCCTTGCTTACCAACGCAAAGGTACCATCACCACGATTTCGAAAAACAGCGTCAGGCCGTGCCAGATCATACAACTCCCGAACCATGGAGATCAGCCGACGCTGCACCGAATCGGTACCTAACCGACGTTCCTGTTGTAAGACTGGGATCATGCGGTCTTTGATAAAATCCATGTCGATTACAGCTCGGCGGTAACCGTTGGTAATCCAGAGATCTCGATAGCCATCGTGATCGAAGTCCGCTAGCAAAGGGGCCCAGCTCCAGTCGGTAGCATCAATACCTGCTAGCTGTCCCACTTCACTGAAGGTAAGCTTCCCCTGGGCATTCAGCCCATGATTGAGCTGGAGGGTATTGCGCCAATACTGATAGTGATACCCTTCCTGAAGCATAGCTTGGTAATACCCAAAACTCGTTAGTGGGAAGGCCATCCTTTGGCGCTGGTCATGATCGGGGGGAAGCATTTCGACAACGACCAGGTCGAGCCAGCCATCGTTATTTATGTCAGCCAGATCGACCCCCATCGCTGAATAGCTGAAGTGTTTAAAGACCTGCCTGCCTACTTCTTTGAAGGTGCCATTACCCTGGTTTAGATAAAGGTAGTCGCTAGCCATAAAATCATTAGCTACATAGATATCATCCCAACCATCACGGTTAACGTCTCCTACAACAACACCCAGTCCCATACCTGGATAGCGAATACCTGCCGCTAAAGTCACGTCTCGGAATGTTCCATTGCCTTCATTATGATACAGACGATCATTTCCAATCCCATAACCAGTAGAATCAATAGGTCGAATTCGATTTGGTTGTAAATCAAGCATAGAATGATTAAGCAAATACATATCGAGATATCCATCTCTATCATAATCAAAAAAGACTGCTTGTGTAGAATAGCTTGTATCGGCTATACCATAGCGTGAGGCTTGCTCAGAAAAGGTTAGATCTCCGTTGTTAATAAATAGCAAATTAGCTCGCTCTTCAGGTGGATACATTCCTGAGCGGCAAATGTAAAGATCTAGCCATCCATCCTCGTTGATATCGACAAACGTAGCTCCTGTAGCCCAACCAGTGACAACAATTCCCGAACGTTCGGTAATGTCTTCGAAGCGTAGATTCCCTCGATTCAAGTAGAGCCTGCCAGATATCATATTTCCGGTTACGTATAAATCTGGCAATCCATCATTATTGATATCACCTACGGCTACACCGCCACCATTATAGAGGTAAAAAAAGGTCATGAGATTGTGACGTGCGTCTTCGTGAATGGTGTTCTGAAAGGTTAAGCCGCTCTCTTCGGGGTCACGTAGTACAAATTGCGAAGGCCTACCCTGTCGACAGCCCCATAGAATAAGCAGGAAGCTGCTTAGCTTAACGATAAGGTTAATTGCAATGCTTCTTGAGTTCCCCATGCTTCCTTCAAGACACCGTTTTCCAAGCCCGCAGCACCTGGCCCGACTGGCTTCGTCCAACCGCCCAACGACCTTGGGGCTCTAATACCAAACGTTCCTCTACACTACCTACGGTTAAAACCAACTCTGATCCTTCCACACGCCAATTCCCAAGCCTGCTCCACAAGCCGTTACTGCCGCATTGCTCTAAGCTACCATCGTCTTGAAGTCGCAGCCGTACTCCTTGTCCGTAATCCACCGAGTATCCCCACACCCCTGCCAGATCCAAAGCCGCTACTTCTAAAGCTTCTCCAGGATACTTTCCATCATAGGCCTCACCCACTACGGGCCAACCATTACGCCACAATAGCGATCGCACCTGCATCTTTATACGCCCCCCATCCAGCCCATCGTAAAAGTGATGCACAAAGAACCAACGCCCCTGACCATCTCGAAACACCCCATTGTGACCAGGCCCCCGTATGCGTCCATAGCTCTGCAACAAGAGCGTTCCCCCTCCTGTTAACATGGACCGACCTGCTTGATCTACATACGGCCCCGTAATCGCCACTGAGCGGCCTACCATCACCCGATAAGTACTCGCTGCTCCTTGGCAGCATGCGTCAAAAGAGACAAATAAATAGTAATAATTACCTTGCCGCACAATAAACGGCGCCTCAATGGCTCGTTCGATCGGGCGCTCTGCTAAGTGGTAAAAGGTAGTATAGTGCTCGTAGTCAGGATTGAGTAGCTTTCCCGTTGCCGGATCAATGCGATGCAAGTAAATCCCGCGCAGATAAGAGCCCCAAACCATCCAGGGGTTGCCTTCCTCGTCTAAAATGAAGTTGGGGTCAATCGAGCCATAGGGATCTTGATTAGGACGCGTCTCGACTACTTTACCTTGATCTTCCCAGCGATAATTTGGGCTATACGGATCTAATGTGACATTGGTAGCTACGCCAATAGCCGAATGTTGCTGACCTCCTGAGCAAGCATAGTAGAGGTAATACTTGCCGTTAAAAAACGAAATGTCCGGTGCCCAAGGGAATTGAACGCCTGCGATAGACTGCGCACACCACTGAGGTACATCATTAGGCAATACAAACCCAGCCAGTTGCCAATTAATCAAATCGGTGGATCGGCGAATAGGAATGCGGTGGCCTGTGGAGAACAAGTAAAATGCGCCTTCCTCTTCTACGTAAATCGCTGCTGGGTCATGCGCTGCAATATCACCTACTTGCACCAGCGGGGTATAGTCTGCTACACTTGCCGTGCATGTTTCCTCCTGTAGTTCTGGCTCTACCCCTTTGTCAGCACAGGCACTTACTCCTACAACCCCAAGGAAAGCAAGCCATCTAAGTAAAGTTTGCTTATAGCAGCGCATAGGCCTTCGCGTTACGCTCGTCAATCGTCCAAAGACGCCAAAGGCCAGCCTTCGCTATCCCAGAGAAGCGGTAAAATCCATAACTTAGGCCGCCCTTCATCCAAGCGGTCGTAGCCATGAAAAACAAGAAAATCTCTCCCTTCAAACGTATAGACCGCGCAATGACCTACTCCAGGCCAGCGTTCATTGCCCTCTAAAACGAGCGTGCCACCACCTTGACGCATGTCTCGCCCTTCCCGATCTAGATAAGGTCCCCGAATATCCCGAGCCCGCCCTACCACAATCTTATAGTTGCTACGCACCCCTCGGCAGCAGTAATCCCAAGACACAAACAGGTAAAAAAAGTCTCCTTTTCGAAAAAGGAATGGGGCCTCGATGGCGCCGTCACCTGGGTCACGCTCATCTAGCGTCATGGTGCGCGGACGAGCAGCCACCGTGTACCACTCTTGGGGCTCAGCCAGTCGCGTTAGCGAGGTGTCTAAACGGACCAGTTTGATTCCTAGCCAGAATGAACCAAACACCAACCAGGGCTGTCCTTTCTCGTCGAAGACCACATTGGGGTCTATCGCATTCCACATATCGCGCCCTGGAACCGAGCGCACCACGGGCCCATGATCTTCCCAACGATAAGCTGGGTCTGCTGGGTTTAATGTCAGGCTTGTGGCTACGCCTATGGCTGAGGTGTTTTTTGCAAAGGCCGATACAGAGTAAAAAAGGTAGTAGCGCCCCCGGTAGAAGAGCACATCTGGGGCCCAAATATGATTGCGCTGGCGGAATCCAGGCACGACTTGCTCGGTCCAGGCTGGAGCCTCAGCAAATACGGGTTCCAGGCGTTCCCACTGGCGCAGGTCTTTAGAGCGCCATTGGGAAATGCCACGACCGGTATGAAAAAGATAGTAGAACGAATCCTGGCGGATCAGCACCGGATCATGCACGCGGATGTCGATAGGCTGGGCCCCAAGCTTTCCTCCAATTGCTCCAAGGAGCACCAACCATCCGTAGCGAATTAGCATCGTATGCATCACGCATGCCTCCATAATCTGGAAGTGGGGTGGAAAGCATGGTCGACTTTCCACCCACTTTCCAGTGCTCCTGTCACCTTCACCGTTCTAGACGTCCGATCAACTGCGTAAAGGAATGGGGAGGGAAAGTATAGGTAAAGCGCGTACCATTGGCGCTAACGTCGGGTTTGCGTACCGTTTTGACGCGCTCGATGCCGAAGTCATTTTCCGCCTTAATGTCGGGCCCGTTGACTTCATAGACTTCAAAAGGCCCTCGGAAACGGCCTTCCTGAGCGATAAGCTCGGTTGTTATCGGCTGATCCTTGTGCCGGTTGACGACATTGATTACCAGCCGCCCATTTTCTTCATTATAGACTGCAGAAACGTCTAGGTAAGGAACGTTTTCCAACTTTGTGGTGCGTTCACCCAGGCCCAGGAAGAACTCTTCGGTGTCGTAAGTGGGACTATCCACAAACACATCCAGAGCTGTACCGTGCGCATTGCGTGCAAAAAGCTGAAAGGGGTAATAGATTGTCTGCTTAAACAGGCCTTGTTCGTTGGTAAAGATGGGAGCAATTACATTAACAAGCTGGGCTAAATTTGCCATCTTCACAATATCGGCCTGCCGAATAAAGCCATTCAAAAAACCGGCAATGACCAAAGCGTCTTCCAGATTATAGCGCTCTTCAAGTGCTCGTCGGCCCCGCAGGGCTTCACCGGTGCGTGCGCGATACCAAACGTTGTATTCATCCCAGGCAATGTAAATTGGACGCTCCCGACGTGAACCCCAGAGCACCTGTTGAATTAAGCCCTTTACGATTGCTGTCCGTCGCTCCATCTCTAAAGGCGTAGCGACGAAGTTGTAGTAGTTATTGTCAGGATTACCCACGTAAATGTGCAGGGCAATGTAGTCGATATGATCCTTCAGCTCTTCAAGCACAACCCGATTCCAATGCTGGGGATCTGCACCCGGGCGAAAATCAGACGAGCCTGCGGCAATCAGCCGAATGCTGGGATCTGTAGCTTTCATGAGCTTTGCCGCCTCACGAGCCTTTTTGGCATAATCTTCTGCACTGAGATGCCCAAGCTGCCAAAAGCCATCCATCTCATTGCCCAAGCTCCAGAACTTGATCCCATAAGGCTCTGGGAAGCCGTGCTGTTTGCGAAGCTCCGCGTAGTATGGGCCTTCCTTTACATTCGTGTATTCCACCCACCATTGGGCCTCTTCGATGGTGCCTGTTCCCATGTTGACCGTAAAGTAGGGTTCGGCCCCGACCTTCCGGATGAATTTCATAAATTCGTTTGTCCCAAACGTATTAGGCTCCAGGACGTGCCAGGCTAAATCCAAACGAGGCTTACGTTCGGGCCCTACACCATCGAGCCAGTGGTAATTAGAGACAAAGTTACCACCGGGATAACGCAGGATTGTCACGCCCAACTCACGTACCGCTTGAAGCACATCCCTGCGCAGACCGTCTTCATCGGCCAGCGGTGAACCCGGCTCGTAGATGCCCCCATAGACACAACGCCCTAAGTGCTCCACGAAACTGCCATAGATCAAAGGATCTACTTTGTCAATAACACGATCTGGATCAATTTTAATACGTGCCTGCTGGGCAGACGTCGGCATAGCCAGTCCTAATCCCAGCACTAATCCTATAAAACAAACGAGGTGGCGATACCGCATGGTCTTTCACTGTTGGATTCTGGTAGGGAACGGAGGGATAGTCTGCCGCTTCTGCCTGCCCGGCAGACTATCCCCTAGCTCTAGTAGCTTGGATTTTGCTGCAGCAGCGGGTTAGCATCCATTTCGGCCTGCGGGATTGGCAACCACTCCCTTCCTGGCGCATAGCCGTTGAATTCTGGATCACAGGCGCGTAACTCGGCCAATTTAGCTGGATTACTCAACCATCCCCAACGACGAAGGTCATCAAACCGTTTACCTTCACCAGCCAATTCCAAAAAGCGTTCACGTGCGATGACTTCCCGCAGCTGAGCCTGCGACATGGCAGCAAACTCAGCTTCCCGGTTAGGTAAGCGCGCACGATTGCGAACCATTTGGATGTAGCGTGCAGCTGTAGCCTGATCTCCTAGCTCATTACGGGTCTCTGCATACATCAAAAGCACATCTGCATAGCGCATTACTCGGATGTTAATTCCTGACCGCATATCAAACTCATTTCCACCCGGAATATCACTTTGGTACTTGCGCCAGTAAACCGAAGTTGTGTCGTTTCCGTAGAGCTGTTCCCACGGCACGCCATAGACTGTCATTCCTGGGCGATAATAGAACATCGTAGCATGAAGCCTTGGGTCATCCTGCCCATCTACTGTTCGTTCTTGCTTAAAGGTCTGATACAAGCAGCGTGTGGGATTGGTATCAGCCCATCCAAATCCGGGGGGTGAATACGTAATCGACCGTGCCTGCGTCTCGCCCCAACTTGGGTTAGGAGTCCCTCCCCATCCTGGAACGGTACCTCCTACCTCGCGTGAAAATTGAATTTCAAAAATGGACTCAGCATTGTTTTCTCCTTCATACCCCCCGTTCAGCCGAGGATCGTCGACAAGTTGATAAAGACCCGAGTCAATTATTTTCTTAAACTCAGCATCTGCCTCTGCATAGCGCCCCGTAAATAAATAGGCTACTCCTAGATAGGCTGTGGCCGCACCCCAGGTTGCTCGCCCAATATCAGCCTCATTAGTATACCGCTGGGGTAGTACAGTCTGCGCCTCTTTTAGATCTTGAATGATTTGTGCCCAGACTTGCTCAGGGGGAGCCTGAGGTTGGCGATATTGTTCTTCCTTTTCGGCAGGCTCTAAAATAAGCGGGACGTTATTGAACATCTTGACAAGATGGAAATAGTAAAACGCCCGTAAGAATTTAGCTTCCCCCAAAAGACGCGCTTTTAGCTCTGGATCCATTTCGATATTTGGAACATATTTCAAAACTTGGTTAGTGCGGTAGATGCCATTATAAGCATCGCGCCACGCTAAGAAAGGCCCAAACGAAGCCGCGTTAAGATTAAATCGACCAACGTTTTGGATTTCCCCCCATGGGCTATCCCCTACTGCATCGTCAGCTCGCAAATCTTGTAGGATATGCATAAAACGTCCATACATGCCATCAAAAGTGAGTGGTTCGTAACAGGCATTTACGGCCTTGATGGCATCATCAGCGGTTTTCCAGAAAGTATCTGTGGTGGGGAGGTTGGGATTGGTAAGCTCCAAAAAGTTACCATCACATCCAACCATCAAGCCCCCACATAGCAGTAGCAACAGTAAGGTTTGGGCAGCTTTCATAATCGACTCCTTCGATTTAAACCAGCTAAGCTCTTGGTTCTCCTATCCGGCTAGAAACTAAGCTGAACCCCAGCACGGATAATCCGCGGGTGGGGCCAGGCCCCTGTATCTGTTCCTCGGCTAAAGAGGGCATCATTTTCCACCTGAGCGCCATCATCACCCAAATCAGGATCAAGCCCGCTATAGCCCGTCAGTGTAAAGAGATTCTCCGCGCTAACGTAGACGCGCAAGCTGACCATACCTAGTCGACTCGCTAAAGAAGCCGGCAGCGTATATCCTAGGGTCACATTCTGTACGCGTAAGTATGATCCATCTTCTACCCAACGATCGGAGTCTCGCCCGTTACCGTTAGGATCCAAGTAAATAACTCTTGGCATTTTAGCATCAGGATTATCTGGCCTCCAGTGATCCTTTACAGTCTCAGCAGCATTGCCATATGCCTGCTGGAAACCTGCCTCCAACATGCGTCGCGGATGGTTAAAAATCTTGTTGCCATAGGTACCTTGCGCGAGTAAGGAAAAGTCCCACTGACGATAATTCAGACGAAAGCCCCAACCGTAATAGAAATCCGGGATAGCACTACCTAGCACCGTACGGTCTTGATCGTTAATGATACCATCACCATTTAGATCTTTAAAGCGAATGTCACCCGGCGCTGTACCTGGGGTTTGGTAGGCTAACCCCCGTTCACGGCAGGTCGCGCCAGTGGCATCCCGACAGATTTCGTCTTCGCTTTGAAAAATTCCATTCGTTACCCAGCCATAAATAGCACCGATCTCCCCACCCTCCTGAGTAATGCTTGCAAATCCATAGATTGGTTCACCACCGTAGCCAAGTGAGAGCACCTTGTTATTCCAAGTGGTCAGGTTGCCCCATAGCTCATAGTTCAGTGAACCTCGTTGACCGCGATAGGTAGCTGAAAATTCCCATCCCCAATTTTTAAGAGAAGCCGCATTGACTAAGGGATTTTCTGTAGAACCAACGGAGAGAGGGATAGGCACTCGCACCAAAATACCATCGGTAGTTTTATCATAGTAGTCGACCGTCAGTTGAAGGCGGGCATCAAACAACGTGGCATCTATCCCAACATCCCACGAGGTTGTCGTCTCCCACTTCATATTGGGATTAACCAACGTCACTTGAATAGCACCCGGTGCTAAGTTGTCATTAAAGTTGTAATGAGCATAGGTATTAACAACTGCTGCTGTAGCATAATCATCAATATTCTGATTTCCCAGCCTTCCCCAACTGCCACGAATTTTCAGATCATTAATAAACGGAATGTCAAAAAAGGGCTCGTTGCTTACGCGCCATCCTGCTGAAATAGAGGGGAAAATTCCATAGCGATTATTGCGTCCGAAACGGGAAGAACCGTCCCGTCGAATAGTCGCCGAAAGCAGATAGCGATCAGCAAAATTATAATTTAAGCGTCCCAAAAAAGATTGAAGTGCATTAGCCGATTTCCAATGAAAAACAGTTTTATTAGGATTACTACCGGCTTCTAGCGTTTTGAAATTGCTATTAGCATAACCTTGAGCATTTCCCCCAGTGTGTACATAATTTCCTTTTTCCCAAGTAGCACCACCCAAAAGTGTAAAATGATGCCTACCAAATACGCGATCATAGGTTAGCGTATGTTCTAAAAGCCAATAGACATACCGCCGCTTAAAGTAATCCAAAGTTCCATTCTGTTCGGTAAAGAAATATCCCATATCAAACTGCGGCACAAAAAGATAATCTTCTGATTCTGTAACATCTACAGCTGTATTAATCTTGTAAGAAAGGCCAGAAAATAGATCAATCTGACCATATAGGTTGAGTAGTCCTCGATAAGCATCGACAGGAGACTCTATCAAATTATTAACCCCAACTACATTTAGTGAAATAGCCCTATGAATATTGGCATCAGCCCCTGCATAGCCTCCCTTACGATTAGGATCATGGATAGGCAGCGTTGGAATTGCTACTAGCGTGTTCCGGATAATGGATTCTTCATGCCTCGTTTCTTGCCGCATTGTTTTGGTATGTACTAGATAAATGGATTCACCAAAGGAAAAGCGTCCGCGGCGATGATCCGAATTAACACGTAAAGACACCCGCTCAAAAGAGGGCGCATTCCCTACCATGGTGGGCTCCTGACGCAGATAGCCCCCCGCAATGCTATAAGTGCTTACTTCACCTCCGCCTGAAACTGTAAGATTATGACTGGTCATCAAACCCGGTTTGAAGGCCGCATCCTGCCAGTCTGTATCGACGTCGTCTACATAGAAAGGTGACGAAGGATCGTTTGCCGGCGCAGGCGGCCGTCCAGCATTCGCATCCATCTCGTTCATCAGCGCCTGATATTCTTCACGCTCCAACACATCCCAGCGCTGATAAATATTGGCTGCCCCGACCGAACCCTCATATTCCACACGCAACCCACGCTGACCACGACGCGTGGTGATAATGACTACACCATTAGCAGCACGCGTACCATAGATTGCCGCTGCCGCCGCGTCCTTAAGCACTTGGACTGATTCAATATCACTGATGTTTAGGTCAATAATCCGATCAACAGGAACACCATCAACGATATATAGCGGCTCATTGCTACCAAAGGACGTAATCCCCCGAATACGCACTTCGGGCGTTTCCCCCGGCGCCCCGCTAGAGGTAACAGCTACACCAGCAAGCTGGCCTTGTAAGGCGCCCGCCAAGGTTGGGGTCGAAAGCTTCTTGAGCTCAGCTGGATCTGCTACAGCTACCGCACCCGTCAGATCTACGCGCCGTTGGGTACCGTAGCCAATCACAACCACTTCCTCTCCCCGCAACACTGTGGGCACTAGGCGTACATCCACCACACTTCGGCCGGCAATTGGCTCTTCCCGAGTTTCATAGCCCACAAACGAAAACACCAGCGTATCCTGCAACGAAGGCACAACTAGGCGGTAACGACCATCCAGATCGGTGGCCGCTCCCAACGTGGTCCCCTTCACAACCACATTCACGCCCGGCAGCGGCTCACCACTGGCCGCATCCCGCACTGTACCCGATACCTGCTGCTGCGCCCATACGTTAGCGCTTCCAAAGAACCAAAACAGCCCAACCATCCCCATACACCACCCCAACCACTTTCCTCGATAAGCTTTTGCCGTCGTCCAGACTTTTTTCATCCAGACATCCTGGGACTTCAACGTGCTTCCAGCTTTCATAGCAGCGTGTCTTTTCAATTTTATTGATTATCTAATCGTTTATTCAGTTTTTCGATATTATAATATCATTTCGCTATTTCGTCAATAGGGGATAAAAAAATACCCTACACCTCTTGAAATACCGCTTTTTTGCAATGTCTAAAAGCTAGATAAAAATCAAAAGGATTAGATTATTTCGATTTTCACATTCTAATCCTTAAACCACTGTCCAACGGCGTTCGAATCTTTTAGAGGCTTGTGCTGTTAAATCGCAGCAGTTGCTGTCTATCATGAGCCTTTTTGCCTATGCCTGCAGAGCCAACCCCCCCCAAGCGGGTCACTATCTCTGACGTAGCCCGATATGCGGGCGTCTCAAATGCTACGGTTTCGGCCGTACTCAACAACAAAAGCACGGTCAAAGACACCACCCGACGCCGCGTCCTGGAAGCCATTGAAAAGCTGAACTATCGACCCAGTGGCGCAGCCCGCCGTCGCCTACAACCGACGCTGCACCGAACCATTGGCCTGGTGGTTAAGGAAGTAGACAACCCCTACTTTGCCGATATTTTCCTAGGTGCCCGCGAAGTGGCCAGCCGGCATGGTTACACGGTGCTGATCACGAGCTCAGAAAGCGACTTTGCCTCAGAACACCGCATCGTCGACCTGCTGGCTGACAAGGACGTCGACGGCCTTATTATTAATCCCCTCCTGGAAGAACAAGCCGACTTGTCCCATCTGTTTGAGCTCAAACGCCGGCATATCCCCTTTGTACTTATTGAAAACGTACTAGGCCTGCAGGCCAACATCGTGGACGTCGACAACGTGGCAGCTTCCAAAGAAGCTACACGCTATCTTATTGAAGGTGGACACGAACGCATTATTCACTTTGCTGGCCCTCGCTACTCGCTCCACACCGAAGAACGCATCGAGGGCTTCCGCCGAGCCTTCAGCGAGTCCAACCTCATCTTTCGGGAAGACATGATTGTCTATACCGGTGCGCGGCTGCGCGATGGCTACGAAAAAGGCCTGGAATACTTCCAGCAACACCACAATAACCTTCCTACGGCCGTTACCTGCTATAACGACCTGGTAGCCATTGGCCTCATGCGCGCCCTGCACTACCTGGGCATTAAGGTTCCCGATCAGGTCTCCATTATTGGCTACGACGATATCGCCATCGCCGAATACTTGCCTATTCCGCTGACAACGGTCCGCATGCCCAAAATCGAAATGGGAGCCAAAGCAGCCGAACTCTTAATCCGCCAAATCGAAGGTGCCAATGGTCGCGGTGGCCCGGATACCGTCGAACGCATCATCTTGCCGGCACAGCTTATCGTTCGGGCCTCAACTCGTCTGCTAAAGTAACCTGAGGCTCCCAAACAATCACAAAACCCCCATGTGGCGGCAGCGTAAGGCGCTGTACCCTTTCGTAGCGCAAGGGGACGTGGAGCAACAAGTCGCGCTGCGGCGCATCGATAAAGAGCGCTCCCGTAGGACTTCCTTCCAGAAAAGGTAACGTAAACTCCAGCACCTTTTCCTGCGCTTCGCCATTGATTCCAGCGACGTACCAGCGCCCGTTTGCATCCTTTCGGGCCAGGATGACAAACTTCCCAGGCCAACCTGCCACAAAGCGGGTTTCCTCCCAGGCTACCGGTACGGTACGTAAAAAGCGCTGTACAGCTTCGGGCACGTGGGCCATGCCTTCCGGCGTTTCTACAAAGTGCTGCACGCCCGAAGTAAACAAAACTGTGAGGGCAAGCTGAAATCCTTGCCTTGTCTGACGCAGAATTCCTGGAATACTAGAAAGGCTTAGCGGCGTGTAGTCCATCGGATCAAACACGTTCCGCGTGAAGGGTAGCATGGCTGCATGATTGGCCTCGCGATCGGCATCGGCTTGCGTAAAGGTGACAAATTCAAAGCCCCGCACAGCCTCCATCGTCATAAGGTGCGGATATGTACGTGCCCATCCGCGCGGCAACGTGCAGCCGTGAAAGTTTACCATCAAACGATAAGCAGCAGCGTCCTGTAAGATTTCATGGTAATAGCGAATCATTGAGCGTCCGTCACCACCAAAAAAATCTACTTTAACACCGCGAATGCCCATAGCTGCAAGTCGCGCAAACTCGCGTTGCCGGTCTTCCCGGGTAAGCAGGCGGCTTTTGGGCCGATACGTTGTGGTGTTCCAGTCGCCCGAAGCATTATACCACAGCCACAGTCCTACACCCTGCGTAGCGGCATACCGCGCCAGCTCCGCCAGCCGGTCGTACCCGATCGTTGAGTCCCAATTAACATCGATCAGCGTGTATTCCCAGCCCATCTTGGCTGCATAGTCAATAAAGCGATGCTGCACTTCGTAGGTAATAGAACTGTCTTTAAGGAGCCCCCAGCTCCAAGAAGCGCGGCCTGGGCGAACGAACGTTGTGTCTAGGGCTATGGCTGGGGCGGCTAGGTCAGTCCCCAGCGTCGACTCCACCAATGTTTTAAGATCACCTACCACAAGCACTCTCCAAGGAGTCTGCCAAGGCAGCGGACTCCGGGGCAAATATCCCTGTCCGGGGATCGCCTCTCGGGCATCTGGATAGCCAATTTGATAGGCGCCACCGGGCGCCTCAGCGCGCAGCCGTGCACCGCAAAACGTGCTGTCCACATCGGCTTCGGTAAGGAGCACCCAATGGGCACCTACCCGAAACAAGGCCGGAAACACCCATCCCGCACCCGTAGGCGAAGGCGTCCCAACCGGGATATCCTGCAGGTAGTATTCCTCGTAGGAAGGATTCGTCTGGCGCCAGCCGCTTTTCGGCTCAGCTAGGGGCTGGAGCCAAGCCCGCGCACTGTCGGGAAAATCAAAAGTCGTTAGCTCTTCAAGGATTTCTCGGGGGGCTGCATCGCGCTCTGGAAAGCGATAGCGAAAGGCCACGCCATCGTTCGAAACCCGAAAGCAAAGCTCAATCTGCTGCCCCATAGCATTTCGGAAACGGTACGTACGCTCATGAGCTACATAACGGTTAACGCGACGCTTGCCTACCCGCAAAGTATAGCGTTCCTCTATGGGCACGATCGGACTGACCGTCTCCAGTTGCAAGTTTTGGCGAAAGTCACCGTCCGAACGCAGCAGTCCCAACCGAGAAGGTTCAAGCACCGGTTGGCCATCCCGGAAAATCTGGTAGTACACTACGCCTTCGACGACCGCGACCCGAACTTCCAGACGGCCATCCGGACTCTTTATACCCTCCTCTGCTGGGCGGCAGGCTGCGATCCATCCTAGACAAAGCCACCCAAGGAGCAACCTGTAGGCCCAGGGTCCCATACCCGTCAATTCGGGTAAAACGTCAGTGCCACGACCGACTTGGCAGGCAGGCGCAGCTCATATACCCCATTACCGAGCTGTCGGTATCCGGTAAACGCGGTGGGCTGCACCCGGTTAGGCGCCTCAAACGTATTGTGCGCGTCCATAGCGTCGGCTGTAAGCACACGCCCGACAACCCGTGCTGGACGTGCCCCTTCAAGGCGACAATGAACCACCCGCTCCTGGTGGGGATCTAGATTGGCAATGGTCAGATGCACAGCCCCTTCAGCATTGCGCGAAGCCGAGGCATTTAAGGCTGGAATGGCTTCGTTACCGTAGCGGTATTCGCCAGCCTCTAAGGCAATAGGTACTAAGGTGGCATCCTGATGCTCCTTGTACAGGTCAAACACGTGGTAGGTGGGCGTTCGCACGATCGTGTCTTCGCCTTCGCGCGTTAGGATAAGGGCCTGCAGCACGTTGATGGTCTGGGCCAAGTTGGCCATCTTAACGCGATCGGCGTGATGGTTAAAAATGTTTAACGAAACAGCTGCTACAAGCGCATCGCGCAGCGTGTTTTGCTGTACCAGAAAGGCAGGATTCGATCCGGGCTCTGGTGCATGCCACATGCCCCATTCGTCCACAACCAGACCTACGCGTTTCTCTGGATCGTAGCGGTCCATGACCGCCTTGTGCCCGCGCAAAACGTTGTCCAAAAACAGCCCTTTCTTCAACCCCTGAAACCATCCCCACTCATCAAAACCGACTGCTGGTTCTTTGTCGTTCCAATTGCCCGTTTTTGAAATCCAGGTGTAATAATGCACGGAGATGCCCTGCATCAGCCAGGGATAGCGCCGAAAAACGTGGCGCATGAGCACGCTCGTCCAGGTAGTATCGGCATCAGCAGGGCCAGCAGCAACCTTGTATAGCTGATTACCGCTGTAATTAAACAAATAGGTGGCAAAGCGGCGGTAAAGGTCAGCATAGTGCTCTGGGTCCATATGGCCACCACACCCCCAGCTTTCGTTGCCTACACCCCAGAAAGGCACGCGCCAGGGCTTTTCGCGGCCGTTTTGCTTGCGCAGGCGCGCCATAGGGCCATCCTCGGCCGTCAGATACTCCACCCATTCGGCCATTTCACGGGGCGTGCCGCTACCTACGTTTCCGGCAATGTAAGGCTCGGCACCCAAGGCCTCTATGAGTTCCATAAATTCATGCGTGCCAAAGCTGTTGTCCTCCACAACCTGCCCCCAGAAAGCATTAAGGATCGGGGGACGCTGCTCCCGAGGCCCAATTCCATCTTTCCAGTGATACAGGTCGGCAAAACAACCCCCAGGCCAACGCAAGTTTGGAATGCGAATGTGCCGAAGGGCTTCAATAATATCTTGGCGCAGGTGCCAGCGACCTTGAGCATCCCGCTGCCAAAAACCCCCATAAATGCCATAGCCCAAGTGCTCTATAAAATGGCCGTAAATATGCCGGCTAATCTGCACCTGCCCTTGATCCGCATAGATCACCAACTGGTGCGTTGGGAGCGCTTCCTGAGCGCGCAATACCGCATGCGGAGATAGCCCGAGGCAAAGTAATACCCCTACAAGTAAGCGTGTACGCATCATGGTCACGAGCGAAAGGTTATCAGGGGTTAGTCCAAACTTTATTGGAGCACGCTAAAAGCGTAAACTGTCCGCGAGCGGTACGTCTCACCTGGGCGCAGCACCGGTGAGGGAAAATGGGTTTTGTTGGGGGAGTCTGGAAAATGCTGCGTCTCCAGGCAAAAACCCGTGCGAAGAGCGTAGACCCTCCCCCCTTTGCCCTGAAGCGAGCCGTCGAGAAAGTTGCCACTGTAGAACTGCAGACCTGGCTCCGTGGTGTAGACCGTCATTACCCGTCCCGTAGTAGGTTCGTAAACGCGAGCAGCGAGCTCCAACGTGCCCCGCTCTCGGCGCTGCAGCACGAAGTTGTGGTCGTATCCCCGACCACGCTGCAGCTGCACATCGGCAGCATGAATGCGGGCGCCAATGCGCTGCGCCTGTCGGAAATCGAAGGGAGTGCCTGCAACCGAAAGAATCTCTCCTGTAGGGATGAGCCGCTCGTCTACTGGGGTAAAGAAGTCGGCAAAGATTTGCAGCTCATGATTCAAAATGTCTCCTTGACCCGCCAAATTAAAATAGGCATGCTGCGTTAGGTTAACAATTGTAGGCTTGTCGGTCGTCGCCTCATAGTCGATCACCAACGCATTGGTATCCGTTAGCGTATAGGTAACCGCTACATGCAGCGTGCCTGGATAGCCTTCTTCCCCGTCAGGGCTCACGTAGGTGAAACGCACGCCAGATTCCGTCCCATTTGAAAACGGCTCGGCCTGCCAGAGCACCTTATCAAAGCCTTTGATTCCCCCATGCAAGTGATTGGGACCATCGTTGGCCGCCAGCTCATAGGTGGTGCCCTCCAGAACAAAACGCGCTCCACCAATGCGGTTAGCATAGCGACCTACGACAGCACCCATATAGGGATGCGGCTGCAAATAGCCCGATAGGCTATCAAAGCCCAACACCACATCGCCTAAAATGCCGGCCCGATCCGGAACGCGAAGCGCACGGATAATTGCACCGTAGTTTATCACTTCGACTTCCATACCAGCCGCATTCCGGAGCTGAAAAAGCTCTACCATGCGGCCATCGGGCAACTGCCCAAACGTTGAGCGACTAACCGATAATGCCGTTGTTTCCACAGACGAAGAGGTTTCGTGTGAAGGGGCGTGACAACCTAACAACCACCCCCCTAAGCATATCCATACCCAGTTTTTCATGGTACCCCTATGGAAAATTGATGCAAAAACGAGGCTCCTTACCTACGCGCTCACAATTTTTCACAAGACCCTCACGCAGACAATTTCAATTTATAAATCGAATCGTTTCGCAGAAAATAGTATCTATTCAAGTTCAAGTCAAGCCAACCTTGCCTAAGCAAAGGAAAGTGCGCTTACGCGCGGGCAACCCGGTAGAGCCATAGCGCCACGCCCAGAAAAGCCAGCACCCCCAACGCTTGGCTCATGGGTGCAAATTCTTCAGGGACCAAACGCAGCACTTCAGTACTCTGCGCCAAGGCAAACGGCACAGCCAGTAGAATGCCCATAAGCGCCTCCCCCGTGATTAGTCCTGAAGCAAACAGCACACCACGTGAGGATTCTGCGCCGCTGCGTGCCTTCCCTGCCATATAGGCCACCCATCCCCCCACAAAAATCGGTACAGAAAGCTCCAAGGGCAGGTAAATGCCCACAGCCACAGCCAACACAGGCATCCGAAAGCTACTCCCTCGTGCCTTCAGCCATTGGTCAGCCGCAATGATCGCTACGGCCAGCGTTGCACCTAACCCAATGATGGTCCAATCCAGGCTCCGATTAAAGACACCCTGGGCTACCGACTGCATTAGGCTAGCCTGCGGTGCGGCCAGCATTTGCCCGGGATCCATGTTAGGACGGGGCAAGACGCCCCCCAGGCCATAAGCGTTAAACAGCAGCTCCAGCACAGGGGCCACCACAAGGGCACCTGTAAGCGTACCCACGATCTGCATAATCTGCTGCTTATAGGGCGTAGCGCCTACGAGATAGCCCGTCTTGAGGTCCTGCATATTGTCACCTGCAATAGCAGCAGCACAGCAAACCACCGCACCAATCAAAATGGTCGTGGCTGCTGCAGTCACTGCACGTGAGGCATCGATACGTACGCCAAAGCCCTGTCCCAAAAGCAGCAAAAGCAGCAACGCAGCCGTCAAAATGGTCGCAATCGTCACCCCCGAAATTGGATTATTGGAGGAGCCGACCAACCCTGCCATGTAAGCAGCCACTGACGAAAATAGAAAACCAGCTATCAGCGCAAACAAAACAGCAAAAACGATTGTCATCCCATAAGCACCCCCGAAAAGCCCTAAACTCGGGGCATCAATGACGTGTAGAAAAACAACACTCAAAGGTAGGATCAAGACCAGCGTGCCGATGAGCACAAAAGGGATAGGCGTATCGCGCTCGGTACGCGGCACAGCGGTTTGTTGCCCTTGGCCTACAGCCCGAAATGCTTGCCAGGAAGCGCGCACGCCGTCGCGAAGCGGTTTTAACAGCGACAGTAAAGCCCAGATGCCCCCAACCGCCATCGCACCTACCCCCAGATAGCGAATCTTGCTGCTCCAAACCTGCAGTGCGGCCTCATAGCCCACAACGCCTTGAGGCAGCCCCTGCAGGGCGGTGTACAGCGGAATGCCGAAAAGCCAAGCTACCAAGCCGCCAGCAAACACCAACGTGGCAATGCGTAAACCAACAATGTACCCTACAGCCAAAAGCGCTACGCCAAGCTCACTGCCAAAACCAAATAAAGCGCGACCCACCTGTACGGCGGCGTCGACCGTGCCAGCGAACACCCGAAAGCCCGTCTGTAAAAGCTTGACTAACCCACCCACAACAGCAGCTAGGGCAATGTCGCGCACGCCGCGACCGCCTTGGCCACCAACGATAAGCACTTCCGCTGTGGCAATCCCTTCCGGAAAACGCAACCCTCCTTCTACAATGAGGGCACGACGCAGCGGAATCGTGAACAGCACGCCCAGAACGCCTCCAGTAGCCGCCACAGCCAGCGTATCCAAGTACGGAAAGCCTTGCCAATAGCCCAGCAAAATGAGCGCTGGTAGCGTAAAAATGACACCAGCTGCGATAGCCTCTCCCGCCGAAGCTGCCGTCTGGACGATGTTGTTCTCGAGAATATTCGCGCGCCGAAATAGCCGGAACACGCCCATTGAAATCACAGCTGCTGGGATAGAAGCCGAAACGGTCATGCCCACCTTCAGCCCCAGATAGGCATTCGCCGCAGCCAGCACAGCAGCCAACACAACGCCCAGTATCAGGGCCTTAAGTGTAATCTCTGGGAGTGAGCGCTCGGGAGCAACGTAGGGTCCAGAAGAGGATGGTGGCATCGCCGCTGGTTCCATAGCCGGATCGCTTTGTAAAAATCTAGCGACAAAAATACGTAGCAGTGCTTTAAACCCCCAAACGGCAGCCCTACTGGCAAAAAAGGCCTCAGGCATGTTTATTTAATTAGGAGATTTTTGTGCAACCTAAACCCGAATCGGCCATGAAGCTCACCTATTTTGGTCATTCTGCATTTCAGATCGAGACGAATGGCACAACGCTGCTGTTCGACCCCTTTATCACTGGCAATCCTCACACGCAAGGTATTGTAACGGCCGCGCAGCTACGGCCCGACGTGATTCTGCTCACCCATGCTCATGGCGACCACTGGGGCGATGCGTTGGAAATTGCACGTCGCACCAACGCGCTGCTTGTTGCAAACTTTGAAATTACCCAGTATGCCCAAAAGCACGGGCACCGCAATGTGCACCCTATGAACACCGGGGGTTCCTGGCAATTCCCGTGGGGACGCGTTACGCAGACCTATGCACGCCACTCTTCTTCTTTTCCTGATGGTACCTACGGCGGCAATCCAAACGGGTACATTCTGGAGCTTGAAGGGAAAGTGATCTACGACCTGGGAGACACGTGCCCCTTTGCCGAAATGGCCTGGTATGGCGAAGACTACGCGATCGATGTGGCCCTCATGCCGGTAGGCGACCTGTTTACGATGGGAACCGAAGGGGCCGTCCGCGCCGCCAAAATGCTCAAGCCCAAGCTAATCATTCCTATTCATTATAACACGTTCCCGCCCATTCAGATCGACATCGAACAGTGCCGGCAGCGACTTGAACAGGAAGGTTTTACGATGCGGGTGCTTAAACCTGGAGAAAGCCTAGTGATATAACCAAAGAGAAGGGGTGGATTTTTTTGCCAATTTTTTTAAATTAGGGGTAAGGGTTGCTTTCTAGTTACCTTACGCCCTCCACCACCCCTCGCCCCCTATGCATCGCCTTAAACTTCAAGCACTGGTCCGTTGGCCTCGCCTAGGCGGTGTGTGCTTGCTCCTTGGCGCAGGGCTCACGGCAACGGCAACTGCCCAGCATCCAACCCGTACAAGCGACGCCCTTTACCAAGGAGAAAGCGCCCGGCGCGTATTTTTTGATGGTTATGCGGTGAGCACAGAGCTGTACTGTTGCGCCCGCGCCCTCAACCCTGAAGGCGGGCCAACCAGTAGTGGACTATTTGGACTGCCAATTGGCCTGCGCTTTCATCTGACCTATGCGCTCAGTGATGTGCTGGACATTGGCACTGTGCTCAATGCTAGCAGCGGCACCAGCGGAGGCACCATGTCGCTCGACTGGATTCTCCTCAAGTATTACCAGACAGCCGACGAAGGCAGCTACGCTATTCGTCTGGCTGTTGACCCTTCGCTGGACGGCTCACTCGGTTTCCCCCAAATTGATTTGGCCCTACTTACGTCTTCGCTCCTCTCACCGGTCGTGGCGGCTACGTATGCCCTTGGCCTGCGCCGCGTGCGGGCGGGGTATGAACGCTGGACCCCGCTGCAGGCCGAAGAACCTACCGAAGTGCCTCTGATTACCGAACCTCTACCGCGTTTTGAAATTACCTATTTGCGTGCTTTTGGATGGGAGCTGCACCTGATGATGCAATATGCGCTACTGCTTAATCCTGCGCGAAGCAACGTATTTGTCGGCATGACAGGTAGCGCGCGCCACTACACGCTGATGGAATCGGACCGCGAAACCCGTGAAGTCCGGGCTGGCAAGCGCAGCGACGAAGCACCCGTTGGAGAAAGCACCTACAGTGGTGGTATCTTGTGGATGCGTGGTGGGGTTGAATATAACCGCCCTTCCTATCAGCTCTCGCCCTTTGTGGGTTTGCCTTTGCTGTTTTGGTCTTCAGAAACAGACGAATCTTCACCGCGCTTGCTGGCCGGGCTGCGCTTGACGCTGCGCTAACTTCAGAGGGGCACAATCTTCAACACAAGCAAGGTGAAATCGTCCTCATATCCAGCCTCACGGCCTGTAAACGCCTCAACCGCCTGGCGTACGGCCTCCACAATGGCCTGAGCCGAGGCATTGCGGTGTGTCTCGAGACACGCGAGCAGGCGTTTTTCCCCAAAGAGCTCTTCTTTAGCATTGGCCACTTCCGTAACCCCATCGGTGTAGAGCACGAGCACGTCACCCGGCGTAAGCGAAAGCTGTTCGGCTTCATAGTGTGCCTGCGGGAATACCCCCAGCAACAATCCTCCATGGGTAAGGGAAAGTACTTCCCCAGAGGCCCGCAGCAGTAATGGAGGATTATGGCCAGCATTGACGTACACAAGCTGGCGCGTTGTGGGCTCATATCGTGCCTGAAAAAAAGTAATAAAGCGATCTGCCTCGGTATTTTCGCAAACAACGCGATTGATGTGCACCGTGCTGGTTTCAAGCGACAGCGCTAGGGGTACGGCCATATGCAGACATGCCTGCAAGTTTGCCATCAGCAAAGCGGCAGGGAGCCCTTTGCCCGTTACATCGGCAATCGCCAAGCGTAGGCTGCCTCCAGGCTCCTGGAGCACATCATAGTAATCGCCGCCTACCTGCTGGCTTGTCCGTGCGCAGGCAGCCAATTCTACGCCGGGCACCTGAGGCAGCTGGCGGGGGAGCAAACGCTGCTGAATTTGACGGGCCAGTTGCATTTCGCGCTCTAGGCGGCGCTTTTCGACTTGCACTTCAACAAGCAACGTATTTCGAATAGCCGTGGCCGCTAGCGTGCCCAAAGCATACAGAAATTCTACTTCCTCTGGACCGTAAGGGAGGTTATTCATGCGGCGCCCAAGGCCTAGAATGGCTTGCGTTTCACCTTGCTGGCGAATTGGCAGGATAAGATAAAGCTGCAAAGCCCGCAGCCAATCCCATACGGGTGGTGCATCCTCCAAGAGCAAGGGGTGTTCCAATCGCGCTAAGTGTTCGATTTGCTCTGACCGCAGCGTTGTAGGCAACCCCCGTGCAGCCAGCACCTGAAATGAAGAAGGCCGTTCCGTTCCTTCCAGCCGAATGAGCAGCACGTAGCGATTGACCAAAAGCTGTCCCATGAGCGCTAGCGAAAGCAAATGCGCTAGCTGTTCGCGGTCGATCGTAGCATTGAATTCCTGGGCCAGCTCAAAGAGCGTATTGAGCTGCTGCAAACGCAGGTCTAGGTCACGGTTTGCCTGCTGCAGCTCTTCGATCAGCAAGGCATTGTGCAAGGCGGCGGCCGAAAGCGTGGCTAACGCTTGAATGAACTCCAATTCCCGCTTGGAAAAGCCTTCGCCCGTAGCCTTGCGCCCCAGCGAGAGAAGCCCCAACAGACGGTGACGAAACATCAAAGGGACAACTAGGCACAGGCTGCGTTGCCTGAGCACTTCAGGCACTTCGGCCTCAAGCAGCAAGCGGTCAGCGACGGGTTGTGGCAGCGTAAGCTCTTCACCAGGTGCCATACCTACTGGACCACGCACATCGGCTACGCGAAAACGCTGCACCAGCGGCTCCCAAAGCAAAACAACACCCCGAGTAACAAGCAATTTGCTCAGCGCGGAAAGCAGCAAGGTGCGCACAATGGCGTTGCGGTCGCCTGAAGTGCTCAGCAGCCGGCTGGCTTCGTAAAGCGCCCGCAGGTCGAAGCGATCGGTCATGTCCCAAACTTCTCTTCATCCAGATGAACCACCTCGGCCTTCAGCGCACGGCCTTCGGCCACGTACAGTCGCACGCAGGTTTTGATGCGATGGGGACCCTCACGCCCAGCTGCACCCGGATTGATGTACAACATGCCGCCTAGCGAAGGCACGCGCTCGATCTGCAAAATATGACTGTGACCACAGATGAATACGTCCGGCCGATCCTTACGCAGCTTAGGACCAACCCCACGCGCCCAACGCCCTGGATGCCCCCCTATATGGGTCATCCAAAAGCGCAACCCTTCAAGGGTGAGGTCGACCTGCTCGGGCAACCGCCGCCGCAGCTCAGGACTATCAATATTGCCATACACTGCCTGTACGGGCGCAATCTCCTTCAGGCGCTCTAGGATCTCAAGCCCACCTACATCCCCTGCATGCAGAATAAGATGGGCACCGCGCAAAACTTCAGGTAGCGCTGGATGGAAAAAACCATGCGTATCCGATAAAATGCCAAGAAGCATCACTGCTTTGATAGCTATCCTGATGACCTCAGGAGCTTAAAGCCCAAAAGTGCAAGCTTGCGTCCATCCCTTTCGGCACAAAGAAAGCAACGAGCCGCCTCAAGTTTTATCGGCATGAATCGCCTCGAAGACAGCTGTTAAGGCCAAGCGTTCCGCTTCGTCAAGCCTGTGCTGCCGACGGGCCATTACAGCCTCGGCCACGCGTAGCGCTTTTTCTAGCCGAAACGGCACATACCCTTCGCTGGGTGAGCCCCAGGAAAACGAAGGTACATAGCGTGCATGGAATCCTGGACCATAAAGATTGCAACTCACCCCTACAACCGTTCCTGTGTTGAACGTAGTGCCAATGCTTGTTTTGGTGTGATCTCCAATAAACACGCCTAAAAATTGGCGTCCTGAGGACTCAAACATGCCTAGCGCCTCATTGTAGAGGGTCACAGGACCGTAATCGTTGCGCAGGTTGGAGGCCGTTGTCCCCGCACCCAAGTTACACCAGCGACCGATATAGGCATGGCCCAGAAAGCCGTCATGGGCCTTGTTTGAGTAACTATGCACAATGCTTGTGTGCACCTCGCCCCCCAGCTTTACATAAGGCCCTACCACGCAGTTGCGCAGATGGGCACCAACGCGAACCTCAGCTCCCTCACCGATGGCGACCGGTCCTACGACCACAGCCCCTTCCGATACGATAGCCCCAGGGCCCACATAAATGGGTCCATCTGTAGCGTTTAAAATCGCTCCTGCCCGCACTACAGCACCGCGCTTTAGCGCAATTTGCGAACGTTCGACCAGCACTGCGCCAGGCTGGATGGTAACTCCTACTTCGGTCTGGCCTAAGGCAGTCCATGTAGCTTGATCACCGGCAAACTCCCGTTCCATCCAATCAATCAAATGCCAAAGCCGGCCAATGAAGCGCACGCCTTCAACGCGTTCTTCAGGCCCATCGTCAAGCCACTGCCGCGAAAGCAGGGCTGCCGGCAACGCACGTTTCAGTCCTTCAGGAAACCATGCAGCCACAACCGCATCGCCTTGCACAAACACGCGGGATGGCTCTCGATCGGCAGCTGCCCGTCGAATTCGCTCTAGTACTTCATTGGACTCAGCCACCACCCTTCCATTCCAAAGGAGCAGCCCCTTTTCTATATTGTTCGGGTTGACCGGAAAGTGGTAAAGGCGTGCTGCCACAGGGGCCACCGACGCGCGCGCATGTAAGCAAACCGCGGGGGCTTGCAGCAGTCTTAGCGTCCGCTCCAGTAGCGTTGGTAGTCCTAAACGTAAATCGTAGACAGGCCGGGTGTGAATCAATGGCGCCAAGTGCGCTACACCCTCATCTTCAAACACACAGATGCTCCAAGACATAATCAGAAGTCATTTTCTAGCAAGATAAGTATTCTCCTGCAACACGTGTAACTTTTGTTTAGCCCTTACGTAGCCTAAGCGCGGTTAACCCCTCTAACCTTCCGTAACAGGTCATGGCGCTTTTACTGATCTTAGGGCTACTTTTTACAACGCAGATCGACTCCACACAAGAAGAAACCTTGCCAAGCTCCTCCCCGCACCAAGCAACGTGCGACGCATTTTGGCCACTTGAGTGCCGAAAGCCTCGGTCAATGGCTGCGCTTGCAGGGGAATTTCCCCATCGCTGGCCGTTCCGGGAGTTAGCCTTGTACCACGCGCTGCCACCAGCGCGCTACAACCGCGTTGAAGGCTTGGTGTTCGGGTTAGCCACCAAGCCCCTAGAGTGGACCGAGTTCGACCGCGTACGCCTGTTGGGCCAGTTAAGCTATGCCTTTGCCCTGCGCCGGTGGCGCTACGAAATCGGTGGCGAAACCATACTAGATCCAGCCCATAACCCTGAATACGCCCTGAAGTTAGGTGGAGGATATTTTCGCAACACCGTAACCGAAGACCTCTGGAAAACTTCTCCTGTCGAGAATACCCTGGCCGCTTTCTTCTTTGGCCATGACTTCTATCATCTCTATTATGAAGTCGAAGGCTGGCAACTTTATGCGGTGCAGCGGCTTACACGCTACAGCCAGCTCGGTGTAGGCTTTCGTGCTGAAGCGCATCGTGCGTTGAGCCGACAAACGCGCTGGTCCCTGTTCAAACGCGAAGCCTTTCTGCCCAATCTGCCTGCTGAGGAAGGCCGCGAGCATGCGCTCTTACTCAGCCTTGATGCTGGTCGCGTTGTCAACTACAGGGCACTTCCATCGGGATGGGCTGTGCGCTTGTTGGCAGAATGGGGTCGTGGGCTGGGTGGCGATTTGCGCTTTGTGCGCTACCTTGGAGACGCCCGCCTCTATTTGTTTACTGGACACTACAGTCGGCTAAATCTACGCCTGCGGGGCATGTGGACCAGCGACAATGCACCCTTGCAAAAGCATGTGACGCTAGGGGGTATTGGTTCAGTGCGTGGCTATGCGCAAAATGCTTTTAGCGGTACCCGCATGGTATTGGGCAACGTGGAATGGACAATGCAGGGCGTCTCGCTGATCCCTGGCAGGGTGATTGACGACGTGGTGTTTCTGGCCTTTGCGGATGTAGGCTGGGTGAATGCCTTTGGCCACAACGCCTTTCGCATGCGTGACCTGCTGCCTTCGGCGGGTATCGGCCTAGGGTTCGATCATGGACGCAGCATGCGGCTAGAACTGGCTTGGCCCCTGCGCGATATGGGTCAGGGCTACCGCCCTTCGCTGTGGGTTCGGATCAGCCCGGCCTTTTAGGCGCGCCCTGTTGATCCAAATCCCCCGCTGCCCCGCTCGGTATCGTCCAGCGCAGCGCGCTCTTCCCAGGCGACCCGTGCATGGCGGGCCACCACCAGCTGCGCGATGCGCTCACCGCGGCGAATCACAAACGGCTCTGGTCCGAGATTAATCAACAGCACCTTGACCTCACCCCGATAGTCCGCATCAATAGTGCCTGGACTATTGAGTACCGTAACGCCATGCCGTGCAGCTAGGCCACTGCGCGGACGCACCTGAGCCTCGTAGCCAGGGGGCAGCGCCAGCACCAATCCGGTAGGAATCAACGCCCAACGCCCAGGCTCCAGAACATAGGGAGCCTCTTCCGGAATAGCTGCCCGCAGATCCATTCCGGCACTGTAAGGCGTGGCATAGGCCGGCAGCTCCAGGCCTTGGGCATGCGGCAGGCGCTGCACAGGAATCACCAAGCAATCGGCGTCAAACAAAGTATGGGATTCCATCCTATTTCGATAAACGTGATCAATCCACCTGACCCATCAGGCGTCGGACGGCTGGGCTCGCCAGCAACGCGACAAGCCCGGCACCACCCGTAATCAACGCAACGCTCTGGAAAAGCGCCGCTGGTGCCAACGTCTCAAGCCGCCCTGCAATCAGTCCCGCAAACAGATTCCCTAAAGCCGCTGCGATAAACCAAACCCCCATCATCTGTCCTACCCGGCCTCGTGGAGCCAGCTTCGTGACCGAAGACAGCCCCACTGGCGACAGGCACAGCTCACCACAGGTATGCAGAAAATACGTTACAACCAACCACATTGGCGAGACGGGGCTTTCGGGTGTGGCGTGCGCTGCACCCCAGGAAAGGACAAAAAACCCGGCAGCTAATCCTAGAAGGCCTAAAGCGAATTTTACAGGAATCGAAGGATTGGCTTGTCGCTGCGCAAGCCAAGTCCAAAGCCAGCCAAAAATCGGAGCAAAAAGGATAATGAACAAGGGATTGATGTTCTGCAACATGCTGGCCGGCATTTCCCAGTCGCCCAGTTGCCGGTTGGTGAGATCTCGAGCAAATAAGTTCAACGAAGAGCCAGCCTGTTCAAAACCGGACCAGAAAAGCGCGGCCAACACAAAAAGCCAGAGAATAACGCCCAAGCGGCGTTTTTCCAGCGCGGTGTGCCCCCCAAAGAAAAAGATGTACGCAAAAAACAGCAGCGTAACTACCACAACAATCACCCCCAGGCTTTGCGCCAGGGTCTCCAGCGCTATTGGGAAGTGGCCGGTTGCAATCAAGTAGCCCACCACTACAATGAGCGCGGCCATTACTGCAGCGCCAGTGTAAAAGCGACGTGCACGTCGTGCCAGCACCGCGGCATCTTCACCTGGCTCAGGCCGAAAAAGCCCAGCTTCCCCTAGGTATTTTTCCCCGAGCTTGTAGGAAATCAGTCCAGCCACCATACCCACGCCCGCTAGCGAAAAGCCTAGATGCCAATTATAGCCTTCGCCCAGCAGTCCGCATAGCGTCGGCCCAAGCACAGCGCCAATATTAATGCCCATGTAGAAAATGGAAAAGCCGGCATCTCGCCGCGCACCGCCCTCTGGGTAGAGCTCCCCGACGATGGTGCTTACGTTCGGTTTGAGCAGCCCTGTTCCGATCACGATGAAAAACAAGCCGAGGAAAAACGTCGGCTCGGCAGGAATCGCCATCGTAAAATGGCCCATTGCGATGATCACACCGCCGACAAAAACAGCCCGGCGCTGGCCCCAAAGCTTGTCGGCCAACCATCCACCAGGCAGCGAAAGTACGTAGACGAAAAACGTGTATAGCCCATAGATGGCTGCGGCCTTGCCGACATCGTATCCCAGACCAGGATTAGCAGCGGTCGTGGCTGTAGTCATAAACAACACTAACAGCGCCCGCATGCCATAGTAGCTGAAGCGCTCCCAGAGCTCCGTAAAAAACAGCGTAGCCAACCCTCGGGGATGCCCAAAGAATCCGCGCTCATAGGTCGCAGCTGCAGCCTGCATCTTTTGCGCTGAGGCACACATCGCAATACATCAGGTTTTGTCCTTGACGAGAACGTCTAAGCTTAGCAATTCTTTTGGACGAAAGAAACATGTGCTGGCGCTGGAACCGAGCCTTTGCTCTTTTTTAGAAGGTATTCGCTGTGAAGACGGTCTAGGGCGCCGTATATTCGCCCGGCGGTTTCATTTTCTCCAACGAGTGATCTAAAAGTTCGCATGAGCACCCCGCATGTCCAAGAAAATTCTGCGCTAGAACACGACACGCATGGACCGCGCACGCACACCTGCGGCGACTTGCGCGCTGAGCATGTAGGCCAAGAAGTGGTGCTAAAAGGCTGGGTCGATACCCGACGCGACTTAGGCGGTGTAATCTTTATCGACTTGCGCGATCGCTACGGGCTGACGCAGCTGGTCTTTTCCCCCCAGGACAGCATAAGCGCCTACCAGAAAGCCGAACGTCTGCGTAGCGAATATGTGATTTCGGTGCGCGGCATTGTGCAAAAGCGCACACCGGAAACCGTCAATCCTAAGTTGGCCACTGGCGAAGTTGAGGTGCGCGTGCGCGACTTGGTCGTGCTAAACACATCGGAACCCCTGCCTTTCCCGATCTCAGCCCACGAAGAAAAGCGCACGGCTGCAAGCGAAGACGTGCGGCTTAAGTATCGCTACCTAGACCTGCGGCGCCCAGAGTTGCAACGTAACCTGCTGCTGCGCCACCGGGTCTATCAGGTTACGCGGCGCTACTTCGATGCCCATGGTTTTGTTGAGGTGGAAACACCAGTCTTGATGAAGTCAACGCCCGAAGGCGCGCGCGACTTTTTGGTACCCAGCCGCTTGCATCCTGGAAAGTTCTACGCCCTACCTCAGTCGCCGCAGACGTACAAACAAATCCTAATGGTAGCGGGTTTGGACCGCTACTTCCAGATCGTCAAGTGTTTCCGTGATGAAGACCTGCGGGCAGATCGCCAGCCGGAGTTTACGCAAATCGACGTCGAGATGACGTTTCCCACCGAAGCGCAAATTTTCGAGCTTATTGAAGGGCTTATTCAGGCCATCTGGCAGGAAATCAAGGGCATAACCCTGCCGCGCCCCTTCCCGCGCATGCGCTATGATGAAGCGCTGCGCCGTTTTGGCTCTGATAAACCGGATACGCGCTTTGGCCTGGAGCTCCAGGAACTGGGCTCCGTGTTTCAAGGATCTGGCTTTCGGGTGTTTGAAAGCGTCCTGGAGCAGGGCGGAACGGTCGTGGCGCTGGTCGTGCCCGGCATGGGCGATCAAGGGCGTGCCTACATGGACCGACTGGACAAAGAGGTGGTACGGAAGCAAATTGGCGCCAGCGGTTTGGTCTACTTTAAGCTCCCAAGCGATGGGGGTCCGGTCTACAGCTCGGTCAAAGAGCACGTGCTTCGGCCAGAGGTGGTGCAACACGCCCTGACCGTCCTCCAGGCCCAGGCGGGAGATTTGGTCTTGCTGCTGGCCGGTCCTAAGCCCCAGGTCTATCTGCAAGCCGGAGCGTTGCGCCTTCATATAGCACGCGAGCAGAATCTGATTCCCCCGACGGGCGAAGGGCCTTGGCACTTCCTATGGGTTACGGATTTCCCGTTGTTGGAATGGGATGAGGAAACCCAACGTTACTACGCTATGCATCATCCCTTCACCTCGCCCCATCCCGATGACCTGGACAGGCTGGAAGTCGACCCCGGTAGCGTGCGTGCCCGTGCCTACGACTTGGTGCTCAACGGCAATGAAATCGGCGGAGGGTCAATCCGTATTCACCGCCAGGATGTCCAGCGCCGTATGTTTCGCCTACTGGGAATCGACGATGCAGAAGCCGAGCGGCGTTTTGGTTTTCTCCTTACGGCTTTTCGCTACGGCGCGCCACCGCACGGAGGCATTGCGCTGGGTCTGGACCGCATCGTCATGCTACTGGCCGGGGCCGGATCCCTTCGCGACGTCATTGCTTTCCCCAAAACGCAGCGAGCCCAGGAGTTGATGTCGAACACACCCGACGAAGTCTCGCCCGAACAGCTGGAAGAGCTGCACATTCGCGTTGTCCTGCCCGAAACGGCCTCCCCACGCCCTTAGGCGGGCCATGACCTACAGCGCGCCATTTTTGGCCCTCTTTGCCCAGCATTTCCGCTGGGCCGACTGGGAAGCCTTGATCCAGCAACAGGGATGGACCATCGACCGTCCCTACCGCAGCCGTCATCCACTGTTTCCAGAAATCATCTATCCCATCGACTATGGCTTTATCCACGGCACCCAGAGTAGCGATGGACAGCCGATAGACGTGTTTATCGGCCATGGGAATCAAGGACTGGTAGGCGCCATCCTAACGATCGATCGCCGCCAGAGCAAACGCGAAGTCAAGCTGCTCTACAACTGCACCCCGGAAGAGATCTACCTGGTCAACGGCTTTATTAATTTCAACCGTCAGCTCTTGGAAGGTTTCTTGGTCTTGCGCTACCCGATGGTGTCGCTTTGGGCATTGTCCTCTTGAAACGGTGGCGCCGCTACTTCAAAAAGGCGTTGCACAAAACTGGGCAAAGCAAAAGCTGCGCGGTGCAGCGTTGCATTGTAATAGCGGAGCTGCTCGGCAAATGGGGCAAGCCGGTCAACCGCTCGCTTAAAATCAAAATGTTCGACAGGATGCAGCCGTTTGCTGGCTAGCGTAAACGACCAGAGCCCCATAGGATAGGTCGGAATATGAGCTAAATACATGTACACGCGACCAAAAATGCGGCCTAGCATAGCATAAGCAGCTTGAATAGAGCGCTGAAACGTAGGATCAAAAGGCGACTCGCTTTGCGTAACCAGAATGCCGTCGGCTGTCAAAATCCGCGCGCAATCGCGATAGAACGCCTCGCCAAACAAACCCTCGGCAAAATCCACAGGATCGGTCGCATCAACGATAATGAGGTCATAGCTGGCCGCTTGGGCCTGTTGCACAAAGGCTACACCGTCGGCTACATGGATGCGCGCTCGGGGGTCATCGAAGGCCACACTAAGCGCTGGAAAAAACGCGCGCGAAGCCTCAATGACGACCTCGTCAATTTCAACCAGGTCGACCTGCTCGACGGTCGCGTGGCGCAATACTTCCCGTAGCGTACCCCCATCGCCTCCCCCTACGATCAACACCCGACGGGGATGCGGCAAAAGACACAGTGCCGGATGGGCAATCATTTCATGGTAAACAAATTCATCACGCTCGGTCAGCATCACCAAACCATCGAGCGTCAGCAGGCGACCAAAGGCATCGGTCTCCAAGACCTGCACGCGTTGATAAGCACTCTGACGATCAAACAGGACGCGTTCAACCCCAAAGGTGATGCCTGTGCGTTGTTGCCAAAATTCGGTGTATTGCAACTGATGTTGTTTGGGTGAGGCCATAGGCAATGCTGAAAGCTAAGACGGAAAAAGCGGCGTGCCACTCCCTTCCACGGAGCGGGCCACGCCGCCTACCCACAAAGCAAACTCATGCGGTTTGTTTTAAGCTGCAACCACTTCTTCGACCACAGGCTTGTGCGGCACGCGCTCTGGAAAGAGCCCGCGTTTAAGCTCCATACTCGACACATTCCGTGCCCTGAACCGCTCTTCCAAGTAGCGCTGGATGACCCAAGGGTCAATGGTTTCGCCGCAAGTAAAAATGTCCACAGCGGCATAGCCGTGCTCGGGCCAGGTATGGATCGCTACATGCGACTCGGCAATAACCACAACGCCGCTGACGCCGTGAGGACTGAAGGAGTGAAACGTGTCGGTGATGACGGTAGCACGGGACCGCCGGACACCTTCGATGAGAATTTCACGGATTAACGCTTCATTGTTGAGCACCTCCCGGTCGCAGTTGTAAAACTCGACCAAGATCTGCCTTCCGAGTGCTTGCATTGGCTACCCTCCTTTTGGTTTGCACCCCCCGTCTGCCACAAACGGGGAAACATTGTATGGTTCACAAACAATGCCTCCTGAAGGAGGCACCCCATACAACCGCAGTCCTGGTGAGCGAAGGGTAGGAGGACGCCGGAAGACGCTAAGTTACGCTACATGTCACGTCCTCTTTAGCTTACACACTCACCAGCCGCTAGCGCATCACGGTCCAGTCCTGCCTCCAACAGGACCTGCCGTGAAAAAACGCATTCAAAGAACGCGGGCTTTGCGGTTCAGGATCGCACCTGGTGGCAACAGGCCCTCCCCTGAAGGTGGTAAACAGCGCAAAACTACATTCCCCCCCACATTTTGTAAAACCCTCCAGCTGTCCTTCTGTATTTTTCACACGCCGCAAGGTTTCCTTGCAGGGGGACGGGTGAACGATCCCCAGCACGAGCTGTTCCATAATCTTGGCGACCAGAGCTTCCCAAACGAACCCAAATGACCACTAGCCCACATTTTCTCAAATCTTCATCTCTAATCAAAACTTTAAGCCAACCGTTGCGTTAAGACAACCTTGATACAAGTTGGATAGATAACCGTTGTATAGTGATTGATTTTAAGTGCAGCAACGGTTATCTTGGGGTTGCCACAACGAAGAACGTTGCTCAGCTATGAGCCGCCACGCCACAACGCAACTGCAAATTGGGCCTTTCGCTGCCGGGTGCTTTCAGCCGGCATGGATGTTGTCTGTTGGCGTGCGATGTTGCTGTATGGGCTGAGCGCATGCCTCTCCTTAAGTAGGCGGCTTAGCCGGGAACGCTCCCTAGAGCTGTGAGCTAAATCGCAAAGGCGTTTCCCGGGGCATTTTGCTTTATGGCGCTCGTTTCCCTTGTCCTACCCTTAGGGGTTGACGGTTACCATTCCCCACGAAACGTCCTATAGAACTGCTATGTCTGTTGAAACGCGTGTTCGTTATGGCCGTCGCGAACAGGAGCTCTCCTGGGAGCTGGTGCTCAAGCGCAACAGCATTGAGCGCCTTAAGCAAGAGCGGCCACCCTTGCACGTAGTAGAGGAATTGCCTGAGCTGATTGCGCGCGGCTACGAAGCAATCCCCGAAGAAGATATCGTCCGCCTTTACTGGTATGGCATCGCGCACGACAAGCCCAAAATCGGCACCTTTATGGTACGCCTTAAGGTGCCAGGTGGACTGCTGCGCCCGGACCAGCTGCGGGCTATTGGTGAAATTGCTGGCCGCTACGGCCGCGACTACGGCGAGCTGACTACGCGCCAGGGCATCCAGCTTCACTGGGTAGCCATGGACAAGCTGCCCGAAGTGCTGGAGGCCATTGCCCGTGCAGGCCTAACCACTGTTGGGGCTGAAGGCGACACGGTGCGCAACATCACCAGTTGCCCTGTCAACGGGATTAACCCTGCCGAGCTGTTCGATGTCCGCCCAGTCATCGAAGCAGCAGCCCGTTTCTTCTGGGGGAATCCGGAGTACTCAAACCTACCGCGTAAGCACAAATTCACGATAAGTAGCTGCCCCTATCAGTGCAATGCACCAGAGATTCACGACATCGCGCTAATCGGGGTGCACAAAGAGGGGCGCGTTGGTTTTGCCGTTAAGGTTGGCGGTGGACTCTCAGCCACGCCGCGCCTAGCACGTGACCTAGGCGTGTTTGTCCCTGTCGAAGAGGCTGTCGAAGTCCTGGCGGCCATTACCGACGTATGGCAACAAGACTTGCGCTACCGCATCAGCCGGGCCAAGGCTCGCATCAAGTTTTTGGTGGACGATTACGGCCCAGAGGGCGTGCGCCGATTGGTCGAGGAGCGGCTGGGGCGTAAGCTCGAAGATTTTCGCGCGCCCGATCCGCTTCCGGGAGGAAATCACCTGGGCGTTCATCGTCAAAAACAGGAGGGCCTGTGGTATGCTGGCTTTCCTGTGCCTTCAGGACGCGTCACAGGCACGCAGCTGCGCCAGATTGCCGATGTGCTGGAAGCCGTAGGGGGTGACATTCGCTTTACGCGCGAACAAAACTTCATTTTGGGGAACCTGCCTGAAAGCCGGCTCACATGGGTTTTAGATCGGCTTCGGGAGATTGGCTTTCCCATTGAGCGGCATCGCCTCTATGGCACCTCGACGGCGTGCACCAGCCACCAGTTCTGCAATTACTCTGTGGCTGAAACCAAAGAAAAACTGGACGAAATCATTGCTGCGCTTGAGGCCCACTACGGCGATGCGATTCAAGACCTAACGATTTATATGGATGGCTGCCCGCATGCCTGCGCACACCACTGGGTGGGCGACATCGGCTTGCAAGGCACGCGCACAGCCGGTCCTAACGGCACAAAGATCGAAGCCTACGATGTCACGTTACGTGGCGGGCTGGGGGTACATGCTGCCATTGGTCGCCCCATCCTTCGCCGCATTCCGTCCGAGGAGATCAGCGCAGCAATCGTACGTCTGGTAGGCTCTTGGCTCCAAGAGCGCCAGCGCTTGGGCAACCACTATACGTTTCAGGCTTTCTGCGAAGCACACGCCAACGAGGAGCTTCAGGCGATAGCCCTAGGTGAAGTTGTTCCCGAACCAGAAGCAGTGCAAGAGGTGAGTCTCATTCGCATCCCAGGGCCACTGCTGGAGCTGACCGAAGGTAGCGACGTGGTGGAGGTTAAAGCGCCTACCGTGCGTGTTGCACTAGAACAAGCTGGCCGGCGCTATCCCAAACTCAAAGCCGCAGTACTTACGCCCGAAGGCCAGCTCAACGAAGCGTTCAACCTATACCTCAACGAAGAAGACATCCAAAGCCTTCAGGGACTAGACACACCGCTAAAGCCAGGGGACGAGTTGCTCATTCTCATCGCAATGTCCGGGGGCTAATAGCGCAACCAACCGCAAGACGACTATGGCACGCCAACCGCTGTTTGACGACCTGGAGATTGGAGAAATTGCATTGCAATTGGATGACCAGGAGCCCGAAGACGTAATTGCCTGGGCCCTAGAGACTTTTGACGAAAACCGCATCGCCATCGTCACGGCCCTTCAGGCCGATGGTATGGTGATTCTGGACATGGCCTACCGTATCAAGCCTAACATTCGGGTGATGACGGTCGACACCGGACGCCTGCCTCAGGCTACTTATGACTTCTATGAGCAGGTGCGCACGCGCTATCCCAAGGCCCGGTTTGAAATCCTTTTTCCAGACTACCACGAGGTTGAAGAACTGGTGCGGCGACACGGCGTCAACCCGTTCTATAAAAGTGTCCCTCTGCGCTTGCTGTGCTGCCACATTCGCAAGGTGCGGCCGCTTATCCGAGCACTCAACCACCTAGACGCCTGGTTCACCGGCCTGCGCCGTGACCAGTGGGCCTCACGGGCAGCTATCCGAAAGGTCGAAATCGACCATGATCATGACGGCGTCATCAAGATTAATCCCTTAGCGGACTGGACAAAAGAAGACGTCTGGGCCTACATCGAGGAATTTGACGTGCCCACGCATCCGCTCTACGCCGAGGGCTACACGAGCATTGGCTGCGCACCATGCACACGCCCCATTCAGCCAGGTGAAGACGAACGTGCCGGCCGTTGGTGGTGGGAAACCAACGCGCCTAAGGAATGTGGCATCCACTGCCCCATCGAAACTGGGGGCTTCGAGCACGAAATGGAAGCCATCGTCGGCCACGGACACAGCACAAACGGTCACGCACACTAAAACGCTATGCCCTTAACTATCCCTGAAGCCGCTCAGGAGCCGCTGCATGTGGAGCTGGCGGCCTTCGTTGCCTCACTCCACGACGCAAGCACCCGCCAGCGTTACCAGCGGCTCCTTGATGCCGTCGCTACAGGCCAGGTCGAAGACCAAGCTCTCGAAGAAGCCCTGGAGCGTTTTCTGGAGATTGCCTTGCAGACAGGGCGCATTCGCCAGCAACACGGCGCGCACGAAGAAAAAGCCTTACGGGAGCTGTTTCTCCAAACCCGCCGTGGTAGTCAGCTTCGGGCTGCCCTCCAGCAGGTCAACGAGGCGCTCCGCGCGCTGCAAGGGCACACGTTGCGCGAGCTGACCTTCCTTCCCCACAATCCGGGCACTTACCGCCTGATGCTGCGCACGGACCAAGTCCAACTCACGTTGGAAATCAATGGACAAGGCGTTTGGGTTGAAAATCTAGCCGTGGGCTAATGGAAGCCTTTATTCCTTACATACAGGCCGTAGGCCGCGGTGAAAAACTTAAGCGCGACCTAACACGCGAGGAAGCGCGGCAAGCCCTAGAGCTCATCTTGGCAGGCAAGGCCACACCTGCCCAAATAGGTGCCTTTCTCATCACACAACGGGTTAAAGGCGAGACCGCTGAAGAAATCATAGGCTTTGTCGAAGCAGCTCGGGCTGTCTGCCATCAGCTTTATCCCAAGCTTCCCGACTTGCTGGATTTGGGCACCCCTTACGATGGCAAGGCACGCACGCCTCAACTGGCCGTTGCGATCGCGCTGATTACGGCCGCTGCGGGTCAGCCCGTGGTGCTGCATGGCGCACCTGACGTTCCTACCAAACGTGGCATTACGCCAGCCCATGTGCTTAGTGCTTTAGGCATCCCAGCCGATCAGCCTCTGTCGACGGTTGCTACCCAGCTTGAAACCCTAGGTATTGGCTACCTACACGCGCCGCGCTTTGCCCCAGCTTGGCATGCCCTGACCCCTATCCGCCAGCAGTTTGGGCTACGTACAGCACTCAACACGGTCGAAAAGCTGCTCAATCCTGCCAATGCCACTCGCTGCGTAGTCGGATTTTTTCACCGCAATTACCTGCTGCGCATGCGTCCGGCCATTGGTCGGCTTTTTCCAGGAAGCTGGCTGATTCAGGGCATCGAAGGCTCTATTGAGTGCCGTGCAGGACGCACAACCCGCCTCTACCCTGCCGATGCGGAAGGCAAACCCCTTGTGATTGAAGCCCCTCGGCTAGGGTTTGCTACATCGGACGACACCGTAGTGCCCCCTGATCCCCAGCTGCACGCTGAAGTGACCCAATCGATTCTGCAGGATCGCCCTTCGCCCTGCCGGGATACGGCTCTGCTTACTGCCGGGGTGTTGCTCTATTTAAGTGGCCGCGTCGATCGCCTAGCCGACGGGCTAGGGCAGGCGCGCGCGGTCTTGGCCGAAGGCAAAGCCCTCCGGCTGCTGGCCGACTGGCGGGCACTGTCGCAGAGGACGCCTTATCCCACAGAAGCTTCAGCCGCAACGTGACGCCCAAACATTAGCACCAGCCGTAGATGCGCGTGCAGCAAAGGCACCACATCAAGGCGCTCCATGCGTGCTTGCGGCAGCTCAGGCAGCCCAGGAGGGCTAATTCGTCCCATCCACAAGGCCATTTTTTCCGCGAGCAGACGCTCTCCTGGAAACTGGCCGGCTGGTAGGTGCGCTTGATAAAACGTTAGCATGCGCTCAAGGCGGCTGTAGACTTCCTGACCTGCAGCCTCAAGGTCTCGATGATCTTCACCCTCCAAAAGTACTTCCCCTAGCAGGTAATCCCGATAGGTCAACGGCAGCTCTAGCAGAGCCGCTACCACAGCCTGTCGCAGCGCGCTTGCTGCCTGAAGGCCGACTTCTAGAGCACGTGCTGTAGCAGTAGCCACCAAACACAATGTTTCTTCAGCAAGCCGTTCTGGATCGACGCCTTCCAGCGCTTCCCAAACGCGCCCAATAAGCGCCTGCGTTGCACTTAGCGTTCCAAGTGTAGCAAAAGCCGTCAGGCGGGCAACCTGCAACGTTGTAGAATTTTCTAAGGCCATAAAAACGAAGTTGTGGCTTTGGTACGTCCTTTGAAGTTGTGCGTTCAGAGTTACCCCCCTGCCTGCCCCACTACGTAGTTTATGCCTATACCCTCATTACAGGAAGAAGTTGTCTTGTTATTGGATAGTCTGGAAGTGGCCCTGTTAGAGTTAGCCACCTCTTCTCCCCAGGCTAAAGTGACTGCTTTACGACTGCTCGTGCGCGCCTCCCAGCTGCTTTCGGCCTACGTGCACATCCCAGAAGTGGCGGCGATGCACCAAGAGATCCAGTATCTCATCAGACATGCTGAGGCATTGCAGCCAGAAGACATTCAAGAAGTGCTGCAAACTGCCCGCAAGGCCTTAGAAACTGTAGCTGCACAGCTCCCCGCACTGCGCGTCCACATACTGGTGGTAGAACCCGACGTCGACAGTGCGGCTCTGCTTTCGACCATGTTGGAAACGCCCTACCGCAGCTTAACCCTAGTTGCAACGGCTAAAGAAGCACAAGCGCTGCTCTGCCGGCAACCGTTCCATTTGGTTATTACGGAACTGCTGCTTCCAGACTTGGACGGGCGCTCCCTGCTGCTTTGGATTCGTCAACAGCCCAACCTCAACACCGTTCCAGTGCTCCTGCTTTCCAGCCGCGCTTCGTCGACCATCAAGGCAGAGTGCTATGCGCTGGGCGCTGATGGTTTTTTGGAAAAACCCTTCGACCCGGCAATGCTAACCTCAACCGTAGCCAATCTGCTCCAACGCACACTCCTCCAACAAGGTGGCGATCCGCTTACAGGTCTGCCCGGACGTGTTATGCTGGAGGAGGCTTTTGCGCGTTTTTGCAGCTTACATGCCAGCACCGGTGCCCCCTTTTGCCTGGCTTTAATTGATTTAGATCACTTTTCGGAAATCAACCAACGCTACGGTACCGCTGCAGCCGATGAAATCCTTCGGCAGGCGGCTTGGCGACTTGGTCGGCTACTGCGGCCTGGGGACTTCCTTGGCCGCTGGGAGTCCGATATGTTTTGCCTGCTGCTTCCAGATACTTCGGCTACACAAGCCAAGGAACTGCTAACGCAAGCGCTTCGCGTATTACAACTGGAACCTTTTGAAATCTCCCCAAACGCATCGCTCGTTCTTTCATTTTCGGCCTGCATTGTACCCGTTACCTCGCCACAAGTACAACTGGTTTTGCTCATAGAACAAGCCCAAAAATGTCTTATGGTTCAAAAAACATCTGGCACCATTCGCACCTATCAGGAGCCTTCGGCAAGTAAACCGCGCATCCTGCTTGTTGAAGACGATCCTGATATTGCTGCCCTGATTCAGATCCGGCTGCAACGTGATGGCTACGAAGTTGTTGTCTTCGCCAATGGTCGAGAGGCCGCTGCATGGGCGCAAACCAATGCAGCCCAGCTGGTGATTCTTGACGTCAAGCTGCCTGGCATGGATGGGTTTGAGCTCCTTTCGTTTTTGCGGTCTCAGCCGGCCTATAAGACGGTTCCTATTGTTTTGCTGACCAGCCTTAGCCAAGAGCATCATGTTGTGCGCGGCTTTGAACTTGGAGCAGATGACTATGTGCTTAAACCTTTCTCGCCGGTAGAGCTTAGCGCCAGAGTTCGCCGACTGCTTCACCGTCAAGAGATTCGCATAGCACAGGCGGCATAAACAGCGTGCATGATTGGAGCCATTGCACAAGAGCTATTAGAGTTGACGTTTGGGGATCGGCTTTTCCAGGCCGCCTTGATCTTTTTTTACGTACTTGTTGGGCTGACCGGTCTCATGGTCATCGCCGCTGTTCTGCTTCGCTGGCGGAACGAGTGGCAACAAGCGCACCTGCAACACCAGGAAGCGCGCTGGAAGGCGCAGCTCATGGCCGTACTGGTCGGAGCACAACCTCCAGAAACCTTATGGGCTATTGTAGCGCCCAACGAAGCACTGGCGTTCTGTGCGTTTTTGTATCGATTTGCCCGCAGGGTAAAAGGCACCGAGCTAGCGCAATTTCGCCGATTGGCAAGGCCATACCTACCTCAACTGCGACGGGCCATCGACCGGGGCAGTCCGGAAAAACGTGCCTACTACTTGCAAATTCTAGGTGTGCTCAGCGATGAAAATCTGTCTGAAGTGCTGCTTCAGGCATTGGATGACCCGGCTCCACTGGTTGCGCTTGTAGCTTTCCGCCGGCTTGCACGAGCCGAAAACGCACACCTTACTCCGCACCTTGTTGACCGCCTGCACCGCTTTAGTCAGAGCTCGCCGGCACTGCTGGCCTCCCTGCTGAGCCGCTTGGGTTTTGAGGCCCTGCCTATGCTACGCCAAGCGCTAAGCAATGTGCAGCGCCCGTCTTGGGTAAGGGCAGTTTTAGCCGAAACGCTCAGCCTGCTTAACGACCCTCATGGAGCGTTTATTGCTGCTCGGCTGCTTCAGGAAAAGGATCTGCCCGAAGAATTAACGATTGCGCTGTTGCGGCTGCTTGCCCATGGCGGTAGTCCGGCTCACGCCACCATTTTGCTTCCCTACTTGCGGCATCCTAAAGAAGCCCTTCGCTTAGAGGCAGTACAGACCTTGGGCACTATTGGAGACTCTAGCAGCTTACCCTTGCTTGTTGAAGCCATGCACGACGACTCGCCTTGGGTAGCGCTGGCTGCAGCCCGCGCCCTTAAGCGACAAAACGCCTTTAGCTTGCTAGCGCAGCTAGCCGAGCAATACCCTTCACGCCGACTGCTCATTGAACAGGTGCTGCACGAGTCGCCCCAGGAAGAGCCATGATGCAGACGTTCTTGCCGCTGTTGGCGGTTTTTCAATTGGTGGTACTGCTCTACTTTTTAGCCCTGAACACTTACTATCTAATCACCAGCCTACTGGCTTTTCGCAGCTTACATCGCTATGCTCGGCGGCTAAGTTCAGTGGATATCGATGACCTGATTGCTACAGCAGGTGCTCCGCCGGTAACGATTATTGTACCGGCGTACAACGAAGCAGCCACCATTGTCGAGGCTTCCCGCTCCCTACTCACACTACGGTATCCCGACTACGAAATCCTCATCGTCAATGATGGCTCGACCGACGCTACGCTGGAGGTCCTGCAAACGACTTATCGTCTACAGCCAGCCCCTCGCTTCCCTTTGGCCCATTTGCCTACCGCTCCGGTACGCGGTGTTTATCAGAGCCAGACGCACTTGAACTTGTGGGTTATCGACAAAGAAAACGGCAAACGTGCTGATGCCATCAATGCTGGGATTAACTTTTGCCGTACCCCACTGCTATGCATTGTAGACGCCGACGGTATCCTCGAGCCCGAAGCGCTCATGCGGATCGTGCGTCCCTTTTTGGAAGATGTACATACGGTAGCTTCGGGCGGTATCATTCGGGTGGTCAACGGCTGTCGCGTGCAGGATGGGCTGGTAGCCGACGTACGTCTCCCGAAACGATGGCTAGCGCGGTTTCAGGTGGTAGAGTACCTGCGCTCGTTTCTTGCGGGTAGGGTCGGCTGGGATGCACTTCAGATCATGCTGCTCATCTCCGGAGCTTTTGGGATGTTTCGGCGCGATCTGGTGGTTGCTGTTGGCGGGTTAGCCCACGACAGTGTGGGTGAAGATTTTGAGCTAACGGTGCGTTTGCATCGCTATTGCCGCGAGCGGCGTTTGCCCTATGCCATCCACTTTGTGCCTGATCCCGTTGCTTGGACCGAAGTTCCTGAAACTACAGCGCTACTGGGCCGCCAGCGCGATCGCTGGCAGCGCGGCCTAATCGACACGCTGCGACGTCATCGACGCCTGATGCTTAATCCGCGCTATGGCCGAATTGGCTTGGTCGCCTATCCCTACTTTTTCTTTTTTGAAATGCTTGGCCCTGTGATCGAGTTTTTAGGCTACATCGTGTTTTTTATCCTAGGGATTACGGGGCATATCTCCCCAGCTGCTGCGCTGCTTTTTTTGTGGATTGCCGTGCTTATGAGCGCTGTGCTTTCGGTTGCTGCCGTTGGTTTAGAAGAACTCTCTTTTCGCCGTTACCCTCAGCTACGGGATTTATTCCTGCTTTTACTGTTGTCGCTGCTGGAAAGCTTTGGCTACCGTCAGCTCATCACGTTTTATCGCATTCGCGGTACGATTTCATACCTGCGCGGCCAAACAGGCTGGGGCACAATGGAACGCAAAGGATTTCAAAAGGGCTAAACTATGCAAAAGCTGGCTTTTTGTTTGAGCTTGTTTTTTAGCCTGCCAATTACAGGCATTGCGCAGCAGCCCCCATCCCGATGGGGTGCGCAGGTAAGCTACGCTTACGAGGCGCTTAGCGGCAGGCGCGCTCCTTGGCAAATCAGCAGTGCCATACTCCAACGTCATTTCGCGAAAACCACGCTTCTAGCCGAGCTTGCTTCGGTACAACGCTTCCGGCGCCGAGATCTGGCCTTTGCCCTCGAGGGATGGGCAGCACTCTGGCCGCAGGCTTACGGTAACCTGCGCTTGCAATACGCTCCGTCTCCGAATTTTTCGCCCACTTATGAGCCGTACCTTGAACTTTACCAGGGCATTGGGGCTTGGGAAGTAGCCGTAGCACTCCGCTATCGTCATTTCTCCAATCAGGAGGTCACCACGTGGGGACTGGCAACGGGACGTTACTTAGGCAACTGGTACCTGCGAACCCAGGCCTTAGTAACGGTCGTGGTCGGCCATTTCAACTGGACCCAACGCATTTTAGCGCGTCGTTACGGTACCTCCCCGACCTCCTTTGTAGAAGTGCAAGCCGGCTATGGCCGTGGCGTAGAAATTGTCGATACAGGCCCTGTGCTTAAGCAACTGCGCACCTACTTTGTTACCTGCCGCATCCAGCACTTCCTGACGCAAACGGTAGGGGGTACGATAGGGTTAAGCTACAGCAATGATGATCTATTTACGCGTCGGGGAGCAGTGCTGGGTGTGCTAACGCGCTGGTGAAGTTTTAGCCCCCTTCCGCTTCCTGCTGACCGGCACCCCCAATGGCCCGGCGCATCTCAGTGTCGGCCTGGATGTTACGCAGGTTGTAATAATCAAGCACGCCGAGATTGCCTTGGCGCAACGCTTCGGCAATGGCTCGAGGGATTTCAGCTTCTGCCTCCACCACTTTGGCGCGCATCTCTTGCACCAGTGCCCGCATTTCCTGCTCACGTGCTACAGCCGCTGCCCGCCGCTCTTCGGCCTTTGCCTGGGCTACGCGCAAATCGGCTTCGGCTTGGTCAATCTGCAACTTAGCCCCAATGTTTTCACCTACATCCACGTCCGCAATATCAATCGACAGAATCTCAAAGGCTGTCCCAGCATCCAAGCCTTTTTCCAGAACCGTCTTGGAGATACGATCCGGATTTTCAAGCACTTCTTTATGGGTGTTGGCCGAGCCGATGGTCGAGACAATGCCTTCGCCAACGCGGGCGATAATGGTTTCCTCACCAGCGCCACCTACCAACCGGTCGATGTTGGCCCGTACCGTAACGCGCGCAATTGCCCGTACCTGAATGCCATCCTTAGCCACGGCCGAAACCGGAGGTGTTTCAATGACTTTGGGGTTAACTGAAACTTGCACAGCCTCATACACATCACGACCAGCCAAGTCGATGGCTGCAGCCCGCTCAAAGCTTAGATCAATATTGGCCTTATCTGCTGAAATGAGCGCATTGACCACTTTTTGAATGTTTCCCCCTGCTAGATAGTGGGCTTCAAGTTGCGCTGTTTCCAGATAAATCCCTGCCTTATGGGCTGTAATAAGCGGCTTGACAATAATCGCCGGGGGCACCTTACGTAGCCGCATGCCCACCAGGTCGCGCACCAGGTTTAGGCGCACCCCCGAAAAGTAAGCCGTGACCCAGAGCCCAACCGGCACGAAGTAAAAAAACAAAAATAGGCCGGCGACAATCAGCGCCAGCAAAATCAGGCCGGATGAAAAGAGCAATTCCATAACTGTGGTCAACGATAAAACCCCTAGGGTTACAAGCTAACCACACGCCTGTACGTTTGCAACCCTAAAGAAGTTACGCTCTAGGGCTATCGGGGCAGGGCTTTACGGTAGTCGCCGCTTGCACCTCCCGTTTTGGCCAAGAGTTGGATATCCGTGATGACAATCTCTTTAGAAAGGGATTTGCACATGTCATAAATGGTGAGCGCCGCCACCGCAACAGCAGTTAGCGCCTCCATTTCCACGCCTGTGGGGCCGGTCGCCTTGGTAAAAGCCCGGATCTCAATGCTATGGGTCTCTTCGTTGGGTTTAAGTTCCAGGTCAATCCCCGTTAGGTTGACATGGTGGCACAGCGGGATGAGCTGACTGGTTCGCTTAGCTCCGAGGATGCCAGCAATTTGCGCTACAGTCAGCACATCCCCTTTGCGTACTTCATGAGCCAAGATGGCCTGCAATACGTCAGCCGGTAGGACAACGCGCCCACTGGCCACAGCAGTACGCACGGTGTCCGACTTGGCTGACACGTCTACCATATGCACCCCTCCCTCTGGATTCAGGTGCGTAAGCATGTATTCCCGGGCTTGGAGTTCCTGCGTCATAGGATGGTAACAGCGTCTGTTGAGCTACTTAGAAGTATCGTCCGCATACTGGCCCAGTAAACGGACAAGGCTGTCAAGAGGTTCATGGGAGCTTGGGGCACAGCCCAGCGGCTGCTTCGTGATGAAACACACACTGGCCACCGACGAAGGTAGCCAGTACCTGCGTTTGCAGAATCTCTTCAGGGGGTATCGTCATGATGTCCTGCGAGAGGACCACAAAATCAGCATATTTGCCTGGCGTGAGTGAACCCAGCTCATCCTCTTGGAAAGCAGCATAAGCGGCCCCGAGTGTAAAGGCGCGAAGCGCCTCTTCGCGCGTTAGGCGTTCCTCGGGATACCAACCGCCCGGGGGCCAACCCTGCGCGTCTTGCCGGGTCACAGCTGCATAAAATCCCAGTAAGGGGTTAGGCGATTCAACCGGAAAGTCAGAGCCGAAAGCCAGGCGTGCGCCATGCCGCAGCAACGTACGCCAGGCGTACGCCCCGCGCACCCGCTCTGGTCCTAGCCGATCTTCGGCCCAATACATGTCGCTGATCGCATGTGTAGGTTGCATGGAAGCAATCACGCCTAATGCTGCAAATCGGGCAAAATCTGGCGGAGCGATCACCTGTGCATGTTCGACGCGATGCCGGCCAGCGGTGCGTCCTAAGGTTTGCAGCGCCTGCTCGTACGCATCAAGCACCACGCGTACACCCCGATCGCCAATGGCATGGGTGTTGACTTGCAGGCCGCAACGCATGGCCTGCTGTACCATTTCAGCAAAAACTTCCGGTGCGTACCGTAATAGACCCTGATTCTCAGGGTCATCGCTATACTCAGCCAAAAGGGCTGCCCCTCGGCTTCCAAGGGCCCCATCGATGTAAAATTTGACTGAGCGCACCGTCAGATAACCTTTATAGCCTAAGATTGGCCCCTGAGTACAAATATGCTCGAAGGCTTCGCCTAGGCCATCCACCATGACGTACAGCCGCAGGCGGAGTGCGTCGCGGTCGATAGCGCGCCAATACCGTTGAATGGTGTCCCAGTCGGCACCGGCATCATGCACACCCGTAAGGCCGTAGCGATGCACTTCAGTGACTGCCCGCTGCAAGGCTTCTTCCAGCACCGCTTCTGTAGGTCTAGGGATATGGCGGGCCACGAGTTCCATAGCGGCATCAATGAACACGCCTGTCGGTATGCCTTGGGCATCGCGCACGATACGACCTCCAGGGGGATCGGCCACAAACGTTGCTAGCAACTCTGGCGCAGCCTGTTGAAGCGCAGCAGTATTTGCCCATGCAGCATGGCCATCGATACGCACCAGCCATACAGGCCGATCCGGAAACGCAGCGTCTAGCATGTAGCGTGTAGGGAATGCCTTTACGGGCCAGTCGTTTTGGTCCCAACCGCGCCCTAGCAGCCAAGCCCCTTCCGGCAGCGACGTTGCAAACGCTTTAAGGCGTTCAAGTACCTCTTGGACCGAACGCGTACCGGTCAGGTCTGCTTGCATCCGGTTTAGTCCTAATCCCATCAAATGGGCATGCGCATCTATAAAGCCAGGCACCACCACATACCCATCCAAATCTATACGTTGCGCGTTTGGATAAGCAGCCAGCACCTGCTCGCTAGTCCCTACCATGAGGATGCGCTCGCCTTGCACTGCCATGGCTTCGGCAATCGGTTGGGCTGGATCGACCGTATAGAGGCGCCCTCCGACGAGCACGTAATCAGCTTGCCCGTAAGCACCCATGACCCCCAAGCAAAAAGTCCAAAACCAAGGTCCTCGCTTAATCCTCATGGCAAGATATCGCTTTACGTTCCACCCAGAGCGTAACTGGGCCATCATTCACCAGGTGCACGCGCATCATAGCTCCAAAAACACCGGTAGGCACGGTTTGGCCCAGCTCCTGGGCCAGACGTTGGACAAAGTACTGATACAGACATTCGGCCTTTTCCGGCGCGGCCGATTCGGTAAACGAAGGCCGATGGCCGCGCGAGACGTCGCCGTAGAGTGTAAACTGAGAAACCACCAAGGCTTGGCCGCCCACATCTTTAAGCGAACGGTTCATTTTACCCTCTTCATCGGGGAAAATTCGAAGATGGGCGCATTTTCGGGCCAGCCAATCGGCCTCAGCCTCCGTATCGTCACGGTGCACCCCTAGCAAAATGAGCAAGCCGCGGCCAATGGCTCCGGTAATTTGTCCATTGACCTCCACAGAGGCTTCAGCAACGCGTTGTACTAAGGCAACCATACTAAACCTTGTTTAGCCATTGCTCCAGAAAGCGGGCAAATGCACGCAGGGCTTGTCCTCGGTGGCTGATTTGGTTTTTTTCTTCTAAGGAAAGTTCAGCAAAGGTCTGCGTGTAGCCCTCAGGGACAAAAAGGGGATCGTAGCCAAAACCGCCCTGACCGCGTTCAGCCTCTAAAATATAGCCCGAGCAGACACCTTCAAAAAGGTGCAGTGTTTGTGCATCTGGCGCAAAAGCCAAGACTGTGCGGAAGCGTGCGCGCCGGTTGGTCACGCCTTCGAGCAAGCGAAGCAAGTGTGCTCGGTTTTCGGCATCCGTTGCTTGAGGACCGGCAAAGCGCGCCGAGTGCACCCCGGGCTGTCCGCCAAGCGCTTCCACTTCTAGTCCTGTGTCATCAGCCAAAGCAGGTAAACCCGTATATTCCTGCAGTGCACGGGCTTTGCGCACTGCATTGCCTTCGAGCGTAGCCGCATCTTCCATAACTTCAGGGGCTCCTGGGAAATCGCTTGCAGCATGCAGAACTACCGGAAAGGCTTCTAAAAGTGCTTTAAGTTCCGCAAGTTTGCCCGGATTGCGCGTAGCCAAAACCAACGCTACAGCCATAAGCAAGTATTACGAATTGATCAAGGTTTCACGTCGGGGAAGGCGAAACCTCCTAACGCTTTGATTGTTGCAGCTTCTGCTTTGTTACAACCTGTAACCCTAAACCAAAATAGGAGGAATTGCCTTGGCCCGAGCAGGTGTTGGGATAAAAGTTCGCGATAACGAACCCATTGATCGCGTGCTGCGGCGTTTCAAGCGCGCTGTCAACCGCAGCCGGTTGCTGCGCGAATACCGGCAGCATATGTACTACATTAAGCCTTCAGAGGAACGCCGGATGGAGGAGCAAAAGGCGCTGCGCAATGCGCGTCGGCATTCGCAGCAGTCCTAAGCAAACCTACAGCCGTTGCTGGAGCGACCTGCGGAGGAGTAGGTCGCTTTTTTATTTCTGGGGGTTGGGTTATTCCAAGCTTAGGGCCATACGCACGATCCGCTCCTGCTCCAGCTGATGTACTTTAGCACTGCCGGTAGCAGGACTGGCACTTTCGGGTCGGCCAATATATCGCACACGCCGGCTGCAGTCGCCATGGAGCGTTTCTAAAAGGGCATTTAGGCGTGGCTGCATGTAGGTCCAAGCCCCCATATTTGCCGGTTCCTCTTGCACCCAGACCACCTCTTTCACGTCCCGATAGCGGGCTAATTCGGCCTGCAGGGCGGCTTTCGGGAAAGGATACAGTTGTTCTATGCGAAGCAGCCCGATCTGATGGCGACGCATCTCGTCCGCCATCAGGGCCTCGAGCAGGTCATAGTAAACCTTTCCGGTGCAAAGGATAAGTCGGCGGGTTGCTGCAGGATCGGTTTCGGCCGGATAGATTTCATGGAAGCGGCCGTTCCAAAGCTCTTCCGGTGTTGATACAGCCAGCGGATGCCGCAACAGGCTCTTGGGGGTCATCAGGATGAGCGGCTTTTTAACCGGCATCCGCGCCTGTCGCCGCAGCACGTGGAAGTAGTTGGCGGGTGTAGTGAGGTTGCCCACGATGATATTCTGCTCAGCACATAGCTGCAGGAAGCGCTCCAGGCGGGCGGAAGAGTGTTCTGGTCCCTGCCCTTCGTATCCATGGGGCAATAGGCAAACCAACCCCGAGTGCTGACCCCATTTTTCTTCGGCTGCTGCAACAAACTGGTCAAAAATAATCTGGGCTCCATTGGCAAAATCGCCGAACTGGGCCTCCCAGAGCACTAGGGTTTCTGGTGAAGCGACCGAGTAGCCGTATTCAAAGCCACAGACAGCATATTCTGACAGCAGACTGTCGTAGATGAGCAATTCGGCCTGGCCTTCACGGATATGGTTGAGCGGGATGTACTCCTCGCCAGTTTCCTGATCGTACAGGACGGCGTGACGCTGACTAAAGGTACCTCGCCGCGAATCTTGGCCACTCAGACGTACCGGCGTACCTTCCAAGAGCAGCGTGCCAAAAGCCAAGGCTTCGGCAAAAGCCCAGTCGATTTTCTTTTCTTTGTAAAAAAGCACATCCCGTCGCTTAAACTGCCGTTCCAGCTTGGGGTGAATGTGGAAGTTTTCAGGAAGCTGGACCAAGGCCTGCACCACCGCTTCTAGGTCTTCTTGACGGGCAGCCGTTTCTACCTCAGGCAGGGGAGGCTCTTCTTCGGCCTGCTCGTGCAACCGTTGCAACACGGCGCCGGGGTCTTTTTCTTTGAGGTGTTGCGTACGCTCAAAAGCCTCTTGCAGCCGGGCCTGATAGTCGTCGAGCATCTGCTCGGCTTCCTCGGGCTTCATGTCACCCCGCCGGAGTAGCATTTCGGTGTAAAGCTTACGGACCGAGCGTTTTTGGGCGATTTTCTTATACAGCAGCGGCTGCGTGTAGGTAGGCTCGTCGGCTTCGTTGTGGCCGTGCACGCGATAGCAGATGAGATCGATGACCACGTCTTTGTTGAAAACCTGCCGGTAATCAAGCGCCAAACGGGCTACACGTACGCAGGCTTCTGGATCGTCGCCATTAACATGAAAGATCGGCGCCTGAATCATGCGGGCAATGTCCGTTGCATAGGTTGAGCTGCGGGCATCGGCAGGGGTGGTAGTAAAGCCGATCTGGTTATTGATCACAATGTGGATTGTACCGCCGGTTTTGTAGCCGCGCAGCTGGCTTAGGTTGAGCGTTTCGGCCACTACGCCTTGGCCTGCGAAAGCCGCATCCCCATGGATAAGAATCGGGATCACCGCGTCGTAGTAATCGCCTCCTGGGGCATCGGCACGCCGGCGGCGAAGCTGGTCTTGCTTGGCCCGCACCATGCCTTCTACCACCGGATCGACCGCTTCGAGGTGGCTGGGGTTCGAAGCGAGCGTAATTTTGACCACAGCACCACTGGGGGCGCGGTGCACCCCTTTGGCCCCTAGGTGGTACTTCACATCGCCTGAACCCTGGATGGTGTTCGGGTCGATGCTGCCTTCAAACTCAGAGAAGATGACCTCGTAGGGCTTGCCTAAGATATTGGCCAGCACGTTCAAACGGCCGCGATGGGCCATACCGATAACCACTTCTTCAACTTCCTGATCGGCCGCATCCGACAGCATCGCATCCAAAATGGGGATCAGCGACTCGGCTCCTTCGAGCGAAAAGCGCTTATGCCCGATGTATTTGGTATGCAAGAAGCGCTCAAAGGCCTCGGCCGCGTTGAGCTTTTGGAGGATGCGTCGCCGCATCTCGGGTGAAATGGGATCAGCCGCACGTACGGGCTCAATGCGTTCCTGCAACCAGCGGCGCTCGGTAGGGTCCGAGATGTGCATAAACTCAATACCGACCTTGCGCGTGTAGGTCTGGCGCAGAATGTCGAGAATTTCTCGCAGGGGGGCGATGTCTTTCCCTCCCAAGCCACCGGTGACAAACGTGCGGTCGAGGTCCCAGATGGTCAGCCCGTAGGTTGCAGGGTCAAGTTCAGGATGGTACTTCCATTCGTAGCCCAGTGGGTTAACGTCGGCCTGAAGGTGGCCGCGCACGCGGTAAGCGCGGATGAGCTGGAGCACGGCCGCCTGCTTCTGAATCATGGTCAATTCTTGGCCGTTCTCCAACCCGCCCAAAAGGGGCGTTGTGTCTTGAGCTAGACGATAGGGCTGGTAGGGAATGCCCAGATCAGCAAATACGCGTTCATAGAACGCGTGCTGCCCTTGCAGCAGCTCATCGATATAGGCAAGGAAGGCGCCGCTCTCGGCCCCTTGAATGACGCGATGGTCGTAGGTAGAGGTGATCGTCATCACCTGCGAAAGGCCTAGGCGGCTGATCATATCGGCGGGTAAAGCCGTGTACTCGGCGGGATAGCCGATAGCACCTACGCCCACAATCACCCCCTGGCCAGGCATTAAGCGGGGTACGCTCATAACCGTACCGATCATGCCGGGGTTTGTGATTGTTGCGGTCGTGCCCTGAAAATCCGTCACGTCTAAGCGGCCATCTCGTGCCCGAGCGACGATATCGTTATAAGCGCCCAGAAACTGGGCAAAATTCATCCGCTCCGCATGCTTAATGTTGGGAACCAGCAGCGTGCGCTTACCCCGACGCTCTAAGTCGATGGCAATGCCTAGGTTAATTGTTTTTGGCTGCACATGCATGGGCGTGCCATCATCCCGCCGAAACGTAGCATTCATCACTGGAAATGCTTTGAGCGCCTGCACCACTGCCCATGCGATCAGGTGGGTAAACGACACCTTTTCCCCACCCACATGGCGTTGATAGTCATTGATAAGCGCCCGGTTTTCGGCTAGCAGCCGGACCGACACTGTGCGCACCGAGGTCGCCGTGGGAATACCCAGGCTTGCCTCCATATTTTCGACAATCCGGGCTGCGGGCCCACGAAGCGGGTGGGCTTCGACCTCTTCAGGTGGCAATGCGGCTGCAACAGGCTCTGGTGCAGCGCCGTCGCCACCTGGGCGTTCACCTGATGCGAGGCGCGCTGGTTCAGCACCCGGGCGCATTTCGGGAGCTGCTACAAACGACTCACCCGGTTTGTAATCGGCAAAAAATTCCCGCCAGCTTTCGCTTACGCTTTCCGGATTTTCCAGATACTGGCGATACAGCTCTTCAACGTAACCGGTATTAAATCCTAGTGTGCTCACGGTAGGCAGTAGAAAGACCCCGCTTTTCGACTGTAGCTCGAACGATGCCTGCGCAAGAAGGATTCCAGAATTTTAGCGGATCCGTGAGCGTTCGTCCCAGACAGGCTCCAGCAGCTTGTAGTCGCCCTGACCGGTTTGGTCGATGAAGATGAAGCGGCGTCCCAAGCGACGATAGTGCCAAATTTCATAGGGTTGTGTTCCCGATCGACGCTCGATGAAGTCGGGTTCTCCAAAGAGCACGACAATATGCCCTCGATCGGTTTGCCAGCCTGGTCGCTGCCCGCTAAACTTACGATTTGCCAATGCAATGCGTGTGTAGTACTCTTCCATTTGCTCGTTGCGTGGCGTCCCAGGCGTGGGATCACGTTTTTTCCAGAATTCCAGAAAACGCTGCCAGCGTTGCTCGGGCGTTTTGCCAGAGCGGATGTAAGTCAGCTCTTTGGCTTTAGCAATGTAGCGGAGCTGGTCGATTGCCGCGTCTAGATCCTGCACGTAGGCCATCAATGGGTTCCAGAACACGGTAAACGGTTTTTCCACGGCAGCCAATAGCTCACCCTTTTCGGCCACGACGCGAAGACGCAGCAGGTAGGCCCCAGGGTCTAAGGGTTCCTTAAGCTCAAGCGGATAAAGGCGCGCCGTGCGGCCTGCAGGCAACGTAAGGACTTCTACCTGCTGCTCTAGCAGCACATAGTTTTCTGCACGGCCCAGGCCTAAAAGCGGTCCCACGATAGGCCAGCCCCGGCTTTGTTCAAGACGCAGCAGCTCATAGACGACGCGTCCCGCTTGCCGCTGCCGAGCGGCAAGCTCATAAAATATGGGCAGCGTGCGCGCGGCTATTGCACTCACTGCACCCACATAAGGCACCAACTGCTGTCGGTCAGGAGTGTAGGTTTTCAGGAGTAACGGATCACTCAGCGCTACTGGAGACTCTAGGCTCCGCACCTGCACATCCAGTGTTCGGGTAATTAGGCGTTGCGTTGCCCGATCCTCCAGTTGCACCACCACTTGGTAGCGTCCAGGCGGAAGGATAAACGAGCGGGTTGAAAGGTCAGCGGCTTCAGGGCTTTGCGTTGCTGCAAAGTCAGCCGTTGTTACACTACGCTGCCAGCTCTCGCGAGCAACAAAACGCCGCTGGTCGCCAGCTTCTAGCCGATACACTTCGGCCAGCAGTGCATATGTAGCACTAAATCCACCTTCGATGCGTAGAAACTGCAATGTGGCATAAGGGACTTGCACGTAAAGATCAACCCAGCGCTGCCCGGGCGGTGCTGGTGCTACTGTATGAATGGCTTCGATCGCAAAGGGGGCTTCGGGCTGCGCTTGCAGCATTCCCGCCGAGAGTCCCCACCAGAGCCCCAAAAAGACAGCCCAGCGTTTCATCGTTAACCCATCTACTGCACGCTTGACGGCAATAAAACGCGTTGCATTCCGCTTTATTGCTCAATTATCGTTACGAATGCCTCATGTCACGTAGTAAGATGGGTCAACGGTTAGGCATACCCTATCAACCGTTCAAAAAAGCAGCTGAACCGCACAAAGAGGAGATTGCAGAATCTCTTTCTAGACCAATACGCGACCAAACAGCGCTTCGACAAACTGTCGCCGGTCAAACACCTGCAAATCGCTGATTTTTTCGCCTACGCCAATGTATTTCACTGGGATTTGGAACTCATTAGAGATGCCGATCACAATGCCTCCTTTGGCCGTACCGTCCAGCTTGGTGAGCACAAGGCCGGTTACCTCAACGCTTTTGGTAAACTCTTCCGCTTGCCGAAGGGCGTTTTGGCCCGTTGAGGCATCCAGGACCAGCAAGACTTCATGCGGGGCGCCTTCGACCTGGCGAGCCATAACGCGCCGGATCTTTGCCAGCTCTTCCATCAGGCCGCTTTTGGTATGTAAACGTCCAGCGGTATCGATAATCACCACATCAACACCCCGGCTTTTGGCAGCAGCCAGCGTGTCGAAGGCCACTGCTGCAGGGTCGGCTCCGGGGTGCTGTTTAATGAGCGGCACCTGAGCTCGCTCGGCCCAGATTTCGAGTTGTTCGATAGCTGCAGCCCGAAACGTATCGGCTGCACCCAGCAGTACACTTTTACCCGCTTCGCGGTAGCGGTAGGCCAGCTTACCAATGGTTGTGGTCTTACCTACCCCATTAACTCCCACAACCATGATCACATACGGCTTATGCGGCAGCGGGGCTTCAAAATCGGCTGGGCGCTCCGAAGCATGGTCGAGCAACAGGCCCGCAATTTCGTCCCGAATGAGGGCATAAAGCTCCTTGGTCGAAACGTATCGGTCGCGTGCTACCCGGGCTTCAACACGCCGAATAATCTCCAAGGTGGTTTTTACCCCTACATCACTGGTGATTAGGAGTTCTTCAAGCTGATCAAGCACCTCGTCGTCGATCCGGTCCTTACCTCGGATCAAGCGATCGAGCTTACCAAGCAGGCTGGAACGGGTTTTTTCCAGGCCTGACTCCAGACGTTCCTGGTCTTGCTTCTTAAACCGATCCAAAAAGCCCATAGCCTACGATACCTCTGTAGACGCCAAAGCGGCTGCGGGGGGTGCCGCAGACCAAGCGCGCACAAACCGAATCACGTAGCGCAAAAACGAATAGCCCAGCAGTACCACTGAAACCCAAAGCAAAAAGCGAAACACTGGTGGATCAGCCCCAAGCAATGCAGCCAGCATTGTCAAGGCCAGTACGGTCACAGCTACTTTGCCAATCCAAATGCTCATGTAGACCCGCTGCGTGCGATGGGCCAGCAGTACGCCGCCCAGCACAATCAGCGCATCACGCAATACCACAAACGCAAAAAACCAAAACGGTAAGTCGCCCCGTACCACCAGCGCCATCGATACCAACCCGGCCGTCACCTTGTCGGCTAGCGGATCGAGCACCTTACCCCACTCTGAGACGGTATGGGACCAGCGAGCCACGCGGCCATCAAACCAGTCGGTGACAATGGCCAGCAGCGCTAGCACCAAAACCCAGGATAGCGGGCCGCGCGTCAGCACCAAATAGGCCAGCGGAAACGCCAAAACAAGGCGCAGCAGACTCAAAATGTTCGGAATGGTCCAAAATCGCCCTAAGGGTAACAGGCGAATGTTCGCAAACAGCGCACCCTGCTCCGGCATCCCGACTCCCAAGGTTGTGGATGGCGCGGGAAGCATACGCCGAAGCGCGCGTTAGGTTTGCTCTCAAACGACGGGTGCAGCCCGCGGCAACAGGCAGAAGGGTACAATGCACCTTACTCCTGTTGCAGCACCAGTCCAGTCAGCGGCGGCAGCCTCAGGTGCAGGGTGTCGGCAGCCGCATGCACGGCGTAGCCGTTGGGCACTGTAGCCAGTTGCACGCGATAGCGAGCTGCTTCTGGCAGTGGCAAAGTGACTTGCCGGTCTGTTTCGTCGCGGTTCAGCACCACCAGCACCTTTTCTTTGTCGAGCGTGCGCTGGAAAACCAGCAGGCCTCCTTCAGCCATAAGAACTGAAAACGTTCCGCGCCGCAGCGCAGGCGATTGTTTTCGTAAAGCTATAGCCTGCTGGTAAAACTGAAACAGTGTGCTGTCGAACCGCACGGGATCGGGCTGCCGAGGCCTTCCCAGCGGATCTGAGACTTCGTCGGCGTACTGCAGCTCGGGCCAGACCATCGGCTTGCGAACGTCGGGGTCGTCGGCACCCCACATACCAGCCTCTGTGCCGTAGTAGATCATGGGTGCACCAACGTATGTCATCTGAAAGAGCGCCACCAGGCGCTGAATCGCTCGCGCAGTGGCATCGGGGGCTTGCACCTTGTAGTCCGGGTTGTGTCGCGGAGAGTTGTGACGATCGTACCCAAACTGCTCCCGGCGAATATGTGCTGGATCACGGTTGACGATCATCGAGGCTAAGCGATCGGTATCATGCGAATCGATTAGGTTTTGCATTGCATATTGTACCGCCAGCGGATAGCGGCTGCGCCGCTCGTCCAGCAAACGCGCAAAAGCCGGCGCATCCAGACCGTAATCGATCAAGAAGGCTTTCACCGGAAAAGCGAAAGCAAAGTAATTCATTGTGGCAGAAAAACCGCCCTGAACGATAATATCACGGGCATCCTGCCAAAGCTCGGTGACGGTGTAGGCGTTCGGGTTAAGCTGGCGCACGTAGGCATTCCAGTCGGCCCAAAAGCCCACAGGCACCTCGTTTGTTACATCGAGCCGCCAACCGTCGATGCCATCTGAGGGGTCGCCATCGCCGTTGGGGTCCATCCAGCGCGCTGTCGCGTGGAAAATATAGCGCTTAGGTCCTGGATGCAGGTCCGTACCTGCTGCGTTGTCGGCAAAAACCGGCAGCGTCTTGACACCCCACCAACCTTCGTAGTCAAACTCGTTCGTGTCGGGTGTGGCCGGGTCATCGAAACGGCGAACAATATACCAATCTTTATAGGGGGAGTCCTGCTGCCGTGCCCGTAGATCTGCAAAGGCAAAAAAGTCGCGCCCCGTATGATTAAAGACGCCATCGATGATTACGCGCATGCCGCGCGCATGGGCTTCCTGGATCAGGCGCAAAAAAAGACGGTCAGCTGCGGTCCAATGCCAGGTGCTCGGATCCTCGGTTTCTTGGGCCATCAGAGCCAGATCGCCCTCGGGATCGGGCCCAAAGTAAGGATCGATGTGGTGAAACGTATTGCCGTCATATTTGTGGAGCGAGCGGGCATAAAATACGGGATTAAAGTAAAGTGCTGTAACACCCAGATCTTTGAGATAGTCCAACCGATCGATCACGCCCTGCAGATCGCCTCCATAGCGCCGATGGAAAACGGCATAGCTTTCGTAGAAGTCTTCACCCATTTCGCGCTCCCAGTCGTCTCGTGCATACCAGTCGCCCGTCCAGGGGGAAAGACGCCATGAGGCTGGCGCAGCTGGCAGGGCCGGCGGGTACTCAAGCGAAGCGCGGGTAGGATCGTTCGTCGTGTCGCCATTCCAGAAACGTTCGGGGAAAATTTGATACCAAATGGCATCGGCAGCCCAATCGGGTACGTTAGCTTCTTTCGGGGCTTGCATTGCACATCCGACAAGCAGCAGTGCAACAAGGAAGGAGGCTTGACGCATAATTCTAGCAGGTTGGGATCAAGGGGCATACAGGACAAAACGGGTTTCGATGCGCGCGGCTGTCTCGAGCCGGACCAAGTATGCGCCCGAGGCTAACGCGGTAGGCGTCCAAGCCACTTCGTGCAAACCGGCCGGCTGTAGCGCATCCACGAGGGTGGCTACGCGACGGCCTAGGAGATCATAGACGATAAGGCGTACCGGCCCTGGCTCTGCAAGGGCATAGGTCAGCGTGGTGCTCACCCGAAACGGATTGGGGAAGGGGGCTTCAAGCCGCGTCTGCGTCGGCCGCCCTTCCTGCTGTAAGAGATCTAGCCCTACGGTAATCAGCCCAGGCTCGGCCTGCCCCACATAGCGATTTGTGTAGAGCCGGAACTCTCCAGGCAGCAGGCTAATGGACGTGTTCGGGTCGCTTATTTCCAACGAGTCGCCGCGGAAATAGTCGTACCACGTCCCTGTTTGGGGAAACGTAGGCGTAACCGCAAGGGGCTCTAGGCCGAAGTTGCCCACGACAACCACACTCAGCTCCGGATGCGCCAGCGAAATCCAACGACCGGGCACGCCGTGCTGCAACCGCAGACGCACTTGCGTATCCGGACTCCGAAACACAGCGTACGTGCGCCGAAGCTTGAGCAGCTCGGCCCAGGTTTTGTACAGCTTAAGCCGCAGCGGGTCGCTTCGGTAGTCCCAACGAATGGGTTTCGGATCAACGCGGCCAGGCGCAATGGATGGGCAACGATCTCCGGCACCCTCCAAGCATTGCTCGCCACGCTCGCCATACCCATAACCCAGCTCACCGAACTGCCAGATCATCTTGGGTCCTGGTATCGTAAAGAAAAACGCTCCAGCGAGCTTTAGCCGATCGAGCGCCACCGGAAGCTGCCGTATATCGTAACTCCCCTGCTGCGCCCCATAGACCCGCATGCGATACATGAGCCACTGCTCATCGTGGCTTTCCATATAGGCAATCAAATTTGGCGAAGGGAAACCGCGGTTTTTAAAGTAGATTGCGGTCAGGTCCGACGAGAAAGTTAGATCATTTAAGTAGCCCATTACGCTCTGGCTAAACGGCCGGTTGAGGTTATGCCAGAGCAACATGCCCGCGCGGCCGCGATCTCGTCCGTAGGCAGCCAGTTCCCTCTCCTCTTGGTTATCTGCAAAATGCTCCAAGATGATGTAGGCTGTAGAATCGACCGACCAGATGGCATCGGCCATGCGCTTCAGCAATCGAATGCGGGAAGCATCATAAGCGCTCCAAGCACTTACGTCGTTACCTGTATACCTTTGCGTAAAGCCTTTTGAGAGGTCAAAACGGAAGCCATCTACGCGAAATTCTTCTAGCCAATAGCGGTTGGCCCGATCGAGCCAGTATTGGATATAAGGATGCTCGTGGTTTAAGTCATAAAAGACATTAAAGGGATGGCGGGCTGGGATGTTAATGAACGGATTGCTGGCTGTAGGACCGTAGAGCTGCACCAGGGGGGAACTGCCTGTAGCATGGTTGTAGACCACATCAAGGATTACCGCAATACCGCGGCGATGGCACTCGTCAATAAAGCGTTTTAGATCGTCGGCGGGACCGTAATACTTGTCGGGAGCCAAATGAAAGGCAGGGTTGTAGCCCCAGCTCACATTGCCTTCAAACTCGGCCACGGGCATCAACTCGATGGCATTAATGCCCAGGCGTTCTAAGTAGTCGAGCGTATCGATAAGCGTAGCGTAATCATGCTTGGCTACAAAGTCGCGTACCAACAGCTCATAGATCACCAGTTCGTGGGCTGGTGGTCGCTCAAAGTTGGTTACCTGCCATGTGTACCTCGGTGCGCCGGGCTGGAGCACCGCTACGATACCCTGAGTTTTTCCTGTGGGATAGGGTTTGAGGTTTGGATAGGTACTGCTTGGAATGAACGGATCATTCCAGGGATCGAGTACCTTATGGGCAAACAGGTCAGCCAGGCGCAGTTCGCCGTCGATAAAATACTGAAAAGCATACTCCTGCCCAGGGGTTAGACCATCGATGGTGATCCACCAGTGGACGCTATCGGGACGCGGCGCATCCCGGTGCATGAAGTAAGCAGGATCCACCTCCCAGTTGGTAAAATCGCCAATCACATAGACGAAAGCTTTGCCTGGTGCATAGAGCGAAAGCGTAACCCGCGTAGGGTCGTTTGGATCGTAGTTGATGCCGTCTTCAATGCCCGGTGGGCGAGGTTGATCGACAATCGACGGGTTGCGTACCGCATAAAACTTGGCAGTGTCGGCCTCTCCTAGTGCGTTTTCGGCCACAGCCCACACATCGAAGCGGCCAGGCGCGCTGAGCGTCAGCGCATAGCGCAGCGTGTCGCTGGTCGTCTGCGCCACCTCACTACCGTTGACAAACAGCCTTAGAGCGGTTAAGGTGGCACCGGTGCCTGGATCGGCTACAGCAACGACGGCAACAGTCGTGTCGCGTGGCGCAATCAGCGGGCGCAAGGGGGTCACATTAGGCGCAGCGAACTTAACAGCCAATCCCGGTGATGCGACATCTACGAAAATATCACGACCGCCCACGTCTTTCCCTTCACGCGAGCCGTCTGCATTCCGAAAGACAAACGCCAGTTTGCGGATCTGTTCATCATAGATGTTGTCCCACGGCGAAGCACCTGCTGGAGGCGTGGCGGAATAGTCTTGATAATAGGCCCGGATGTCCTCAATATGGAGGCGGTAGAGGTCCTCTCCAATGCGTTCCATGCGGATGTCCGCACGGTTTTGGCCCCAGTTGGCTTTCACGTAGCGCCAGTCGGTGTCGGTGCGACTTTCATTGGTGATGACGCCGGTGTGTGCATAAACGTCGCCGGTGTAGCCGGCCAGTCCGCCAGTACCTTCTTTGGCGTTGAAGTAAATTGTAACGGGTCGGTCTAGCCGCACCACCACGGGATCGGTCCAAACCACCTGGGCTGCGCTGGGGAGCACCCAGGTCCAAAGCAGCAGTACAACAAAAACCCTACGCATGCCTATGCTTTCGCGTTAAGCCCACCGAAGGCCTTGTGTGCTTTTGGGATAAAAATGGGCGGGATCGGGGCCGCCGGACCTATCAAACCCCGACCCCGCCCTCACGGCATCCGGTTTACCGGACGATCATCATTTTCTGCGCGTAGATCCCCGAAGGCGTCTCCAACCGATAGATATAGACGCCGTTCGACAAGCCTGCAGCCTCGAACGTGACGCGGTAAGTGCCTGCTGGCTGCACCTCATCGACCAGCGTGGCAATTACCCGTCCAAGCAAGTCATAGACGCGCACGCGCACCGGCTGCGTCTCGGGCAGGGCATACTCGAACGTGGTGCGATCGGCAAACGGATTCGGGTAGTTCCGCCCAAGCGCAAACCGCTCAGGCCGGCTGCCCGCTATTGGCTCAACTGCGGTCGGCGACGTGCCGGCCTCATAGCAGAGATCCTGGATGTCTTGCGGAAGCGAGGCTACATTGGCCGTCGGATTGCATTCGAAGGGAAGCGCACCGCTTTCCTGGAACGCGACCAGCGGCATGGTATAGGCACTCGGCCAGTTCTTGGCTGCCGAAGGCAGAATGTACTGGTAGCGCCGACGACCGGGGCCAAAGCCGCCTTCCCCTTCGTCAACAAAGCCATCCAGCATATTACCGTAGCGATAGCGGAAGCCAACGCCATTGTAGGTCGGTCCACTCACCGTCAGCGTGCCCGTGTAGATCAAATCGCCGTTTTCGTCTGCAAGCAGCAGCGGCTGAAGGTCACTTAGTCCTCGCGGACGGGCCTGCGTTAACCGCCAAAGTGGGTCTTCAAAAACCACATACACGCTGTCTTTTTGCGGATCAAAGGCCCGCTTAACCCGGAAGGTGAGCGCCGGATTCATATCAACCTGGAAGGTCACCTCGACCTGCGTTCCAGAAGGGATCACATTGCCCTCCCGCACGTCGTTGAAGAACTGGATACCTAGGTCGAGCGGGTCATCTCCCGTAAACACAAACCGTCGGTCGCTACCGCCGTAGTCTAGCGGCTCTTCCCAGCCCTGTGGCCAGTCTGAAGGCGCATAGTCCACATAGAATTTGTACTTGAACTGGGTGCCAGTGAAGGCCGTTAGCGGGATCGAAGTCGTGTATTGGGTAGGATCGACCGACTCGAACAGAGCGCAAGCATCTGGGTTGCCTACTTCCAGGCAGTTCCCCCAGCCGTTGAAATCACCCCGTACAATAATCGTGTCTCCACGCTGCTTGTCAAAAAGGCCAGCCCCCACTAGAGGATCGATATCGACCGTAAAGATCACCTCAGCAGTGACGCGACGCACGCCGGTCAGGTCGACGGGCTTCGTATTGCCATAATAGACCCAGTGCAGCGTGGTGTCTTGTGCCGGAATCACAAAGGAGCGGTTCCCTGTGAGCCTACCTTCTTCCCAACCATTAGGCTCAATGAAGAACTTGTATTCCTGGCGCGTGCCGGCCAGCGAAGCGGGATAGTAAGCTACACCAGAAAAGAGGTGGTAGCCCGGTTTGGTAATGTCGTTGGATTCGCGTTGCAGGATTACCTTTGTCGTGCTCCAGTCCAGCGGACCAGCATTATTGAGCGGGTCACCCCGCACGCCAACCACAATGTTGGCTGCCTGGGGGTCGTAGCCATCGGCTGCGCCTTCCTCAGTGCTCACGTAGACGCGGAACCACACTGCGACGGTGTCTGGCTTTTGTACCCAGGGCCGCCAGCTATAGTCCCGATCTGCTCCCTTCTCAAAATAATGGAGCACCAGCGTCGTGTCGCCGCTACCGGCTGCAAGCACATGATTTCCGCCATCTTCCCAGCCACCGATGCCTACCGCTTCGGCCTGGCTGGAGAAGAATTTGAACTCCAATCGTTCATTTTCTGGGATTTGGAAGCTGATTTGCCAATAATCGCCGCCGAGGTTGGTGGGCCTAAGCGTAGTGCGGTCGTCCCAGGAGATTACGTTTCCATCAGGCAGCGTAAAGGGCCAGTCCTGGTTTGTAATCTGGCCACGCACTTGAATGAGTCCATCGGCCGTGCCCGTAGTGTCGGGCAAGGTGGCCGTGTTCAGGCGGAGCGTCACCGTGCGCTGCGCCAGCGCATTGCCAGCCATGAGCGCTGTTGCGAGCAACAGCAAGCTAAGGCGGCTGCCGAGTTTTCTGGTAGCGCTTACCATGGCAGTTTCACCGGTTGGTTTGTGGGGTTTATGGTCAGAAGGCGACCATCAGGGTAAAGCGGTTGACGCCGTCGAAGTAGCGCCAACCTTCGTAGGCATAATCCAAGGCCAACTGCAACGGACCAAAGCGATAGCGCAGTCCCCCACCCAAGGAGAAGGTATGTGCGCTGTCGGTTAGAAACAGTTCGCTATAGCCTCCACGCAGCAGGATGAGGTCCCCCAGTAGGCCCAGCTCGGCGCCCACGTTCACATACTGGCTACTGTTGCTAGGGCTGAGGGCATCGACAGCCAGCGTCAGGCGACTTCCGTTGCGCTGAAAGACCTCCCCAGCCAAGCCAATGCGCATGGTTAGGGGAAGGTCAAAAGGGTCAGTGCGCAGCTCAGCACGGTTGCTGGTGTTGTTGCCTTGGCTACTGGGGTCAATATCGACAATGGTTAGTAAATCGTCACCTTGCATGCGCATTTTGGTGCCAAAGTTGGTAATCGCAGCGCCCAGGCGAATGCCCCAGAAGGGTGTTACAAAGAGTGTCCCGAGGTCGAGCGCTAGGCCAGTGGCTGTCGAGTAAGAGATGCGCTCTGTGATGTACTTTAGCGAGCCGCCGATCGAAAAACGATCGGTAAGCGCCCGGCCGTAACTTAGCGCGAAGGCATACGAGGCAGCCGTGAAAGTGCGGCCTGTGCCCTCTTGTTGCTCGACGGTGGTCTCCTCCATTTCTGGTGTGCGTAGGGCAGTAACAGCTACGCCCACGGTGCCAGCTCCTAGCGGTGCGGCTACAGCCACGTAGTTCAGCGCAATATCGGCCAGCCATGCGGCATGCTCGGCCGTGAACATTCCCTGCGTCAGGCCGGCCAGCCCAGCTGGATTCCAATAGATAGCCGTAGGATCGTTGACCGAAGCGCTTAGGGCGTTACCCATAGCTGTAGCCCGTGCGCCAATGGGAATGCTCAGAAACTCGGCTGCAGCTGTGCCTGCGCGCGTGACCGTACGCGTCTCACTTGCAAACTGCGCCTGCACCGGCCTAGTGGCCAGCATCAGCAGGCCCAAAACCACCCCAATCGATGTATGTCCACGCATGGTGCTTATTTGATAATCGCGAAGGTTCCGGTTTTTTCGCCGATACCTGGCGCTTCCACGTGATAGAGATAGACGCCGTAGGATACTTCCAGTCCATCTTCGGTGAGCAGGTCCCACACGAGCGTTCCATTAAGTAGCGAAGCAGCGTCCAATCCATCGTTTGCCCCTTCATTTAAGCGCAATGTGCGCACCAGCCGTCCTCCTACCGTAAAGATGCGCACGGTAGCTTGCGGAGGCAGGTGAATAAAGTGGATCGCCCTAGGTCCTCGGCCCGTGGTGAAGGGGTTTTGCGCTTCAAACCGGTTGGTAGCGATGTAGGGGTTAGGCACAACCTGAATCTGGTCTAAAAGCTGCCGTGCGCGTTCTCGATCTACGGTCGGACCTTTAGCCGTAAACTCAAAAACGTCGCTGGAGAGGAATGGCTTGCGCGTAATGAGCGTGGCTACATCGCCTTCGCGCGGATTACGCCGGTCGGATTGGGTAAAGTCCAGCGAAATACGCCAGGTTACCCCTTCACGACCATCCGGTAAGGGCTCGATCAGCACCAAAAAGTCGCTCGCGGGAGGATTAGCTCCTGGACTGGCTGTAAAACGCGCGGGAGTGGTCGAAAGCACACCGCCGTCGGTATTGTCGCGGTCCAGGAAAGCAAACTTTACAGGCTGACCGGTAGCGATGTTGATGACGCGGACGTTGGTAGGCCGTGCAGGGATGGTTTGTGCTCCGATGCGAAGCGGCTCCGACATGACCGAGCCGTCGGCCACAATCTCAATCCGGTAATCGGCGGGATTGCGCAGCCCCTTGATGAAAGGAGGCTGCACAAAAGGCTCCATTACCGGCGCAAATACGTCTGGGTTGTTCCAGCCCGAACTTGCGCGATCTTGCACGACATAGGGATCTGGGAAAAAGATGAGCTGGAAGCCGTCTACTATGGGCACCTCCTGGCCTGGTTTAAAGGCTGTGGAGCGCCGGATGAGCGTATCGGGGCGCGCAGCGTCCGTAATATCGATCAGAGAGAAGTTCTTCGTCGTGAGCGTGTCGGGTGTGGTACGTGTACCGGCAATCAGGGTGTCTTCGAACACAATACGGTAGCGGGCGCCTTCGCGCACAGCCCGTGGGTCGATAATCTGATACGCAATGCGGCTTGTGGTAAAACCGGCTACGCGCGGCAAAAAGCCGTCTACGTTTTCCAGTTCTGCGTTGCGATAGCCAGCCACGGGCGCTGTAGGGGTCACACGCACCACGTTGGGCCCAGTTTGGATCGTTCCGTCAGGTAGCCGTCGAATGCGGATAGGCGTTTCGGTGGGTGCAATATTGATTTCGGCCACTCCGCGGTCGTAGGCTGTCACCGCGTAGTAATACGTGATCCCATTGGTGACCGTTGTGTCGACGAACACATGTCGAATGCCATTGTCATTGCCTAGGTAGAACTTGATCCCATTGATATCGATGGGATGAAAGCCCGTAATGCCATTTTTTAGGTCAAATTGGGCGATCGGCTTGCGGAAGGTTAGGTTACCAAAGCCGTCGGTAATCACCAGGGCATCTAGAAAAGCAGGATCGGTAGCCCGGTAAATCCGGTACCCTTCAAAGTCGCGGCCATCAAGACCGATGCTTTCCAAATAGGAATCGACGGATTCTTCGGCTTTGCTATCCCAGTAAAGCGTCACGCGGCCATCGCCGGGCACAGCTACTACGGTAGGCGTAAGCGGCGCCTGGGCAAACTGGTAGTCTTCGGCATAGGCGCTCAGTGCATAATCCCGCCCCTTAAGGGCTTCGCTGCGATTGGCAGCCAGAATGACCGCCAGCGAGATGCGCTCGATTTGACCTGCTGTCAGGGGGAAAAGACCGCTGGAGACCGCTAAGTCGTTATCCCCAGCCGGTGGGCGTTCTAGATCCAGAAAACCTGGTATCATAAACCGATTAAACAGCGTCTGGTCCGGAGTTTGCGTCAGGTTGAGCGAACCGGCTGGGAAGATGCGCACGTTGGTAATGCCGATTTGGTCAGACTCTGCCACGTCGGTCTTATCGATGTTGCGCTCTCCTGGGAAAGATGTACCTGCTCCCGAAGTAGGGCAGCTATCATCTTCTCCTGGATCTCCCGTATTGGGAACGCCGTCAAGTCCCGTGTCGTCGCGCAGCAGGTTCCAGTCGCCGTCGTTGTCGATACCATCATCGCGGCGCTCATCGATCATCTCGTCGATGTTCTCGTCGATCCCTTCGTCAACGGCCCCATTGCCGTCGTTGTCCAGGCAATCTTTGTAGGGTTTACCTAGGTCTTCCGGCCCTACCTGATGCAGGATGGTGCACCATTGCAAGCGACCGTTGCGGCGCACAAAGACCGGGTAGCGACCGTAAGGATCTTGCGCGGCCTGGTTGACCATTTCCTGGGTGACGCGGGGACTACCCGGCTCACCGCGACAGGGGTCCTTGGCAGCTGTATCGTCGTTGTCGATGCCGTCTTTGAACTTCATGCCTAGGTCTTCTGAACTCACATCGACCAGGTGTACCCGCACCCGCTCAAACCCGGGCAGATCGCGCAAGCGAACACCTTCGACAAGCTGATCAAAGAAAGGATCGGCCTCAAAAGCAGGGGGCCAGCGCCGCCAACGATCTGACGCGGCCTGGTCGATCATCTCCTGCGTAACAACAGAACTACCTTCTTCGCCATCGCCATCGTTATCGATGCCATCAGCAAAACCAACCCCTGGGCTAGAGCCTAGCTCGTTTGTAAAGGGGATATGGGAGGCATTTTCGTCGATCAAGCCGTTGCCATTATCGTCGATCCCGTTGAGCGGGTCCTCCCCCTCCAGGAACTCAGCCCGTACCACTGGGCTATTGCATTCGGCCACGGTGCAGTCTGGATTGCCCGTCGAGCCGTCGGCATCGTTGTCGATGCGGTCGAGGGCATTGCCTGGTGTTTCCAGGAAGGCAAAGGCAGCTACGCCGACAGGATCAGTGCCAAAGTTTTGATCCCCTACCCCGTCGCGATCGGTCATAAACGCGACGTCCTCAAGGATGTCAAAAAACGGGATGTCGTCTCCGCAGTCGCCACCTACGCAGTCAGCCAGCCAGATCGTAAAACCGACACGTTCGAGGTCTTCGGTGCCGTCGTTTTTAACTTCGTAAAGCAAAAAGACGACATCGTCAATTAGGATCTGGCTCCAGGCCATAATTCGGGAATCCACAATAAGCCCTAGGCCGCCACGTGAGGGATCTGTAGAGTCGGGCCGATAGGCGCTAAGGTAACGGTCATACTGATCGTCCCCAGCCTTAAAGAAGAACTCTTGATCGGCGTTAAAGATGTTTTTGCCAAAAAAGCCGTTCCAGGAGCCGCGCCAGCCGGGGTCGTTTCGGTCGGCCAGTTTATCGGGCCAGAAAGGTGGCCAGCTATCGGGCTCATCGCTTTGGGCAATGCCATAGGCGCTACCGGCCGGATTGACGTAGCCCTTGATCGGCTCAAACGTCCAGGAGTTGGTACCGCCAAAGCGATTCTGGCGGAAATCGGCCACATCCACAATGTAGAGCGTCTGTCCTGGGTTGGTGCCCGTATTGGCCTTTACCTGGGCGCCAACCCAAAGCTGGGTGAGCGCTACGTAGATGCGGCGCGTGTTTTTGGGCCACTCGTACCAGAAATCTCCAGGGTTGCCTGACTGCGCTGTTTGCAGCCAGTTGGTGATGGTAGCACGGACGTTATTGCCGTCGATATCGTCGCGCCGGCGCTCCAGTGGATCGACGCGTTCCTGGCTGGGCACATGTCGGCGTTCAATTTCCTGTCCATAAGCCCAATGGCTGATGGACCCTGTGATTAACCCGACCAGTAGTCCAAAGGTTAAGCGTTTACACATCAAGCGCATAACACTCAAAACTGCAGTTCAAGTCCTATGTGGAGTCGGCGGGGTTCGCTGTAGTGTTCGGGCCGGACAAAGTAGCCGGGGTCGAACGAAGCGGCTTGCTGCTGAGGCAGCGTCACATCGGGCCGGCCAGTATCGCCAAAGACGGCCACAGGATTACGGCGGTCAAGCAGGTTATAGACCTGGGCAAACAGGCGTGGGCGCACGCCAGCCACTTCAAAGTCCCGATACACGTAGAGGTCGAGCTGCCAGGTTGAAGGCATGCGCCGCGCGTTGCGTGGAAAGGCCGGCGGTACGTTAGGCCCGGTAATTGCGGCTTCGGGGAAGGACGGCGTATATGGGAAGCCTGACCCCCAGATGCCCAGTAGTGATGCCCCCCAGTGTCTGCCGCCCAGGTAAAGCGAAGCAGCAACCTTGTGCCGCTGATCCCAGTCGAGGGGTAAAAGCGCCAGCGAAGGTTGTTGGTTGCCAAGGCGAGCGAAGAATTCTTCCTCTGGGTTAGAGTTTGAGCCTTCGGCCACCTGGTAGGTATAGCTCAAGTCAAAGCCCCAACCAGCTTCAAAGCGGCGGGAAAGCGTAGCTGTTACGCCCCGCGTGCTAGCGTAGTCCCGGTTCGTGTAGATCACATAGACCACGCCAGGGATCTCGGTCTCGATCGGGGTAGACGTGGAAACCCAGTCGCGTACGTCGCGGGCATAGGCCGTTACGTCTATCACAAACGGTCCGATGCCTTGTTTGAAGCCGATTTCGTACATAACGGTCCGCTGGGCATCCAGGTCAGGGTTCCCATAGGGGCCGTACGATCCAGAATTGTTGGGAATTTTGTAGCCGTAGTTGGCAAAGAGCAAATTCAGCGTTGGAATTTGGAGAAAGTGGCCGTAGGAAAAGTGCAGCACGCCGCTTTCGGTGATAGGATAAGCAATGCCTAATCGCGGAGAAAGCTGCAACTTTGGCTTAGGATACTTCCACCAGAAGGCTTCGCGTTCTTCGAGCGTAAAGCGGTTATCTTCCCGCTCTTCGTCGACCGTAATGACCCCGTCGCCGTTGAGGTCTTTATAGATGTGGATTTTCTTGAAGGGGAAATAGATGTTCGGATCTGAGGGATCCGCGGGGACCGGCGTACGGGCATCAAAGTAATCGAAGCGTAAGCCTACGTTGACAATAAAGTTTTCGAACTCGATTTTGTCCTGCACGTAGGCGCTGGCCGTAAGGGGCTTAACGTCGCTGTAGCGTTGAAATTGCAGTGAGGTCTCTTGGGGTACGGCCGGCTCGAAGGGCACAATAACATTGCCTTCGGCGTCGGTTTTAGGAATTAGGCTAAACGCTGTAAAATCTAGCCGGTCTAGGCGCACTTCAGCACCGATTTTGACCAAATGGTTGCGGGCAACTTGGCTGGTCAAATCTGCCTTGGCAAAGTAAGCCTGGGAAGTGCGCCGGAAGTGGCCCATATCCATTCCCCCTCGGGCAAAGCGGCCACCCCCGGTTAGGTAGGGAACCCAAATGCCTGGTGCCACTTCGATGGAATCTGGCGGCAAAATGGCAAGACCATTGTAGCGCGCATCCAGCGGGTTGTCGAACCGGCGGCTCCAGGCTTCTCGCCAAAACGTGGTTAGGTGTACGGTGTAAAACGTGCGGGCACTGAGCAGGTGCTTAATTTGCAGCTTCAGGTTGTAGCCGTTATCGTAGGAGCGCGTGCGGCCATCCGGGTTCCAGCGCCAGTAAAGATCGTAGGGCCGACTGCGCGTGACTGAACCCAATCCAATAAGGTTAATAAACAGGTTGGGCGTCACCTGCAAGCGTAAGTTCCCCTGCCAGCTCAACTTCGAAAAAGTATTCATGGGCACCAGCGACGAGTCGCCATAGGTGCCGTCCATGTTGAACAAGCGTACGCCATAGAGCCAGCCGTCGTTGTGGAAGTAGCGTACCAGTCCAAAGAGCGTCAGCTTGGGTGTGAGGACAGGTCCTTCGAGCGCCGTCTCCAGGTTATAGTAGTGCCTTGGGTTTAGGGGCAGGTAGCCATACGGATCGACGTCTCGGTACTGGATGCCCTGGCGCGTGTAGCGCTCGACTTCAACACCACGCAGGTAGGCCTCGCCACCTTCACCGAAAACCAGGTAAGAGCCGCTGTATGCTTTGATCGAGCCGGCCCAGCGATCCGATCGGCCTTCTTTGGTCACCACATTAATCACGCCCGACATGGCGTTGCCATACTCGGCGTTAAACGTGCCTGAAATCACCTGCAACTCCTGAATACCCTCGTTTTCGAGCTGCACAGCCGTTGACCCGTCGAAGTTATCCGTAACCGGTACGCCATCGACCATGACAACGACCTCACTCGCACGACCGCCCCGGATGTGCAACCCACCACGCTGGGTTACGCCAGCCTGAAGCGCTAATACCTGGCTTAGCTCTTGTACTGGGAGACGCTCAATCGTCTCGGCGGTTACGCGCGCCTCGGAGCTCGTCAGGTCTTTGCGTACCGTGATCGGGGGCGCAACCACAATAATTTCTTCCCCTTCGATTACTTCTTCACGTAACGCAAAGTCAACCTGTGTGGTCAATCCGCTGCCTACCTGTACACCTTCACGGCGCTCGGTCGCATAACCCACAAAAGAAGCCACTACCGTGTAGGTCCCTGGTCGAATGCCAATAATTACATATTCGCCGTTAATGTCCGTGGCTGCCCCTTGGGTTGTGCCCTCGATATACACGCTAACCCCAGGTAAAGGCGCACCGGTCCCTGCATCGATCACCCGACCGGCAATTTTCCCTGTGGTTTGCGCATGTGCAGCAAACCCGAAAAACAAGGGCAAAATCAACGCAATGCAAAATGTAAACGCTTTACCCATGACGGCTAATGCTCTTCTATGCAAACTGAGACTCAGGGCATGCGCATAGCGGCTGGCGCTTCTAAGCGAAAATCTTTTGTCCAGGTCACTTTGTCGGCATAGCGCGCCAGCACCTGCTCCAGGTAGTGTTGCCAGTGCTGGCGTGCAAATTCCGGTCGGAGCAATGCTTCAATCTGCGGCCTTGCTTCTTCAAAGGTCATCGGCTGTTCTGGCCTCCAGCCCCCCACTTTTAGGAGTACGTAGCCGGCTGGAATATGCAGCGGCCCTAGCACTTCCCCTTCTTGTGCAGCAAACACCTGTGCTCCGACCTTGCCTAGTTGCTCCTGCGTCACGTAACCCAGATATCCTCCTGTAGTCGCGGCACCTGGTCGCTTCGAATAGCGCCGCGCCAAATCAGAGAAATCTGCTGTGTCGAGCGCAGCCCGCAGGCGGTAAGCCTCGGCTTCGGTAGGCACCAGGATTTCCCAGACGGCACGCCTCGCGGGTAGCCGGAAGTATTCCTGGTGGGCAGTGTAGTAGGCCTGCAGTGTGTCTTCCGGGAGCCTTAGTTGGGCTAGCGCCTGCTGTTTTATGTAGTCATAGACCCATCGGTCTAGTGCTTTTTGCAAGGTTTGCGCAAACCCTGGGGTGCGGTCTAAACCGGCGTTTCGTGCCCGTTCAGCCAGTACATGCCGCACCACCAACCCCCGAGCAAACTCCTGCAGGGCTTCAACGGAGCGGGCAGCGGCTTCACGCTGGGCCCGGCTGGTACGCTGCGCCTGAGCCCGAAAGTCAGCTACGGTCCACGTTGTGCGCGCGCCTTTAAGGCCAAACGTCAGCAAGGGGGCCTGCAACAGCTCTGGATCGAGCGTTTCGAGCGGTTGTTCTACGCGACCGGTGATCCGATCGTAAAGCCGGCGTAGGGTTGCTGGCTCAAAGCGAATGGCCAGTGAGTCGGCCAGGCTACGGGCACAGGCCTCCCGTGCAGCTTGCTGTTTCCGGTAGCGGAGATAGCGCTCAAGCAACGGTCGCTTTTGGGCAAACTCCGTTTCCGTCAGCACTGGTTTTGAGAAGCGGTCGGTTACCTGAAGAATAGCCCAACCGTAGGCCGTCTGCACCGGCGAGGAAATCTCGCCTACCTTTAGGGAGAAGGCCGTCTCTTCAAAAGCCGGATCCATATCATCGAACGAAAACCAACCCACGTCGCCACCGCGATGGGCCAGCAGCGTGTCGCGAAAGACTTCGCGCGCCAAGGTCTCGAACGACTCCCCGGCCTCGAGGCGAGCCCGCAGCGACTCGGCAGCTGCACGCGTAGGTGCCAGCAAATATCGGGCACGAAGCTGCGTGTTTAGGCGCACAAAAGCTTCGGCCAAGTCGGTTTCGCGTACCTGCACCGTGTCGTAAAGCACCTGCCGGGCATAAGCTTCCACCAGCAGTTTCATCTCCAAGGCAGCCCGTTCTTCCTGATAGACCGGATCCGCCTCAATGCCCTGCTGACGGGCTTCATGAACGACCAATGCTTCGGCTACCAGTTGGCGGGCAAATTGCAGGCGCAGTAGCGGACTATCGGTCCGACCTGTGCGCAGCAGATAGTCGGTATAGGCTTCCTTAAAATTTTCAAGCGTTAGGTGAACGCCTGGACCTTGGGCCAGCACGACGTCCTGTGCCTGCCCTGGCCTAAGGACAGCGGAAAACGCCATCCATCCCCCCAATATGAAACCCCAGATCTTCATAACTGCACCGACACCGAAGCTGTGCCTGTAGCTTCGTGCTGTCCGTTACGCTTCACAGCTGCACACGTACGTCGGCAAATCAGGCGAGGCGCGAAGACCGTGCTGGTTACCGGTAAGTCGGGTTCTGCAATCCGCCGCAGGAGTTTTTCAGCGGCCAGCTTTCCCATCTCATACATTGGCTGCCGCAGTGTGCTGAGTCCTAGGTAGCGGCTTACGCGCAGGTCATCGAAGCCAATCAAGGCCACATCGTCGGGGACCCGCAAGCCGGCCTCTTCAAGGGCTTGCAACGCCCCCAGCGCCATAATGTCGGACACCACGAAAACGGCTTCTGGCCGAGGTTCATGTCCAAGCAGCTGGCGCATCGCCTCGCGGCCGCCTTCTTCGGTATAGCCGTGATGATGTGGATCTGTACTGGAGGCGATCAGCGACGGATCAAGCGTAAGACCTGCTTCACGCAGCGCCCGTTCGTAGCCGTAGCGCCGCTCCCGTGCTGGCACCGAATCGGGATGGGCCATCAGCAAGCCAATGCGCCGATAGCCATGCTCAATCAGGTGCCGCGTAGCTAAGTAGCCCCCCTGTTCGTTATCAATAGAAACCGAATCGAAATCCGGGTGAAACGAGTCCACAAGCACAATGGGCTGGCGTCCCCGCTTAAGCAGCTCCACGCGCTCTTGAGTTAGTGGTGTCGAAAAAAGCATCACACCGGCCGAGCGACCGCGTTGCAGGGCGCGCTCTAGGTGGGCATCGACATCGGCCAGCGTCGGCGCCGCATAAACCAACAAATCAAAAGGACTCTCGGCCAGGCGATCCTGCAGTCCCCGCAGCACCTCGACAAAAAAGTAGTTTGTCAGCATGGGGACCACAGCCGAGACGAGCTGAGCTTGCCGCCGCGCCAAACTTTGAGCCGAAACGTGCGGCTGATATCCTAAGCGACGGGCCACCTCTAAAACCCGCTTACGCGTATGCGGCGCAACGCGCGGGCTGTTGTTAAACACGCGCGAGACCGTTGCGATCGAAACCCCCGCCTCACGCGCAATGTCGTAAATCGTCAAGCTCATGCACACCAAAGATGGTGTAAGCGCTTACCTACAGTAAGAAATAAAACATCTTTGCACGATTTCGTCAAGTCCTGTCCCCAAAAATTTTTTTTGTTCCTATCGCCCCTTTGGAGAGGATGCCCGGCGCCACGCGTCGTGTAAGCAGCTAAAAAATTTACACCTTTGCGCCATTGGTGCCATCGCCTGAGGGTTCTTCCCACTGTTCAATGGCCTCGAGTACAGCCTCGACGACCTGGTCTTCGGGCACTACACGGACTACCTTACCTCGGATGAACAGGTGAGCCCGCCCGCGTCCTAGCGATACGCCTAAGTCGGCACCGGCAGCTTCACCCGGGCCGTTCACAGCACAGCCCATAAGGGCCACATTGAGGTTCTTTTTGAACTTACGGGCTTTGACGGCTTCTTCTACGGCTTCTACAATAGAAAACAAATCGCCTGTTAGCCGGCCGCACGTGGGGCATGCAATGATATTGACGCCTGGCGGTCCTAGCCGCAAGGCTTTCAGGATTTGATGGGCTACCTCAACTTCCTTGATTGGATCCGTGGCCAGTGAGACGCGAATTGTGTCCCCAATCCCTTCGACAAGCAAGGTGCCTATCCCGATAGCGCTCTTGATGCTTCCACTCAAGAACGAACCCGCCTCTGTTACGCCCAGGTGAAGGGGAAAGTCCGTATGGGCCGCCACCAGGCGGTAGGCTTGGATCATGTAGTAGACGTCGGAGTGCTTGACCGAAAGGATAATGTCTTCAAAGCCGTGCTTGTGGCAGATCTCTACATGCCGCATGGCACTCTCAAAGAGCGCCTCTGGCTTGGGATAGCCGTATTTGTCGAGCAGGTCGCGCTCCAGCGAGCCGGAGTTCACCCCAATGCGGATTGGGATCTTCTTTTCTTTGGCCGCCAGCAGCACTTCTCGTTCCCATGCTTCCTTTCCAATGTTGCCTGGGTTGATGCGCACTTTGGCTACGCCAGCTTCAATGGCCTTGAGGGCATACTGGTAGTTGAAATGAATATCGGCTACCACCGGCACGGGACTGCCTTGCACGATATCGCGCAGCGCTTCGGCATCCTCGGGCCGCGGCACAGCTACACGCACAATGTCGGCGCCTGCCTCAGCCAGCGCACGAATCTGAGCCAGCGTGGCCTCAACATCGTGCGTCTTGGTCGTGGTCATGGACTGCACGGAGATGGGTGCTCCGCCCCCTACCTGCACTTTACCCACCCAAACAGGACGGGAGCGGCGACGTGGTCTTTCCATGATAAACGCGGCTTATTTTCACAAGCTAGGACTACGCCTTCAACGCCGACTGGCTTCGTAAAGGATCCGCTTTTCTTCCTCAGTTAGCGAATCGTAACCATGGGCACTGATTTTGTCGAGAATGCGGTCTACTTCTTCCTCCAACGAGCGGCTGTGTTTGGCCACGGCTTCTCCCTCGGCTGTGCTACCGCGCCGCTGCTCAACCCAAGCGCCTAAGCGACGCAAAACCCTGCCCGGTTCGGCTGCTACGCTGGCCCGACTGCGTCGATGCGAACGGAAAAACACGCGCGCCCATCCGGCCAGCTCCCAGCCCCGCTGTTCCGCTTTCGCATAGAGAAAACCGAACAAAGCGCCCCCTAGATGTGCGCCTACAGCTGTGCGCCCACCGCTCAAAAACAGCACGTCCAGCGCCAAGAAAATGAGTACTAGATAAAGCAAGCGAATGGGACCAAAGAAAAACAACGCAACGCTTTTAAACGGATACAAAATCGCTACAGCCATTAGCACACCCAATACGGAGGCCGAAGCCCCATGTACCAACCCGCCAAAAGCACCCACACTCGGAAATAGCCCGTGCAGCAATACCGTAACCAATCCTCCACCTATGCCACTGAGCACATAAAGGGCCAGGAGTTGGTGTGAACCGTGCAGTTCTTCATATTCTCGGCCTATCCATACCAGCCAGAGCATGTTAAACAAGAGGTGCAGGAATCCCCAAAACCCAACCTGCAAATGCAGAAAGTTATATGTGAGCAGCTGCCAAGGGTGCGTCAAAATTGCAGGCCAATCCGGATTAAGCGCCAGGTAGATCCACACCAAGCGACGCGTGCTGTCGATGTGGGCCAGGGCCAAGATCCACAGCACGTAGAGTACCACGTTTATCGTCAGCAGCGCCCGTAGTGCAGGTGGCTGCATCCGATACCAGATCTGAAACCGGCTCACGGGAGCTTTTCCATCGATAGGTTTCACGATCTACCTTGTGAACCACCTAGCCCCTTGAAAGGTTTTGCTTAACGCCTGGGCTTTACCAGCAGCTTACCGCGCCAGTATTGGATGAGCAAAAAGCCGAAAACCATACCGCCCAGGTGGGCAAAATGCGCTACACCAGACTGCGTGCTGGCCACGCCAGCCCAGAGCTCTAGCAGGCCATAGCCAATCACCAGCCACTTGGCTTTAATTGGGAACAAAAAGTACAGGTAAATCGGCGTGTTTGGAAACATCATCCCAAAGGCCAGCAAGATGCCGAACACGCCTCCAGAAGCACCCACGGTAGGGAACACCGTCCCGCTCAGCGTTACCACCAGCAGTTGGGTGAGCCCCGCACCGATCACACACAAAAAATAGTACAGTCCAAAGCGGCGAGAACCCCAAAACTGTTCAATCGACACGCCAAACATCCACAAGGCAAACATATTGAAAAACAGGTGCGTCAGTCCCCCATGCAAAAAGCTGTAGGTCACCAGCTGCCAAGGCCAAAAGCTTGGATAGCCCGGGAGGTCGGGTAACCCCAGTGGCCAGAGAGCAAACCATTCTACCAGCCAGCGATCGGTTGTCGGCACCAGTTGCGCCAGAAAGACCAGACCGTTAAGGATGAGGAGATTTTTAACCACCGGGGGAAAGAGGGTAAACCGTGTCGGTGGCTGGTAGTAATTGTAGTCGCGATACATGAAGGCTTTGCTAGGTTAATACCCCTTTAAATACAATAAGTGCGGGTGCAACGCCTAAAGCGCCAAAAGGGTGCAAGCGGACGATCAAAGCGGAACTCTTTGGGCGCATTGGCGAACAAGCGCAAGCCGTTTCTGCTCACCTGTCCGGCTACCTGTGATTCTCTTCTTTGCCGATATGCACCTGGGGCGTGCCGATCCCGCAACCGAGCGGGCCAATGAAGCCGCCTTGCTGCGCTGCCTTGAAACGTTAGCTGACCGCACGCAGCATTTGTTTTTGGTTGGAGATGTATTTCACCACTACATCGAATATCGCTACCTGGTGCCTAAAGGCTTCGTACGCTTTCAGGCGCTACTGGCAGCGTGGACGGCGCGTGGCATTCCGGTAACCTATTTAGTAGGCAACCATGATCCTTGGCATCAAGGCTATTTTGCCCAAGAGCTAGGCGTACGTGTGGTCTTTAGGCCCTTGATTGAACCCCTCTTGGGGCGTCGCGTTTATCTAGATCATGGTGACCTGGCCATTGCTGGTCCGCTGGCGCGTCGGCTGCGTCGGTTGTTGCGTCACCCCGTGCCGGTTTGGCTCTACCGCACGCTACTGCCCGGCGACTGGGGGCTTCAACTGGCACGGTGGACAACGCGGCTGCGCCCCGAGGTGCTTAATCAAAAAACCATTGAACGCTTACGCCGCTACGCCCACCACCTACTGTCCACGCAGCAAGCCGACCTTGTCGTCTTAGGGCATAGCCACTATGCGGAATTGGCCTGCTGGCCAGAAGGCTGCTATCTTAACCCAGGCTGCTGGTATCAGCAGCAAACCTTTGGTCTGCTCGACCATGCAACGCTTAAGCTATGTCGCTGGACCTCAAGGGGCATCGAAACGTTGACCCAGTACGAACTTCCTTGATTTGATGGCCGCCTATGCCGAATCGGTGGACCCATACAGAAGAAGAACTGCAACGGTACTTTAGCGACCCTAACTTTCGCCGCGCGCGGCTTCGGCCCGATGGGGAGAAGGTTTCGCCCCCGCGAAGCAGACTCGGCAGGTTTTTTTACCGGCGCTTTCGCGATCCACGCAAAGCTCAGGCTGCCTTAGTGCTGAGCGTGCTGCTGGCCACCATGCTGGCCGGCATGTTGCTATTGCTGCTGTACATGTGGATGATTTCAGACGAGCTGCCCTCGTTTCAAGAACTAGATAATCCTACGTTTCAACTGGCCACGGTGGCCTACACAGCCGATGGGCAGGAGCTGGCCCGCTACGCCCGCCAAAATCGTTCTTGGGTCTCCTATGATGAGATTTCCCCCTACGTAATTCAAGCCGTACTGGCCACCGAAGACCATCGCTTTTACGAGCACTGGGGCATCGACCTATTTCGCACCGCATCAGCTTTATTCCAAACGTTCTTAAGCCTAGGGCAGAATGTACAAGGGGGGTCAACCATCACGCAGCAACTGGCCCGTAACCTATACAACGAACAAATCGGCCGGGCGCAAACGATTGAGCGTAAGCTTAAGGAAATGGTGACGGCTGTGGCGCTTGAGCGCCGGTATACCAAGCGCGAAATCCTTGAGATGTATCTCAACACGGTGGAGTTCGTCTACAACGCGTTTGGCATTGAGGCAGCTGCCCGGACGTTCTTCAATAAATCGGCGCGCGACTTGGATGTGCTTGAGGCGGCTACACTGGTAGGCATGCTGCGTAACCCTTCGCTTTATAACCCGGTTCGCTATCCAGAACGCGCCCGCCAGCGCCGCAACGTCGTGCTCTGGCAAATGGTACGGCATGGATACCTAGAGCGCGCTTTTTACGAAGCCCACAAAGATGAGCCCATAGCCCTCAACTTCCGCTCAGCCGCCATTACGGCCAGCATGGCCCCTTATTTTGCGGAGTACGTGCGACGCTGGCTTGTGCAGTGGGCAGAAGCGCACGGCTACAATATTTACACCGATGGCCTGCGCGTTTACACCACGCTCGACAGCCGCCTGCAAGAACTCGCCCGCCAGGCTGTCGAAGAACAGATGCGCGGCTTGCAAGCCGTAGTGGATTATGAGTGGAGCCGGCGCACGGGCTTCTTTCTGGGCCAGGACGTCAGCTTGTACCTCCGGCAGCGGAACTACGAGCCATTTGCCTACTACTGGTCTAGCCGGCAGGATACGGTCAATGCTTTCATTCGCGAGACCCCGCATTACCGCAGCTTACTTGAACAAGGGCTTACGCCAGAAGAAGCGCTCCGCCAGCTTCGCACAGATCGTGCGTTTATGGATTCACTCAAAGCGGTCAAAACGCGCCTGGAAGCGGGTTTTGTCGCTATTGATCCCCGTAATGGTTACGTCCGGGCCTGGGTAGGAGGGCGCGACTTGACGCAAGACTGGTACGACCACGTAGCCATTGCGCGGCGCCAGCCAGGTTCCACGTTTAAGCCTTTCCTCTATACCGCAGCCATCGACAACGGCTGGTCACCCGATGACCTTTTGCCCGACAGTTCGGTGACTTATGTAGATGCCGCAGGAAACGTTTGGCGGCCCCGCAACGCCGAAGGAGAATCGACCGGCCAGCTTATTACGCTGCGTGAGGCCTTAGCCCATTCGGTCAACACGGTTTCGGCTCGGTTGGTCTTGCAAGTTGGCGCGCGTAACGTGGCTTTCTATGCCCGGCGCATGGGCATCAAAAGTCCGCTGGAAGAAGTTCCTTCATTGGCCCTGGGGACCAGCAATGTTACGCTCCTGGAGCTAGTCTCGGCCTATGCCACGCTAGCCAGTGGTGGACTGTACTACGAGCCTATCGTCGTTACCCGTATTGAAGATGCCAGCGGACATGTCCTTTACGAGGCGCGTCCTGTGCCGCGTGAAGCTCTTTCTGAAGAGACGGCCTACACTGTGATCGACATGCTGCGCGACGTTGTCCGTTACGGAACGGGCACCCGCATCCGGTGGCAGTTTGGGCTCACGCAGTATGACTTTGCCGGCAAGACCGGTACAACGCAAAACAGTGCCGATGGCTGGTTCATTCTCATGCATCCGGAGCTTGTTACTGGGGCTTGGGTAGGCTTTAACGATCAGCGCGTTACCTTTCGCACGCACTGGTGGGGCCAAGGCGCCCATAACGCCTTGTTTATCGTTGGGGACTTTTGGCGCCGCCTAACCCAGATGCCCGACGTTGAAATCAACCGCAATGCTACGTTTCCCTTACCGCTGTGGCAGCGCACCCCAACGCAGAGAGCGCCTGAAGAACACCTGACGCCTGACGAGCGGCAGCGCCGCGTTGGCTGGTAACAGTTGGTGCCATGAAGATTCTGCACACGGCAGACATTCACCTGGGCATGACCACCTACGGTCGTGTAGACCCGACTTCAGGTCTGAATAGCCGACTGCTGGATGTGCAACGGGCCTTTCAATTCATGGTAACCCGAGCGCTTGAAGAAGACATCGACCTGTTTCTTTTTTGCGGCGATGCTTTTCGGAATCCGGATCCCTCGCCTACTGAACAAATGATCTTTGCGGAATGCCTGCGCCCGCTGAGCGAGCGCGGCATCCCGATTGTGCTTCTGGTAGGCAATCACGACCACCCGGTCACCTTTGGCCGCGCCTCGTCCATTGATATTTTTGGCTATCTTCAAGGGCAGACGCGGGTTTTTCGGCGACCAGAAGTCACCATCGTGCAAACCAAAAGGGGCCCGCTGCAACTCATAGCCCTCCCATGGCCTGTGCGCAGCCTACTCATGACTCAGGAAAACTTCCGCCGCAAATCCGCTACTGAAGTGCGTGAGCTCATCGAGCAACTCTACGTCGAGTACATTCAATCCGCTGCAACGCAGCTCGATCCTACGCTGCCTACAGTTTTAGCGGGCCACTTTAGCGTTCAAGGAGCAGAACTTGCTGGCTCAGAGCGCACCAGTCTCATTGATCACGAGCCGAAGTTTACTGTCGGACAACTCGCCTTACCGCCGATCGATTACGTCGCCCTGGGGCATATTCATCGGCACCAGAACCTCAACCCGGGCGGCATCCCCGTGGTCTACAGTAGCAGTATTGAGCGCGTCTCGTTTCGCGAAGCCGACGATCCGAAAGGCTTTGTGCTGGTGCAGATCGAAACCTCCCAGGGACGGAAGCAAACCTCCTATGAATTTGTGGAAACGCCAGCCCGGCGCTTTATCGACCTTTACGTAGACGTGCGCGCAAGCAGCAACCCTACAGAGCGCATTTTAGAAGCTCTGGCGCGCCACCCCATTGCCGATGCCATTGTGCGCCTACGCTACCAGGTAGACGAGCAGGCCGCCGCCCGCGTCGACGTGCAGCGCATCCGTGAGGCGCTCCGCTCAGCTGCAGCCATTGCGAGTATCGAACGCACCCTCGAGCCGGTAGAACGCCAGCGTCGCACTGTTGTCCATCGGGAAACCTCACTGCGCGAGGCACTTGAACGCTACATCGACCAACACGAGACACTGCGCCCTTTGCGTCAGGAGCTGATCGAGGCAGCCCTGGCCCTTGAAGCACGCCTGGAAGCCGAGCGCACCTAAAACCCCTAGGGTTCAGCCTCCACGGTCACACCCGGGATGCGGCCTTTCTTGTCAAACCAATCTAAAATGTAGGCCTGGGTGCGCAAGAAGTTTGACGGACGCGAGCCCGTGCCGTGGTACTCTTCGTTAAAACGCAACAGCACCACAGGCACGTCTTGCATTTTCAGCGCCACATAGTATTCTTCGGTTTGGCTCATTGGCGTACGTAGGTCCAGTTCCCCTGTCATCAGCAACGTGGGCGTTTTTACCTTCCCAGCCAGCATGAGCGGTGAGCGGAGCAGCCAGGACTCCGGATCCTCCCAGAAAGGTCGATCAAACCAGTTGAATGTAAACAGGGGAATGTCTGTGGTACCCGCCATGCTGATCCAGTTGGTTACCGGGCAACGCACAGCAGCCGCTGCAAAACGGTCTGTCTGACCAATCGCCCAGCTCGACAGAACCCCACCTCCACTGCATCCTGTCACAAACAGCCGATCTGGATCAATATAACCGCGGGCCAAAAGCGCATCGACCCCAGCCATGAGGTCTTCGTGATCTATACCAGGATAAGCCTGACTGATGGCTGCGCCAAAAGCTGTTCCATACCCTGTGCTCCCACGGGGGTTCGTGTAAAGCACGACGTAGCCACTGGCTGCAAAGTGCTGAAAAGCATAGTTAAACCCCACGTTGTACATGGCATGCGGTCCGCCATGGATATCTAAAATCAAAGGATATTTGCGCGAGGGGTCAAAATCTGGGGGTTTGACGATCCAACCTTGAATGCGCGTGCCATCGCGCGAGGGATACCACATCTCTTCGACTTCCCCAAGCTTTACGCCCTGCAGCACGTCGTCGTTGACGGCTGTCAAGCGCTCAATCCGACCTGGTGTACTCAACGAAAACCGAACCACATCGCCAGGTGCTTGGGCACTGGTCAGCACTCCCACAGCCATGCCGGTGCGGGAAAGCGAGCTCAGCGTGAGCATATGTGCCCCTTCCGTGACGCGACGCACTTCGCCCCGAACCGAAGCGAAGTACACGTTGCGCGTGCCGCGATCATCGAGCGTAAAGTACACCCCGCTGCCGTCGGGCGCCCAGTGCACGTTGCTGACATCCCGATCCAAGGCGCGCGTTAGGTTCCGGGGTGGCGCATTGCCCTCAAGCGGCAGCAACCACAGATCGGCCGCATGGTAAGTTTGCCGCGTTTCTGGATATCCGATATAGGCAACGTACCGCCCTTCTGGAGAAAGCACAGGCTGCGTCCACCGCCCCGCCTGTTGGGTAAGCTGCCGAAGCTGCCGGGTTTGCACGTCGATCACGTAAAGATGGGCATTGCGATAGTTGCGATCGACCGAATCGGCCGAAGCCTTGAACCCTTCGAAGACAATCGCACGTCCGTCTGGCGTCCAGCTTAAACGCGCCTCTGCCGGAATGCCGTCAAAACGCGCACCCACATGCCAAGTCCCTTCGGTCAGCTGCCTTGGCGTGCCGCCTTCTGCAGGAATCACAAAAAGATGGGTATAGGCCTCTTCCATAAAGCCGCGCTGATCAGCCCGGTAATGCAAGCGCCTTACCATTCGGGGCGCTTTTGTCCACTGCGCGCCTTGTGGAGGTTTAGGCAGCTGCACGTCCCAACGCACTTCGTAGGGCACCGCCATCGTAAAGGCAATCATGCGCCCATCAGGCGACCATCGCAAACTCCCCGGAGCTTCCAAAAGACGGGTCAACTGCGTGGGCGGCTCCGGCAAATCCACCCACTTGACGAAAATCTGCGGCCGGCCTTCCGCATCTTCGGCAATAAAAGCAATCCGGCGACCGTCAGGCGACCATTGGGGAGCCCGACCGTCCACCAAAAAGCGCTGCGCAGAACCGTCCGCATTCATGATCCACAAGGACGACTGCCACCGATCTTTTTGCACATCAATCCAGCGCCGGGTATAAACAATACGCTGCCCATCTGGCGAGATTTGCGGATCGGCCACAGCCTCCCATTCTAAATAACGTTCCAGCGTAAGACGATTGGTTTGGGCCTCCACCATAGGGGACACGCAGACCCAAACCCAAAACAGTATCATCCAAAAGCGAGGCATAGCACTTACCTGCAGATTGCTTGTAACGAAGCGCTTCCAAAATATAAAAGCCACAGGACACGCTTGCCAATAGCTTTAATTCAAGAAAGGCCAGTGGCATCCTGCAACGTAACTGCTGCATCAGACACTTGGCTACAGACCAGTACGCACAAAGCAGCCAACATGGGGTCGTTAATCCGATAATAGGCAAACACGCCTTCCTGCCGGCGTGCCACAAGCCCTCCCTCCCGTAATACTTTTAGGTGCTTACTGAGATTGGCCTGACTCTGACCCGTTGCTTCGACCAGTTCCTGCACGGTCATCTCCCCACGAACGTGCAATAAATTCAAAATCTCTAGACGTACCGGCTCGCTCAGCAACTGAAAACGCCGAGCCACTAACTGCAACTGCGCGCGCGGAATCAGCTCCTTCATTTTTAAGGTTCTGTGGTTTTCCCATTGAATTACCTATCAGTTATACGTGTTTCAGGAAAATCGCATTTTTAACTTTATAACCGTTCATACGAGGAAACTATTATAACCTTATGGTTGTTAGATCGCCCAGTGCAAAACAAACCTCTACCTAACCTATGCTATCGTGGCTTTCGCAACCTTGGCCCTGGTATGTGGCTGGACCGCTGATCGGACTCATCGTACCCCTGCTGCTGTTGCTAGGGGGCAAGTCGTTTGGCGTGTCGGCGAACTTGCGCCACCTATGCGCTGCTATTTTGCCTTCACGCCAAGACTTTTTCCGCTATGATTGGAAAAGCCAAGGGCTGTGGAACCTAACGTTTGCCCTAGGCATCGTGCTCGGCGGTCTGATCGCTTCGACGCTGCTTGCTTCACCAGATCCCTATGTGCACATTGCTGAGGCTACCCGGACCGAGCTGGCGGCATTAGGCATTTCAGACTTTCGCGGCTTGGTGCCGTCGGAATTCATGAGTTGGCAGGGGTTGCTCACGCCTGCTGGCCTAGTGATGATCGTCCTTGGCGGTTTTTTGATCGGTTTTGGTGCCCGCTACGCTGGCGGCTGCACTTCAGGCCACGCCATCATGGGTCTGGCCGATCTGCAACTGCCGTCTTTAGTGGCCACCATTGGATTTTTCATCGGTGGCCTCATCGCAACCCACCTGATTCTTCCCCTACTTTTAAACTGAACATCCCTATGGCAGAAATTTTACACAAAAGACGGCCAGAAGGCTGCATCGATCTCAACCAGGTGGCACCGGATTATGAGGCCCAGGCGGTTGAAACAGGCAACCGCCCGCAACATCTGCTGGCTTACCTGCTTTTGGGCATCTTCTTTGGCATTGTGCTCATCAAAAGCGAGGTAGCCTCCTGGTTCCGAATTCAGGAGATGTTCCGCTTTCAAAGCTTTCATATGTACGGCGTCATTGGCTCAGCCGTACTCGTAGCAGCCCTATCGGTGCAGTTCATTAAAAAACGACACCTGAAAACGCTGAGCGGCGAGCCAATCGAAATCCAACCCAAAATTTGGGGCAAAGGCACACGCTACTGGCTAGGCGGTATACTCTTTGGCCTGGGGTGGGCCTTGCTGGGTGCTTGCCCTGGACCGATGTTTGCTCTGCTAGGCAGTGGCATAACGGTCATGGTTGTGGCCATTGCCAGTGCCATGCTGGGCACGTGGACCTACGCTGTGCTTCGCCACCGCCTGCCCCACTAGCGGTTGACTTTATCCTGCTAACCTCATAACGTACTTACAACTGCCTACTTTTTTTATACTTCATCTTGTAATTACATGTAAACCAACCTAAATGTGCCATGCTTTTCCGTCAGATTTTTGATCCCAAACTGGCCCAGTATGCTTACCTGATTGGGTGCCAGCAAACCAAAGAGGCTATCGTCATCGACCCGGAGCGTGACGTCGACCAGTACTTGCAGCTGGCCGAAGAGGAGGGGCTGCGCATTGTTGCTGTCGCGGAGACGCACATCCATGCCGACTTTCTCTCGGGTGCCCGAGAGCTGGCCGAACGCATAGGCGCCAAACTGTATCTCTCGGCTGAAGGAGAATCTGAAGGCTGGGCTTCAAACTGGGCGAAAAACGGACGTTACAACGTCACCTTCTTGCACGACGGGGACACCTTCACCATCGGCAACCTTGTTTTTCAAGCTGTCCATACTCCCGGCCATACCCCAGAACATCTGTGCTATCTGGTGACGGATCAGGGAGGTGGGGCCACGGTGCCTATAGGCATGGTAACCGGCGACTTTGTGTTCGTAGGTGACCTGGGCCGGCCTGACCTACTCGAATCGGCGGCCAAAATTTCGGGGATGAAGGACCCTTCTGCCCGTCGGCTTTACCAGTCGGTCTTGCGTTTTTTGGAGCTGCCCGACTACCTGCAACTTTGGCCTGGTCATGGGGCTGGTTCGGCCTGTGGTAAAGCGCTAGGTGCTGTGCCCCAGTCAACCGTAGGCTATGAGAAACGCTTCAACGCCTCGCTGGCCCCAGCCCGAGAGGGGGAGACCGTCTTTGTGGAAGCCATTTTGAGCGGCCAGCCTGAACCTCCCCTTTACTATGCCCGCATGAAGGCCTATAACCGCGACGGAGTACCGCTCTTGGGCAAGTTGCCTGTCCCCCGCCGGCTTTCGGTTGTCGAACTAGACCGCCTGGTACGGCAGGGTGAAGTCACGTTTGTAGATACGCGTTTGGATCGCATGGCCTTTATGCAGGCCCATCTTCCTGGGGCTTTATATGCTCCGTTTAACCGGAGCTTTAACACGGTGGTCGGGTCACTGGTAGCCGACGACCAGCAGCCGCTTGTGCTAATCATCGATGAGGAAGACGTCGAGCAGGCCGTGCGCGATTTGGTGCGCATCGGCTACGACCGTATTGAGGCCTATGCCACGCCTGATACGCTCATCCGTTACTTCAACGAGGGCGGAGCCCGAGCCGCAATCCCGATGATTTCCTTTGCTGAAGTAGCCCGGTTGCGCACGCAGCCCGATATCGCGGTACTCGACGTGCGCTATGCAGCAGAGTTCGAAGCAGGTCATGTGCCTGGCGCGCTGAATGCTTCCTACACGCGGCTGCCAGAGTACCTGGACCGCATCCCCAAAGACCGCACGCTGCTGGTGCACTGCGCTACCGGTGGCCGCAGTGCAGCTGCAGCTTCGTTCCTGGCGGCGCAAGGCTACTGCGTGCAGTACGTGGCCGACGACTTCGCTGTTTATCAGCAAATCGGCCCGGTCGAAAGCAACACCCCAGTTATCGCCTGAGATTAGCCATGTGGATTGCCTTAATAGGGGCTGTACTGATCGGGCTATCCCTAGGCCTACTGGGCTCTGGGGGAAGCATCCTCACGGTGCCTGTACTGGTCTATTTGGTGGGCGAGCCCGATAAAATTGCCATTGCCGAAAGCTTAGGCATTGTGGGGGCCATTGCCGCTGCTGGTGCCCTGCCCTACGCTCGCCAACGTACCATCGACTGGCGTAGCGTGTTGTTTTTTGGCATTCCAGGCATTATCGGCACCTACGGCGGAGCCTGGTTGTCGCGTTTCGTTTCCGGACCCGTACAGCTGTCCCTTTTTGCAGTCGTCATGTTGCTGGCAGCGGTGCTCATGTATCGCCGCAGCCAGCCTGCCTTGCCAGTGGTGCGTGCCGCAGCCGGGGGTCTTGAAGCCAGCCGTCGCCATGCTGCCTGGAAAATCATGCTCGAGGGCCTCAGCGTAGGCGTGCTCACTGGCCTGGTAGGCGTCGGGGGAGGTTTTTTGATTGTCCCTGCGCTGGTGCTGCTAGGCGGCCTCGACATGCGCCAGGCCGTCGGCACGAGTCTTGTCATCATCGCGCTAAAGAGCTTTGCTGGTTACCTCAAATACCTTGAGGTGCTTGCCGAGCTAGGGCTAAGTGTCCATTGGGAAACGGTTGGCTTGTTTGCGGCCGTTGGCATTGCTGGCTCTTTTGCCGGCAATTGGATCGGCGGCCGCATCCCTCAACACCACCTGCAGCGCGGTTTTGCCGTTTTTTTAGTGGCAATGGGATTGTGGATTTTATACCAAAACATAGAAGCCTTCACGGGTTCAATTGCAAACTAAGCTCATTACTGCCATGTCGCTTCCAGCATTCTTTCAAAAAGAAGTGATTGAAAAAAGCCACGAAAAACCTGTAGTGGTAGACTTCTGGGCTCCTTGGTGTGGTCCTTGCCGCATTCTAGGACCCGTACTTGAAAAGCTGGCTCGGGAAAGCCACGGGGCTTGGCGCCTGGTAAAGGTGAACACCGACCAGCATCCAGAGCTGGCCATGCACTACCATGTGCGCGGCATCCCCACTGTCAAACTGTTCCGCAACGGTCAGGTCGTCGATGAATTCGTGGGGGCCTTGCCCGAAGTAGCCGTGCGCCAGTGGCTACGCCAACATGTACCCGAGCTTGCGACTTCCTAAAGCTACACAGACGCTATGCTTGCCCTTGTCTTACTTGCCTTGGTTTTTCTAGCCGCTTGCCGGCCCGCTGCATTACCCGAGACGCCGCCAGCGGAAATGCGACAACAGGTAGAAGCAGCAATCCAGGCACTTGACGCTATGCGGGCTGGCCTAGCGCAAACCATTGCGGCTGGAGAACAGGTCGACGAAGCTACATTCAACCGCGTCTGTCGCCCTGTGGGCCAACAGGCTCGACTACTGGGAGAAAGTAACGGCTGGGTGGTACGGCAACTGGCGATCAAGTATCGCAACCCAGCCAACCAGCCGGATTCGCAGGCCGCAGCCTTGTTTGCTCGCTTTGCAGCTGACCCTTCGCTCGACAGCCTTTGGGTACGGACTGTGCACAATGGGAGCTCGGGCTGGCGCTACCTGCGTCGCATCACGGTGCTTCCACAATGCCTGGTCTGCCACGGCCCACGCGACGCTCGCCCAGCCTTTATCGTCCAGAACTACCCCAGCGACCAGGCTTACGACTTTCAGCCCGGCGACCTGCGTGGGCTTTACAGTGTATTTGTGCCTGATTCGCTGCTGCAAACTTCCTTTTAAGCACTATGTGGACGCGCCTACTGGAACGGCTGCGCCAGGCCTCGCCTACCGCAGCCCAAGAAACGTTACGCCCGGAGGTTTTTCTGCATCGCCGACGCCCTGAAGATGTGATCATCGATGTGCGCACGCCTGCAGAATATCAGCAAGGACACCTAGAAGGGGCGTTGAACTTAGACCTTATGGCAGCAGACTTTCACGCCAAAATTGCGCAACTTGACCCTAGCCGAACCTACTATCTTTACTGCCGTTCTGGTAACCGAAGCGGACAGGCCGCGCGCCTGCTTCGCCAACATGGCCTAGAAGCCTACAATATTGGCGGACTGGAAGACCTGGTCCGTGCCGGAGCACCCTTAGCACCCTGAACGCTGACTGACCATGAAAACGCGCGCATTACCATTGCTAGTAGTACTTATCCTTGGGCTAACGGCTTGCGCCAGTGAACGCCCCCAGACCTCAGTGTCGGTCGCCACTCGAGCTACCCCCGATACCACCGTCATTTTGCGACTGACTGCTGAAGAATTCCTGGCGCGCTACACGCCCGAAACCGTTGTGATCGACGTACGCACGCCAGAAGAATTCGCTCAAGGACATCTCCAAGGCGCTCTAAACCTCAACGTACAAGCTCCCGACTTCCGGGAGCAGGTTGCAGCACTCCAGCTTAGTCCCGACCAGCCCGTATATCTCTACTGTCGCTCGGGCCGCCGCAGCCAGAGGGCCGCCGAGATCCTGCGCGAAATGGGCTTCCGTAAGCTGTACAACATCGGAGGGTTCGAAGACTTGGTACGCGCTGGCGCTAACGTAGCGCCGTAGAAGCCAGCACGTTTGCTATGAGCGCCTTGCTTCCCCTAGAGCAAAACAACCCCAACCTGTGCTGCCTGACCAACGAAGCCCGCTTTGCAGCGCAAGGCCAGCTCCAGCGGTTAAAGCGTACGGTTGTGGCGCGATAAGGGCGGTGTGAGGTAGACTGCTTAAAGCACAGCCAAGAGGCCTTAATAAAGATGCACCCTGAGTTCTGGAACCAACGTTTTGGTGAAGCGGCCTTTTTCTACGGTACAGCGCCGAACGCTTTCCTAGCCGAGGTGGTACCGCTTTACCTCAAGCCGGAATGCGACGTGATTGAACTGGGTGCTGGTGAGGGCCGCAACGCAGTATGGCTGGCCTGCCAAGGCTTTCGGGTGACCGCAGTCGATTACGCTGAGGCTGGCCTAGAAAAAACGCGGCAGCTGGCCAGACAAGCTGGGGTTCAGGTAGAGACCATAGCCGCAGATGTAACGCGGTGGCATCCGCAGCGCACCTGGGATGCTGTAGTCATGACGTTTTTGCACCTGCCCCCGGATCAGCGTCCGACCCTCTACGCCTTAATAGAACGCATCCTGCGTCCCAAAGGCTATCTTATTGCCGAGTGGTTCAGGCCTGAGCAGCGCACCGAAGGCTACCTGAGCGGTGGACCACCTGATCCGGCCTGGATGGTAACGGCCGAGGAGCTGCGCCGGTATTTTGCTCCAGCCGGGATTTGCCTCCTAGAAAACGCCACGCCCGAACTAAACGAAGGCATAGGCCACCGCGGCCCAGCAGCTACGATCCGTCTGGTATGGCAACGCGTAGCCTAAAGGCAATGCGTGGGATCGTCGGGGTCCAAGTAGCAGGCGTCCGACTGAAACTGGCGATTCAACGTAACCTCATAGGCCAGTTCGTCCAAAAACGCCTGCACGGCTGGCATCCCCTCGTAACGCTGCGAACCTGCCTCAAGCACAGGCCAAGCCGCAGGGATCGATCCATCGGGCAGCGCGGCCCCTTCGGCAAGCCGCACTACCCGATGCGCCAGCACCAGCTCTCGAAGCTGCTCCTCGATAGCCCCACCTTCTGGGTCGTTAGCGTGTCGATAGAGCACAAGCATTTTTCTGCCTTGGCCAGCTATGTTTGGCTACAACTGACCCGTGCATAGGTTCTCTGCGTATCCAAACCCGATCACCCATGCGACGACGCGTATGCATCATTGGGGCTGGACCAGGGGGCTTAGCAGCTGCCCGGCGTCTGCGTGAACGCGCAGCCGATGCGTTGGAAATCGTGGTTATCGAACGCGATGGCACTGCCGAATTTCTAGCAGGGACTATTGCTACCGCGCTTGGCGAGGCCCCGCCCAACCATTGGCGCACACCGGTACGCTTGCGTGGCATCGAAGTGCTCAAGACCCGTGCCCAGCAGGTTAGTGGCCAAGGCGTCGTATTGGCGGACGGCCGCACGCTAGAAGCCGACGCCGTCATTGCTGCCCCTGGCCTGCATTTAGACCTGGAAGCCGTCCCGCAACAACCGAATTTGTTTGCTTTTTGGAGTCCTAGCACGGCTCGAGCGGCCCATGAACCCATCGCTCAGCTGCACTCAGGCCATGTCGTAATCGTGATTGCTGGCCTGCCTTACCGTTGCCCGCCTGCACCTTACAGTCTTGCCATGCAACTGGCAGCGTTTTATCGTCGCCAGCAACGCGATGTGCAGATCACGCTTACAACGCCAGAACCAGTCCCATTGGCTTCGCTCGAGCACGGTATTCCTGAATTTCTGCTCCACGCTTGCGCTACGTCGGGTGTCGACGTCGTGCTGAACCGGCAGCCTGACTGGAGCGCCAGCACAGATCGACAAATCACCTTCACCGATGGCGCCCGGTTATCCTACGATCTAGCCCTGGTCATCCCACCGCATACGCGATCCCCACTACTTACCTCTTTACCAGATGACGGTGTACTAGTAGCGGTAAACGAGCAGTTTGAAAGCGTGCAGTCGGGACTGTTTGTTGTGGGCGATGCCGCGCGTACGCTGCTGCCACGCGCTGCTGGGGCCGCTACTGCCCAGGGGATGACTGCCGCCGACGCCATCCTAGACCGCTTTGGTCTGGCCCGCTATTCAGGACCCCACCTGCCAGCCCCAGAATGCTACATCGGCCACGGCGAAGGCCGCTACAGTCGCATCACGATCCGCTTTCCCAACGGCTTACCCCCCGTTGGCCAACCCGAAATCCAACGTGAAGGCCCTTCGGCGAAACTGGCTGCGGGTTTTGCCCGCGTATTTGACGAATGGCGCGCCCTGCGCACTGAGCTTTAGGCCTTCCCGCGCAGCATAAGATTCCAGTACATCCAAGGCAGCACGTATTTTTTGAGCAAGTACATCGAGCGCCGCTCCTTGGTGGTGTCGAATGGGAAGGAGGGCATAGGCCGGTTGTTGTAGTCGAATTCCGCCAGCACGAGCTTCCCATAGCCCGTTACAAGCGGGCATGAACTGTAGCCATTGTAATGCTTAGGGTGGATCAGCGCCCCATGCTCCCGAAGCTGCAGCAGGTTGTGCACTACCACAGGTGCCTGCTTGCGCACCGCTGCACCGGTTTTTGCATTTGGCGTGCTGGCAGCGTCGCCTAGAGCAAAAATGTTTGGATAGCGCACATGCTGCAGCGTATAGGGGTCTACTTCCACCCAGCCGTCTGCGCTGGCCACCTTGCTCTGCTTGATAAAGTCCGGCGCGCTCTGCGGCGGCACCACATGCAGCATCTGGAACGAGAAAATCCGCTCTTCCAGCACCTGGCCTTTTTCATCCTTCAAGTGAAAGACAGCCTCTTGCTTAGGGCCGCGCACTTCAGCTAAATCATGCCGAAAATGAAACTGAATGCCGTAGCGAGCAATGACTTTCTCCAGCGTTCGGGCAAATTCCGGAATGCCAAAGATGACCACGCCTGGTGAGAAAAAGTGTATCTCGACCTGATCTAAAATCCCACGGCGGCGCAAGTGATCGGCCGTCAGATACATGATTTTCTGAGGTGCTCCACCGCATTTAACCGGTGTTGGGGGCTGCGTAAAAAGTGCCCGGTCGCCAGGCTTAAGCTGTTGCATAACCTGCCAGGTATAAGGCGCCAGCTCATAGGCATAGTTGCTGGTCACGCCATAGCGGCCCAGCGATTCCTTTAGGCCAGGAATTTTATCCCAGTCGAGCTGAATCCCTGGTGCCAGTACTAAATAGTCGTAGTGGAGCGTACGTCCTGCGGCCGTCTGCACCGCATCGCGGTCCGGATCAAGGGCCACCACGCGATCTTGAATCCAGGTAGCGCCAGGCGGAATGTAGTCCGCTTCATTGCGCACAGAGGCTTCCGGTGGGAAAACACCTGCACCTACCAGTGTCCAGAGCGGTTGGTAGTAGTGCTTCACGGAAGGCTCAATAATGGCCACTTGTGGGGGATTTTTGGCGCGCCTTAGCTGGGCGGCTACCGTCAAACCTGCCGTACCCCCTCCCACAATAACCACTTCGTAGTGCGCTTGCTGTGTCATAACAGATAAGCGGTTAAGTTCAACAGGTTATAGCAGAATATGGATAACCTAAGATTAAGAGCAACCAGGCTTACCGGACCTTGCCTGTCGGCGGAATGTGCCAAAAACTGTAAGGCTATTTCCTACAAAGGACGACGGGCGCGCACCTGAAGCGAGACAATGGGTCCTTCAACGGCAGCACGCGTCACGGCCTCGATGACCAAGCCAGCCATTTCAATGGCTGCTAGATAATCTGCTTCAGGAATTGTACCTGCCAAACAACGGGCATAGGCCTCTGGATCGTCTTCCCAATAGGCTGGTAGCGCACCTTGCCGCACCAAGTCAGCCACCAGCAACCATCCTCCTGGCCGAAGCACACGGAAGGCTTCAGCAAATGCACGCGCTTTATCTGGCACCAAGTTGATAACGCAGTTGGAAAGCACCACATCGACCGAACACTCTGGCAGCGGCAAAGCTTCAATATCTCCTTGCACAAAGGTGACATTGTGCAGGCCCACCTTTCGGGCATTCTCCTGTGCCAATGCTACCATCTCAGGTGTCAAATCCACGCCGATTACCCGACCTTCTGGTCCTACGTGCTGGGCTGCAATCAGGCAGTCCATCCCTGCCCCAGAACCCAAGTCCAGCACGGTAGCCCCGCGGGGCAACGCTCCTAAAGCAAAAGGATTACCGCAACCAAGGCCCATTTGGGCTTCAACAGGTACGGAAGCCAACACCTCCTCCGCATAACCTGCAGCGCATCCACACGAGGAAGTGCAGCACGAGGTGCGCTCTTGTGCAATTTGGGCATAATACGCCCGCACGGCTTCTTTGATGCGATCCGTTGTCATGGCTTTCATTGATGTTTATCGATGACTTCAGGCAAAAAAATGCGCATCACTTGGCTACTTGTGGGACACAAGTGCGTAAACTGTGACGCCTGTTGCACAGAGACCGGGACAACCTCGCGCGTGATGGCCTCAAAGCCCAGGCGGGCAAAAAAACCTGCAGCGGTTTCTGTAAGCAGAAACACCTGTTGCAAACCTTCCTGACGCGCTTCCTCGAGCATGGCTTCAACCAACCGCCGCCCAATTCCTTTACCCTGCCAGGCTGGATCTACCGCAACGGAGCGAAGCAATCCCCCTTCAGCGTACCGTTCCAGCAACGCCATGCCCACTACCTGGCCATGCATATACGCCACACGCACACGGTCCAGCTGCGCTGCAACCCCCTCTTCGGTAAGATGACAGATTTGCAAAAGATGGCGCAATGCCGGCCACGCGTCAGCGTGGGCCGGTAGCACCTGAATGGTTGGATGACTCATAGACGATCCTCAATGAGTTAATTGATAAAAAAAATTTAAGCGGCTAAGCGCTGAAGCCACGCTCCTAAATCCTCAAGGACCTCAGGCTTAAGCTGATAATACGTGTACGGCCCGCGTACCTCTGCTATCACCAAGCCTGCCTCCCGCAGCCAACGCAAGTGGTGCGAAATCGTGGGCTGCTTCAGATCAAAATGCGCCTCGATATCACATACGCACAAGGGTGCACCTTCCTGCGAGAGCAACGCCACCATTTGCAGCCGTACCGGATGCCCAAGTGCCTTGAGCTGCCGCACCCGCAAGCGCAGCACCTCTGCTGGCAAGCGTAAGGCACGCGTCGACTGACCACACGCTGAGGGTGACGACATCGCTGTATTCGCTGAAAAAAACCTACTGATCCAATATATCGAAGTTTATCAATGAAGTCAATCTTGTTGTCCTTTGGGGACGCAAAAAATTTGTAAAGGGGATATTTTTATCCAAATTTATTTGGACTGGGCCAGCGCCGGTTCTACTTTTAGATTGCATTTAAATACCCAAATTATGCGCCAGAGCTTTGGGCAGCGACTGATCGCAAGTGGCCTTATGCTGCTCTTTTTGGGGCAGCAGGTGCCGCTGGTGATTTCGTTACCTGAGCTTCAGGCGCCTGTTGTCTGTCATCATCGGGAAGCTGACCTAGTTCCTGGCATAGTTGCCTGTCCGCATCACAGTTCTACCCCCCAAGCGAAGGTAAGCGTGCATGTAGCTGGTCTTGGCGAAATTGCGCTGCTGGTGTGCAATTGCCGCCACGATGCCCCGGCACACGTTTTTACCCTAGTGATCGATCGGTGGGTCCTTCCTCGAGCGTGCAGTTTAGCTTGTCCGGAAGGCAGACCGTTTGAGCTGCTTCCCGGTGAGGAAATGGTGCTTGCGCTTCGCCTTGCGGTAGACATTTTCCATCCCCCTCGTCTGGTTGGTTAGGCAGCTGCTTAGCAGCTGGCCATGCAGATGGTGCTTGCTGCTGCCTTTTGCACGGCAGAAGGGTCTAGGTATGCCCACTATCTCGAAAACCCATCAGACGAGACAGTTGTGTCATGCGATACTTCCTGTTTGCCCTAGGGCTGCTGGGACTATTGGCTTCAGCACACGCCCAGTCTACAGCCATTTTGGAAGGCAACGTACGCGTTGCTGGTACGGCGACGCCGCTTCAAGGCGCCCATGTCATCCTTGAGGAACTGGCTCAAGGTACTACAACCGACGCCAAGGGACGTTTTCAGCTAGCGAATCTGCCAGCAGGAACGTACACGCTAACGGTACGCTTTTTAGGTTTTGTGCCTTACCGCCAGGCCATTCTCCTCCAAGCAGGTGTAACAACGCAGCTTACGATCATCTTGGAAGAGCAAACCGTAAGTCTGGGGGAAATTGTGGTAGCAGCCAGCGGTTTGCCTCAGTCTCGGACGGATGTAGCGGCCTCTGTGGGCTTATTGCGCCAAGAGGCGATGGCATCGGTTGGGGCTTTGCACCCGGCTGAGCTTCTTAATCGACTGGCTGGGGTATGGTTGATGACGCCTACGGGTGAAGGCCATCTGACGGCCATCCGCCAACCGCTCACGACCGAGCCGGTCTATTTGTACTTGGAAAATGGGGTTCCCATTCGCTCGACCGGCTTTTTCAATCATAATGCCCTCTATGAAGTCAACTTGCCCCAGGCTGAAGCGGTCGAAGTGATTAAAGGCCCGGGAACGGCACTCTACGGTAGCGATGCTATTGGGGCAGTGGTCAACGTCTCTACGCCACCCGCGCCAGATCGCCCGTTGCTGCAAGGAAAAGTGGAAGGGGGTTCCTACGGCTATGGCCGCGCGCTTCTTAGCGCCGGCACGCGCATTGGCGCGCATCGCGTGCGGATGGATGCCAACGTGACCCGTACAGACGGTTGGCGCGAGGCTACACGCTATGCACGCCAAAGCGTCGTAGCGCGCTGGGACTGGGGTCGGGCAGGTAACCGTGCACGCCTAAGCACGGTTGTATCTTTTTCCCACATTGATCAAAATCCTGCCGGATCTTCAGCCCTCTCGGCCGAAGATTTTGAGCGCAATCCACGCCTAAACTATACGCCTATCTCTTACCGCCGCGTCTGGGCGTTTCGGCTTTCTGCGGCCTATGCTTACCAGACAGCACGCAGCCGGCTAGAGCTGACGCCTTACGTGCGCTACAACATCACCGAATTGCTGCCCAATTGGTCGCTGGCCTTTGATCCAGCTATCTGGGATCTGCGGCATCGGTCGCTGGGCTTGATGGTTCGCTATCACCATGAACTGCAGCCCGAGCGCCTTCGGCTCACCAGCGGTATCGACCTGGAAAGCAGTCCCGGAAGCCACTTTGAGCAGCGCGTGCGCGCAACGCGACAAGGCAAAATCTTTACTGCCTACACCCTTGCTGATACACTCTACGACTACTACGTGACGTTTTGGCAAGCAGCACCCTATGCCCAGCTCGAAGTGCGGCCGCTGCAGCCATTGGAGTTCAGCCTGGGTTTACGCTTGGATTGGGCACGCTACGACTACGACAATCGGCTCAGCGTCGTTACCACAGGCCGCCACCGCCGCGCCCCGGATACCAGCCGTGCGTTTGTACACGCCAGTCCTAAACTTGGATGGGTGTACCGGCTAGATCGTAGTCTGACGCTTTTTGGTTCTTATCGCCACGCTTTCCGCGTGCCTTCGGAGGGACAGCTTTTCCGACAGGGCGCGACGTCCAATACGACCCATCTAGCGCCTGTACGGGCCGATCAGTTTGAGCTAGGCATTCGCGGGGCCTTGTGGTCCGATTGGCTAGCTTATGAACTGGTAGGCTATCAGCTTGAAAAACGGAACGACATCGTTTCGTACGTTGATGCCCAGGGGGTTAGCCAAGTAGGCAATGTGGGCCGTACGCGCCACCGCGGCCTGGAGCTTTCACTGCGTCTTAAGCCGACGGAAGCCTTCCAGCTTGAGGCTGCTTGGTCCTATACCGGCCAGTGGTATGTCTCTTGGGAAACAGCCCCTCAAAGCAATCTCAGTGGAAACGAACTTGAGCTCGCGCCGCGCGTGCTGGCCAGCCTGGTTTTAAGCTACACGCCCTCCTTTTGGAGAGGAAGTCTGCTCCTCTTCGAGTGGCGCCGCGTGGGGTCCTACTGGATGGACGCAGCCAACACCGTACGCTACGAGGGCTATCACGTGGCAAATATGCGGCTTAACCTACCGCTACATAGCCGGGTAAGCCTCTCCGGGCGCGTGCTGAATTTATGGAATCGGCGCTACGCCGAGCGTGCCACCTATCATCCGGTACGCGGATCCGAGCTCTCTCCGGCCATGCCGCGCAGCATTTACCTAAGCCTGCAATACCACTTTTAATGCACCCTGCAAGGTGGGGCGCTGGTTTAGCCAAGCGCCCCACCCGCTTATGACACAGCGTTTACGATCATGAAATCCTTGAAGCTTGCGCTTGCTGGCTTGTTGCTGGGAGCGGGGTGTTCCAGCACAGGGCCTTCTGGGCTTAGGCCATACGATTTTCAAGTCATACGTCTGGACAGTGGTCGCGTAGGTGCAATCACCACAGCGATCGATCCCCAAACGCACACGATCTATTGGAGCTGGGCGGCTATGCGGGATAGCCTGGTGGATATTTACCTGTCGCGCATGGCTCCCGGCGATACGGCCCCTTCGCCACCGGTACGGGTTCATCCACAGCGAGGGCTAGGGAATCTGCATACCCAAGCACCGCCCCAAGTCCGGGTAGGCCCTGATGGCACAGTTTACGTGCTGTGGAGCAGCCGCATTCCGGTCCCTGGACGACGGTTTCCGGCCAGCAACCTGTACCTGGTGCGATCGACTGACCAAGGCCAAACCTTTGCACCACCCTGTTTGGTAAACGACGACGCGGAAGGGCCGCCTTCAAGCCATACCTTTCACGACTTAGCTATTGGACGTGAGGGCATCGTGTACGTCTCTTGGATTGATGCCCGTCGGCTGGATGCCCAGCGCTCTGCAGAAACCCACAGGCACCATCACGAAACCTCATCTGCTGGTCCTGACATTCGCGTAGCTCGCTCTACCGACGGCTGCACGTTTAGTCCTGGCGTTATTGTAGATTCGACCAGTTGCCCTTGCTGCCGCACAGCGCTCACGATCGATGCCCAGGGCGGGCTCTACGTTGCCTGGCGCAAGGTCTTTCCAGGCAACGTGCGCGACATTGTGGTGGCTGTATCACGCGACAGAGGACAGACATTCTCCCAGCCAGTGCGCGTCCAAACCGACGGCTGGGTGCTTGACGGCTGCCCACATGTGGGGCCAAGCTTGGCCGTCGATGATCGGCAACAACTGCATGTAGCTTGGTATACCGGAGCCCCTGAGCGAACAGGCATCTGGTATCGCCGCTTGAGCCCCCAGCTGCGCCCTGTCTTGGCAGCCCAACCGCTTGCTCAGGTCCTACCCATAGCCCAAATGCGGCTAGCTTGGGATACGTACCAGATGTGGGCAGCGTGGGAAGCGCCTACGAAGGGACAAGTGCGCCTGCAAGTTTTTTCCAAAACGGCGTTTCCAGACACAACGCAGGCGCTGAGTTTTATGGGTAGGAATCCTGCGTTGGCCGCAGTGGACGGCTGGGTTGTGCTGGCCGTGGAAACTGAGCAAGACGTGCGTGCCTATATTAAACGCCCTGCGGCCAAACCCTAAAAGCCAGGGGCCCAAGTTCTGCGTAGAACTTGGGCCCTTCCCTTGTGCCCGGGGAGGGATTCGAACCCCCACGGAGTTACCCCCACATGACCCTGAATCATGCGCGTCTACCAGTTCCGCCACCCGGGCAGGAAATAGTGGCAGGGGATGATAACAAATCGCAACCCGGTTTGCAAGTTCCCGCAAACGCCTTTCACGACCTTTTCTCGACCTCCAGGAAGGCTGCTGAGGTAAACTAAAATGAACCTGAAAGCCATTTGGGCGTTTGAAAAGGCGTCAAACTCCTATCGTACTATTGACGGCCGCGGCCGGTCGCTGTATCTTAGAGGCCGCTTTCATTCCTCGGTAGCTCAATTGGCAGAGCACCTGGCTGTTAACCAGGGGGTTGCAGGTTCGAGCCCTGCCCGAGGAGCTTAAAGTAAAGCCCCTGCCGCGAATCGCGGTAGGGGCTTTTTTTTTACAAGTTGATTTTTTAAAGGATTGCGCCAGCCCATCTTGACCAGTCGAAAACCAGTCTTTTCTTGTTAAGGGTGTAGCACCCAAATTTTTTTGACATGAACCCTTCACGTCTTCCTTTAGCAGCGGTGCTGTGCTGGCTGCCCATCCTCGTGCTCACAGCGCCTGCTTCAGCACTGGCCCATACGGGGTTGACACCAACCACAAGCTGGGGCTACGGCTTGCTACATCCGCTCACCGGCCTAGATCACTTGCTAGCTGCAGTGGGGGTGGGTTTATGGGCTGCCTTGCAGGCACATGTTCTTGCACGCCGCTTACTGTTCGTTTTTTTGAGCATGCTCCTGGTCGGACTACCGCTTGGAGCTGCTTGGCCCACGGAGACCACCGAATGGAGCGTGCTGGCTTCGGTGCTGCTTTTGGGCACAATGCTGGTTTTGGTGTCTCGCCCACCTGCTGCAGTTAGTCTACTGCTTATTGCGCTGTTTGGTTTGCTACACGGACACGTCCACGGCACCGAAATCCTGCCTGAGACGGGCTGGGCTTATGCCCTTGGATGGATGCTTGCCACAGGCCTGTTAACCTTTACGGGCTACGCGATCGGACGCTTGCTGCACCACCGACAGGTGGTTGGCGTTTTTCGGCTTGCCGGTTTCATGCTTATTGGGGCGATGATTGCCCTGCTTTAAAAATATGGAGCCTACGCTAAAAATCATCCAGGTAGCGCGCCGCGTGCAGGCCGATAACAACGCCTTAGCCCAGGCGCTACGTGAGCAGTTCGACAAGGCCGGCGTGCGCGTGCTTAACTTGATTGCTGCCCCAGGGGCGGGCAAAACCAGTTTGATTGCTCGGACGCTGGAGCAGCTTGGCCGGCGCCTGCAAATTGGCGTGCTGGAAGGCGACATTGCCGGTAGCATCGATACCCAAAAGGTCCTTCAGGCCGGCGCCCGTGATGCCGTACAGATCAACACGGGTGGAACCTGCCATTTAGAAGCCCGCATGGTTGCCGAAGCCCTTGGCCAACTTGAACTGGAGGCGCTCGACTTACTCTTTATCGAAAACGTCGGCAATCTTATTTGCCCAACCCACTGGGATTTAGGCGCGCACTATACGGTATGCATCGTCAGCGCTGCCGAAGGGCACGACAAGCCACTCAAATATCCAGCTATTTTTGTTCGGAGCGATGCGATTGTACTCAATAAAATCGACTTAGCCCCGCTATGTGGTTTTGACCACGATCAGTTCTACCTCCACCTCAGAGCCCTTACCCAAGCCCCGGTTTTTGAGCTCTCCTGTCGCACGGGTGAAGGTTTGGCGTCGTGGATTACTTGGTTAACCAATGTATTGTAATACAAAAATTACCCACAAACTTTTGCCCTTCTATTCACATCTATTTCGACAGATCGCTTTTCTCAAGCGCAACAACTTCTCGATTTTATAGTCAGTAATTCTGGCGACTCCAAGACGCCTCTTTAGAGGCGGGGCAGCGCCGTACGAAGTACTGTTAACCTAAAGCTGTGCTATGGAAGCCATCGCTAACTTTCGTACGGTTTTTGAAGAAGAGCGCCCCCGCCTGACGGATGTTGCAGCGCTACTGGAGGCTTCGCGTTGTCTGGAATGTGGGCGTGATGGGCGGCCGGCCCCTTGCATTGAGGCTTGTCCTACCCGCATTGATATTCCCGGTTTTATTCGGGCTATTCGTGAAGGCGACCCGCTGACCTCAGCGCGAATCATTTTCGAGGCGAACGTGCTAGGGGGAAGCTGCGCGCGCGTCTGTCCGGTGGAAGCGCTTTGCGAAGGTGCTTGCGTGCTCACGCACGAGAAACGCCGGCCGGTAGCTATTGGCCGTCTGCAACGCTACGCAACCGACGCTGCGTTTGCAGCGGGTATCGCCCTCCATCCTCCCCGCCGGCAGGCTCAGCTACCGCTCAGCGTAGGCGTTATTGGAGCTGGCCCGGCCGGACTGGCCTGTGCTGCAGAGCTGGCTCGTTTGGGTCATGAAGTCACCGTTTATGAAGCCCGCTCAGAGCCAGGAGGGCTAGTCGTTTCGGCCATTGCACCCTACAAACAGATGGTCGAGCCGATTCCCCAGGAAGTTGAAGCCATCCGAGCGCTAGGCGTCACCTTCTGCTTTAACACCAGCATAGGGGAAGATCTTTCGTTTGCTGAATTGGAATCGCGGCATGATGCCCTGTTTTTAGCAGTGGGCTTAGATGGGGATATGCCGCTTGAAATCGCAGGAAGCGACCTGGAAGGCGTTTGGCCTTCCCTACGCTTCATCGAACGCCTAAAGGCCATGGATCCGCCACCGATAGGCGAAAACGTTGTGGTGATCGGTGGCGGCAACACGGCAATCGACGTGGCCCGTGAAGCGGTGCGTCTAGGAGCGCGGCACGTCACCGTGCTTTACCGTCGCACGGAAGCTGAAATGCCGGCTTTCCGGCACGAGGTGGAAGCTGCACGGGACGAGGGTGTGCAGTTTGAATGGCTTACGCTACCGGTACGTCTGCTGGGGGAGGTGCGCGTTTCGGGGGTTGAATGTGTCCGAACGCGCCTGGTGCCTGATCCTTCCGGTGGGCGTCCGCGACCGCAAGTCGTCGAAGGCACCGAGTTTGTTTTGCCAGCCGATACAGTAGTCTTTGCTATTGGGCAACAACCACGCACCAATCTGCTGGCCACGATCCCAGACCTTCGCATAGAGCAAGGGCGCGTGTGGGTGGATGAGCATTTTCAGACCAGCCATCCACGACTGTTTGCTGGCGGCGATTGCGTCAATGGCGGTGCTACCGTAGTCGAGGCTGTAGCGCAGGGCAAGCGGGCGGCCCATGCTATTGCCCAACGTATTCAGCCCTTAGAAAGTCGGCCTAGGCCGATGACCGACCGAAAAGAGACCCTACAATGAACATGCTGGAAATTCGCTGGCACGGACGTGGTGGCCAAGGGGCCATCACTGTATCCAAAATCCTGGCGCTGGCTGCTTTACGCAGTGGCAAATATGCCCAGGCCTTTCCGGAGTACGGTCCGGAACGCAGCGGCGCCCCCGTACGTGCCTACAACCGGATCGACGATCGGCCTATTGTACTGCATTCGGGCGTCTACACGCCACAGCGTGTGGTGGTGCTGGACGAGACGCTGCTGGAGGCCGAAGACGTATGCGAAGGATTGGCACCAGATGGCGCTTTGGTGCTCCATACCCATCGTTCGCCCGAACTCATCCGAGAGCAAACAGGCTATGCCGGACGCATCGTGTGCGTCGATGCCGCAACGATTGCTGAAAGCACCGGTGCCCGCTTTGCTAACGTGCCGCTGCTAGGCGCCTTAGCCAGCACACTGGATTTTCTGCCGCTGGCCACGCTGGAAGAAGCGCTACGCACCTTCCTGGGTAAACGTCGGCCCGAAGTGGTTGCGGCCAACATCGAGGCGCTGCGTCGCGGCTACGCAGAGACAGCAACGCTAGAGGCCATTGTACCCGATAGCCTGCCGCTTCGCCCCCGTCCCGAAGGGGCACGGATGCTGCTGCCGTATCACAAGCTGCCCATAGGGGGCGTTATCACGCCCGAAATTCGTTGGTTTCCCAAAACCGGTGGCTGGCGTAACGAACGGCCGGTTTTCCACGAAACGCTTTGCGTCAACTGCCTGCTCTGCTGGGCTCATTGCCCAGAACCGGCCATCCTGGTACACAACCGTCGGATGGAAGGGATCAACTATGACTACTGCAAAGGCTGTGGCATTTGCGCGACCTCATGCCCCACAGGGGCGCTCAGCATGGTCCCGGAAAACACAGCTGAACCGGTCGTCGTCGCCGCAACCGCACACAACCCTGGATAAAGCTATGGCCCTTGGCGTCATTCCGCGGCTTGAAGCTGCCCAACTGCTCACCGGCGCACAGGCGGTTGCCCACGCTATGCGCCAGATCGAACCCGACGTCGTGCCGGTCTATCCGATTACGCCACAAACTCCAATTGTTGAGGAGTTTGCGCAGATGGTTGCTGATGGCCGCTGCGACACCGAGATCATCAACGTCGAATCGGAGCATTCGGCCATGAGTGCAGCCATCGGCGCCTCGGTAGCCGGTGCACGGGTAATGACGGCCACAGCTTCGCAAGGCCTGGCCTTAATGATTGAAGTCCTCTACATCGCTGCTTCGATGCGCTGCCCGATCGTGATGCCCCTAGGCAACCGAGCCCTCAGCGGACCCATCAATATTCACTGTGACCACTCCGATGCTATGCTGGCCCGCGACTCGGGTGCTGTCCAGATCTTCACCGAAAATGGCCAAGAGGCCTACGATTACACGCTGATGGCTGTGCGCTTGGCAGAAGATGAACGGGTACGATTACCTGTGCTGGTGAACCTGGACGGCTTTACACTTACGCACTCGGCTGAGGCTGTCGAGCTGCTAGCCGACGAGGTAGCACGTGCGTTTGTGGGACGCTACCGTCCGCACTATCCCTTGTTGGACACAAGGCGACCCACAACGCAAGGGCCTTTCGACATGCCCGATTTCTACTACGAACACAAGCGTCAGCAAGATGAAGCCCTACGGAGCGTATTAACCGTCTTTCCTGAAGTGCAGCACGCCTATGCCGAGGCCACAGGGCGCAACTATCTGGGCTACTACGAAGCCTATTGCCTTGAAGATGCGGATTTTGCCCTGGTCGTCCTAGGATCGACCGCAGGTACGGCCAAAGCGGTCGTTGAGGCGCTGCGCGAGGAAGGCCAGCGCGTAGGTTTGCTGAAGCTTTGGCTCTTTCGCCCCTTCCCACACGCAGCTGTAGCCAACGCCCTGCGCGGCAAGCAGGCCGTAGCTGTCATGGACCGGGCGTTATCGTTTGGCAGCTGGGGACCACTTTACACGGAAATGGCGGCTGCACTTTACGGACTACCCGAGGCCGAACGTCCCCAATTGTACAACTTTACCTATGGTCTGGGGGGGCGAGATGTGACGCCTGACCAGATCGCGGAAGCCTTCAGACGTATCCAAGACCCGCGTACGCCCACGCAACACATGCATTACTTGGGTGTACGCGCTTAAAGCTGGGAGCCTCGACCATGATCGCTACACGCATTTATCCTAACGGCGAGCCGACACGCCCCAAAACGCTTAAAGAACTGGCCGATCGCGAAAGCCGTGAACCGCGTTTCCAGGGAGGGCATTCGCTTTGCGCCGGCTGCGGTGTGCCTCTGGTGGTGCGCATGGTGCTCAACGCTATCGATACCCCCGTGGTGGTGGTTAATGCTACTGGCTGCCTAGAGGTAGCCACCACGCGTTATCCCTCGACGGCCTGGAACGTCCCCTGGCTCCATGTGGCCTTCGAAAATGCCGCTGCCGCAGCCAGTGGCGTAGAGGCTGCCTTTCGTGTGCTCAGCCGAAAGCGCCGCCAGGGCCAGCCCATCCCTTTCGATCTGCCCGAAGAGGTGCGCATTGTAGCCTTCGGGGGCGATGGCGGTACCTACGACATCGGTTTGCAGGCGCTCTCGGGCGCCTTGGAGCGGGGCCATCGCTTTACCTACATCTGCTACGATAACGAAGCCTACATGAATACGGGCAACCAGCGCAGCGGGGCTACTCCACCTCTAGCCCACACCACAACTACACCTGTGGGCGAGCAAAGCCTCGGGAAACTCCAGCAGCGTAAAGACCTAACCGAGATCGCTGTCGCACATCATGTGCCCTATGTGGCCCAAGCTTCCATCTCTCACTGGCAAGACTTGGTGCGTAAAATTCAACGGGCAGTGCATGTCGACGGTCCCAGCTTCCTCAACGTGCTCGCCCCTTGCCAACGCGGCTGGGGCTACGATCCTGCCCAAACCGTCGAAATAGCCCGCCTAGCTGTTGAAACCTGCTACTGGCCGCTTTATGAAGTCATTGATGGGGATTACTGGCTAAATGCTTGGCCACGCAAACCCTTACCCCTTACGGAGTGGCTTAAGGTCCAAGGGCGTTTTCGCCACCTCCTACGGCCAGAAAATCGCCACTTGCTTGATGCCTTACAGCAGCAGGTCAACCGCAAATGGGAACTCCTGCTGCGCAAATGTGAGGGCCGAGTGCTGGAAGTATAGCGTTACGTAAACTAGATTGCCAGAAACGACTGCATGTAATTTAGCTTTAGGTAAAGCTTTGTCGAGACAGGACCGTGAGGGGGCATCAAGGTTCATCTTAAACCGTTAAGCCCTATGCACGCCCCAGCCTCACGATGGATTGTAGAACGCTCGGACTTCGATGCCCTGCTTGAAGCCTTAGGACAACGGGGCTTTACGCTGATTGGACCACACGTGCGCGACGGCGCTATCGTCTACAGCCCTATTCAACGCAGTGAGGATCTACCCATCGGATGGACCGACGAGCAGGACGGCGGTTTGTATCGACTGCATCGCCGAAATGACGCCGCCTTGTTTGGCTACGCTGTAGGACCGCACAGCTGGAAACAGTTTCTCTTTCCACCTAGGCTACGCCTCTGGCAAGCCCATCGTAACGGGACCGGGGGACACTTTGAAATCCATGAGGCTCCCCTTCCGGAGACGCCATATGCGTTCATCGGCGTTCGCGCCTGCGAGCTTGCCGCCATCCGCATTCAAGATCGTATTTTTCTAGAAGGGCCTTACGTTGATCCCTATTACCAGGCCTTACGCGAACGGCTGTTTGTGCTGGCCGTTAACTGCACAGAACCTGCCGGCACCTGTTTTTGCGCTTCCATGGGCACTGGGCCCGAAGCCCGTGCGGGCTTCGACCTGTCCCTTACGGAAGTCCTTACCGAAAACCGGCACTACTTTGTCGTGACTGTTGGCAGTGAAGCTGGCCAAGCAGTACTTGCCGACGTACCCCATCGCCTAGCCACAGCAGATGAAATCGCTGCAGCCAATGCGCTTCTTGCTGAAGCCGCTACGCGTATGGGACGCCAGCTTGACTGCCAGCACCTCAAAGAACGGCTCTACGCTTCCTATGAACATCCCCACTGGGATGCGGTGGCCCAGCGCTGCCTCAGCTGCGCCAACTGCACCATGGTATGCCCAACCTGCTTCTGCCATACCGTTGAAGAAGTTACAGACTTAACAGGCCAGACGACTGAACGCGTGCGCCAGTGGGACTCGTGCTTTTCGGTGGAATTTTCCTATATCCATGGCGGCAGTGTGCGGCAAAGCACACGCGCCCGCTATCGGCAGTGGCTCATGCACAAACTGGCCACGTGGGTCGATCAGTTCGGCACCATGGGATGCGTAGGCTGCGGTCGGTGCATCACCTGGTGCCCTGTAGGCATCGACTTAACTGAAGAAGTTGCTGCCTTGTGTACAGAATCACAACCGGAGACCGCTCCATGACGTCCCAACATTCGCTCAGCGCCCTACTGGCTGAACATCCCTTCTTTCGAGGGCTTGAAGCGCCCTACCTGGAATTGATCGCCGGTTGCGCGCGCAACGTGCGCTTTAATGCAGGCGAGTACATCTTTCGCGAAGGCGAAACGGCCAATGAATTTTACCTCTTACGTTACGGCCGCGTGTCGCTTGAAGTTCATCTGCCCGACCGGGGAACCGTAACCATTCAGACCCTAAGCGAAGGCGACGTGCTAGGCTGGTCGTGGCTCGTTCCCCCTTATCAAAACCAATTCGACGCGCGGGCGCTAACGCTTGTGCGGGCACTGGCGTTCGATGGCACCTGCATTCGCAACAAGTGCACCGAAGACCCTCGCCTAGGGTATGAGATTTTCAGTCGCTTTGCGCGGATCATTGCCGAGCGGCTGCAAGCTACCCGCCTCCAGCTCCTCGATATGTACGGTGGGGTCCCCCGGCGCCAACCTCTGCATGCCTAAAACCTATGAGCGCCCCTTCGATTTTGAGCTTGCCTGTTGAAGCGCGTCACGCGCTTCAACCTCTAACGCCACGGCTATGGCGCGTGCTACGCACGCGTCGCGAAACGCACGACACACGCACGCTCGAGCTAGAAGCCCTAGACGGTATTGGATTACCGTTTTGCCCAGGCCAGTTTAATATGCTCTATGTTGGGGGCATCGGAGAGATTCCGATTTCGATCAGCGGCGATCCAGCCCGTCCAGAACGGCTAGTGCATACCATTCGGGCTGTAGGCGCCGTCAGCCAAGCCCTGTGCAGTTGCAAGCCTGGGGACGTCATCGGCGTACGTGGACCGTTTGGCAGCGCCTGGCCTGTTGAAGCTGCCGAAGGTTACGACGTAGTGGTTATGGCAGGGGGTATTGGGCTGGCGCCACTCCGGCCTGCAATTTATCATTTACTGCAGTATCGTGGTCGGTATGGCAACTTGGTGCTACTCTACGGCGCTCGCACGCCCCAAGACCTGCTCTACGTGCGGGAGCTGGAACGCTGGCGTAGCCGCTTCGACTTCCAAGTGGAAGTTACCGTCGACCGTGCGCGCGAGGGCTGGTTTGGCCATGTGGGCGTGGTCACCGGCTTGCTTCCTAGAGCCCTCTTTGATCCCGAAGAAACTATGGCTTTCGTCTGCGGCCCAGAAATCATGATGCGCTTTGCAGCTAAAGCCTTAGTAGAGCGAGGTGTGGCTGCAGAGCGGATTTTTCTCTCCATGGAGCGAAATATGAAATGTGCTATCGGCTTGTGTGGCCATTGCCAATTTGGGCCTCACTTCATTTGTAAAGACGGACCGGTTTTCGCTTTTGCACGCGTTGCCCGATGGCTAACCATCCGTGAGCTTTAAACCATGCCCCGGCGTAAACCTAAACTAGCTGTCTGGAAGTTTGCCTCTTGTGACGGCTGCCAGCTCAGCCTGCTCGACTGCGAAGACGAGCTGATGACGATAGCCGGTGCGGTTGAAATTGCCTATTTCCTAGAGGCCTCGCGGGCTACGGTACGCGGCCCCTACGACCTATCCCTTGTTGAGGGATCGATTACGACCCCTCACGATGCTGAACGAATTCGGCAAATTCGTCAGCAATCAAGGTTTTTGATCACCATCGGCGCCTGCGCTACGGCTGGGGGCATTCAGGCACTGCGCAATTTTCGGGACGTGGCCGAGTTTACCCGTATCGTGTATGCCCATCCCGAGTATATCGAAACGCTGGCCACTTCAACACCCATAGCGGAGCATGTAGCCGTTGACTTTGAGCTGCGCGGCTGCCCCGTCAGTAAGCAACAGCTCCTTGAGGTTATTGTGGCTTTTCTTCAGCACCGGCGCCCCCAGATTCCCGCCTACAGCGTTTGCGTCGAGTGCAAGCGTCGAGGTACGGTGTGCGTCATGGTAGCCCAAGGTACGCCCTGCCTGGGTCCTATTACCCAAGCTGGCTGTGGAGCCCTGTGCCCGGCGTATCACCGAGGCTGCTATGCTTGCTTTGGTCCCAAAGAAACGCCCAATCCAGCCTCGCTGATGCACTGGTGGCAGGAACGGTTGGGCGTAGCTGCGCAAGACGTCGAACGCGCCTTGCATACCTTTAATGCATACGCACCGGCTTTCCGCGAAACGTTCTCACCCAACCCCGCGCGTCACCATGGCTAAGGCCCGACTTACCCGCACCCTCCGCGTTGACGCCTTGGCCCGTGTTGAGGGTGAAGGTGCACTCTACGTGCGTATCCAAAACAACCAGGTCGTCGACGTGCGACTGCGCATCTATGAGCCACCCCGTTTTTTCGAAGCGTTTTTGCGTGGACGCTCGTTTCTTGAGGCGCCTGACCTTACCGCACGCATCTGCGGCATCTGTCCCGTAGCCTATCAGATGAGCGCATCAACAGCGATGGAGAACGCCTGTGGCGTCGAAGTGACTGGACCACTGCGGCTGCTGCGCCGCCTGCTTTACTGTGGCGAGTGGATCGAAAGCCATGCGCTGCACGTGTTCATGCTGCATGCTCCTGATTTTCTGGGCTACCAAAGCGCCCTCGAAATGGCCCGGGACTATCCGGACTGGGTTCAAAAAGGCCTGCAGCTCAAGAAAGTCGGTAATGAACTCATGCGCCTCATCGGCGGTCGTGAAATTCACCCGATCAATGTGCGGGTGGGGGGCTTTTACCGAGTTCCAAGCCGGGAAGAACTTCTTGCGCTGCGCAAACCGCTCTTGTGGGCCCGTGAAGCTGCTTATGATACGGTGCGTTGGGTAGCTAGCTTCGACTTTCCAGATTTTGAACAAGACTACGAGTTTGTGGCACTGCGGCGCGAAGACGAGTACGCCATTCTCGATGGCCGTCTGGTGTCTAACCGCGGCCTAGACATTCCAATAGCCGCCTTCAACGACCATTTCGAAGAGGAGCATGTGCCCCACTCGAATGCCTTGCATGCCCACATTCGAGGGCGTGGGGCTTATCTCGTAGGACCGCTGGCGCGCTTTAACCTGAATTTTGATCAGCTGTCGCCACTAGCCCAACAAGCTGCCCAGGAAGTTGGTCTGCGACCAGGGTGCCGTAATCCTTTCCAAAGCATCATCGCACGTGCTGTCGAAATACTTTATGCCTGCGACGAGGCCTTGCGGCTCATCGAAGCCTACGTGCCTCCAGAACGGCCCTTTATCGACGTGCAACCGCGCGCGGCTACCGGACATGGCTGCACCGAAGCCCCCCGAGGCATTCTCTACCATCGTTACGTGATTAGCGACGAAGGAACCATCCTAGAAGCCCAAATTGTGCCACCCACGTCACAAAATCAACGACGCATCGAGGAAGACTTGCGACAGGTCGTAAGCCGCTGGCTTACGTTAACCAACGACGAACTGCAGTGGCGCTGCGAGCAAGCTATTCGGAATTACGACCCCTGCATCTCGTGCGCCACGCATTTTTTAAAACTGCACGTGGAACGTTCGTGAAGATGGTGATCGGCCTGGGGCATCCTCTTCGAGGCGACGATGCTGCCGGACTGGAAGTGGCGGCGCTGCTTCAAAGCCAAAAGCCTAAAGGGGTACAGGTACTAAGGGCTACCGATCCGTTTCGGCTGCTGGCATGGTGGGAAGGGGCCGAGATGGTCATCGTGTGCGACGCGGTCTGCTCGGGGGCAGCGGTAGGTACGCTACATCGCTTGGATATTGAAACCACGCCCTTGCCCAGCACTTGGCGCAGTGTTTCATCGCATGGCATTGGTCTAGCCGACGTCATCACCTTAGCCCAGCAGCTTGGACGGATGCCTCGACGACTGATCCTCTATGGCATCGAAGGGGCATGCTTTGACCCAGGGGCGCCCCTTTCACCAGCTGTGGCCGAGGTGCTCCCCCAAGCTGCCCAAGCCATCTTGCAAGAACTGCCCCATGCATGAACTGAGCATTGCCCGTGAGCTGGTGCGACTCCTCGAAGCCGAGGCCCGACGCGCTGGCGCGCGGCGCGTACGCGCCGCGCGCCTCGTGCTGGGTAGCCGCGCACACCTATCGGCCGAAGCGCTGCAGTTCTACGTGACGGAGCTGGTCGATCCTACAGGTCCAGCAGCTGGCGTTGTGCTCGAAATCGAGCATTGCCCAATGCGGTTTTACTGTACCCATTGTCAATCCGCCTATGAGCCTGCCGAAGCCGACTGGCGCTGCCCCGGCTGCGGACAAATCGGAACGCTGCTGGCAGGCGGAGACGAAGTTTTGCTGGAAAGCCTAGAGGTCGAATGCGATCCAACACCCGCCGACTGATCCGTTGGCGCCTGCATGTCGAGGGCGCCGTACAGGGCGTAGGCTTTCGCCCCTTCGTCTACCGTCTGGCCCAGCAAATGGGCCTGCAAGGTAGGGTATATAACGATACCCGTGGCGTAATCATCGAGATCGAAGGGACACGCGAGCGCCTGAAGGCTTTTTACACCCAGCTAGTACAAGCACCACCGCCTGCAGCCCGCATTGCGCGCATCACGTGTGAAGAACTCCCTCCTGCAGGCTATCACCACTTCATCATCGCCGAAAGTCACGCTGCAGGCCTTAAGCAGGCATTTATTCTGCCCGACCTGGCTACGTGTCCCGATTGTCTACGGGAACTGTTGGACCCTGCCGACCGGCGCTATCGCTATCCGTTTATTAACTGCACCAACTGCGGCCCCCGCTTTACCATTGTGGAGCGCCTGCCCTACGATCGCGCCAACACCACCATGCGGGCATTTCGCATGTGCGCGCGCTGCCAGGCTGAATACGACGACCCTCAAAACCGGCGCTTTCATGCCCAACCCAACGCATGCCCTGACTGCGGCCCTCAGCTGCAACTTTGGGATCAGGCAGGACATGTACTCGCTGAACGGGACGAAGCGCTCCGGCAGGCCACCGAGGCTATTCGACAAGGGCAAATCGTGGCTGTTAAAGGGCTAGGCGGTTTTCACCTGATCGTTGATGCCCGCAATGAAGCCGCGGTGCACCGACTTCGGCTACGCAAAAATCGAGAGGCCAAGCCGTTTGCCCTGATGTATCCATCGCTCGAAGCCGTGCAGGCACATGCCTTTGTCTCGGCATCCGAAGCTGCCCTGCTGAGTTCATCGGCTGCACCGATTGTGTTGCTGCGCCGCACCGAAGCCAGCTGGGACGCGCTAGCCCCTTCGGTAGCACCAGGGAATCCTTATTTAGGCATCATGTTGCCCTACACGCCCTTGCACCACCTGCTGCTGCAAGAACTCGACTTCCCTGTAGTAGCCACCAGCGGCAATCGTTCCGAAGAGCCTATCTGTACCAGCGAGCACGAGGCATTGACGCGGCTTAGCGGGCTAGCCGACCTATTTTTGGTGCATAACCGACCCATTGCTCGTTACTGCGACGACTCGGTGGTGCGCTTGGTGGCCGGACAGCCTGTTTTTCTCCGGCGGGCACGCGGTTATGCCCCTTTACCTGTCCAGCTCGCTGAAGACTGGCCCGATCGCCCCTTGCAGGTGCTGGCTGTTGGCGGCCACTTGAAAAACACCGTGGCGCTGGCTGTAGGCCACACTGTTTGGCTTAGCCAACACATTGGCGATCTGGAAACGGCCGAAGCACGCGCGGCTTTTGTCCGCGTCATCAACGACTTGCAACAGCTCTATGAGCAAGGCCCCGAGGCCGTAGCTTGCGACGCTCATCCCGACTATGCTTCCACACACCATGCCTACCGGCTAAAGCGACCAGTAACCACCGTCCAACATCACTTGGCACACGTGTGGGCTTGCATGGCCGAGCACCACCTAAAGCCTCCTGTAGTGGGCTTTGCCTGGGACGGCACGGGCTACGGTCCAGATGGTACGGTCTGGGGTGGAGAGTGCTTTTTGATTACTTCGGAGCGGGCCCTGCGGCTAGCCTATTTGCGACCGTTTCGGTTGCCAGGGGGCGAGGCTGCCCTGCGCGAACCTCGCCGAGCAGCACTGGGCTTGCTGCATAGCTGGAAAGGCGCTGAAGCCTTAGAGCTAGTGCCCTCCATGCGTGAGGTGTTTTCACCTACTGAGCACCAGCTACTCTGTCGTATGCTTGAACGCGGCCTAAACGCTCCATGGACTACCAGTGTGGGACGACTTTTCGATGCTGTAGCAGCCCTACTGGGTTTGTGCCTGTACAACCGGTTCGAGGGCGAGGCCGCTATGCGGTTGGAGTTTGAAGCCGAAAAGGCTGCGGCGTCAGGCATGCCATATTCCCTTACGCTCCAGCCTCAGGGCCACCAGCTTGTGCTCGACTGGGGGCCGCTGCTTGAAGCGTTGCTGGCCGATCATCGTCAAGGCGTGCCGAAAAGCCTTATGGCGCGACGCTTTCATGATGGGCTGGCTGTTGCTATCCTACACATAGCCCAGCACATCGGCTGCCCCCATGTTGTGCTCAGCGGCGGGTGCTTTCAAAACCGATTGCTTACCGAAAGTGCACTCCGGCTGTGCGCAGCAGCCGGATTTCTCCCCTATATTCACCGTCAGCTACCCCCTGGCGACGGCAGCTTGGCCCTAGGCCAGGTCGCTGCACTGCGCTGGGGCATAACCCAACCCGAACGACCATGTGCTTAGCTATTCCGGGTAAGATTGTCGCTATCACCCAGGACGAACCGCTCTCTCGCGTCGGCAAGGTTGACTTCGGGGGCATCTTTAAGGAAGTCAACCTAACGCTTGTGCCGGAAGCCCGCGTGGGTGACTACGTCATGGTGCACGTAGGCGTAGCTATTAGCGTCGTGGACGAAGCCGAAGCCTATCGCGTCTTTGAGTACCTGCAGCAAATAGATGAGCTGACCGAGCTCAAGCCCCCAGAAATGCCATGAAATTCATCGACGAATACCGCAACCGTGAGGCCGCACTGCGCTACGCCCAACGCATTGCCAAAATCACGACGCGGCCCTGGACCATCATGGAAGTCTGTGGGGGCCAAACGCACGCCATCGTGCGCTTTGGCATCGATGAACTGCTCCCTCCAGGCCTGACGCTGGTGCATGGCCCAGGTTGTCCGGTTTGCGTCACCCCCGTGGAGCTGATCGACAAAGCCCTGGCGATTGCTTCCCTGCCCGGCGTGATCTTTTGTTCTTTTGGAGACATGCTGCGCGTGCCAGGAAGCCGTGGCGACCTATTTTCGGTCAAAGCGCAGGGCGCAGACGTCCGCATTGTTTACTCACCCCTAGATGCGGTGCGCCTAGCGCAACAATACCCTGATCGCGAGGTCGTTTTTTTTGCTGTAGGCTTTGAGACCACGGCCCCGGCCAACGCGCTGGCTGTGCTCGAAGCCCATCGACGCGGCTTGAAGAATTTTTCGATGCTCGTAGCGCACGTGCTTGTTCCTCCCGCAATGGAAGCGATCCTACAGTCTCCCAATAACCGCGTGCAGGGTTTTCTGGCCGCTGGCCATGTGTGCACGGTGATGGGCTACAGGGAGTACGAGCCAATTGCGAAAAAATACCGGGTACCCATTGTTGTAACCGGATTCGAGCCCCTTGACCTGCTCCAAGGATTGTATATGTGCATCCGGCAGCTGGAGGCGGGCCGCTTCGAGGTAGAAAACCAATACACGCGTTCGGTTCGGCGCCAAGGCAACCTAACAGCGCAGCAGCATATTCGGGAAGTGTTCGAGGTCGTGCCCCGCAAATGGCGCGGCATCGGCGAACTGCCTCAAAGCGGGCTAGGCCTGCGGGCTCCCTATCGTGCCTACGACGCCGAGCAGAAATTCGGTGTCGCCCCCCTGGCTGCCCAAGAAGCCTCGGAGTGCATCGCTGGAGAAGTGCTACAAGGGGCCAAAAAGCCGACCGCATGTCCAGCATTTGGCACGCGCTGCACCCCTGAACATCCGCTGGGTGCACCCATGGTGTCGTCCGAGGGAGCCTGCGCAGCCTACTACCGCTACCGTCGCTTTACACCGTCGTACGTCTCAGGGTTATGAGTGACGCCTTCTCCCTTGAATGCCCACTGCCCCTGCAGCAGTATCCACACGTACTGCTCGCCCATGGTGGAGGGGGCCGGCTCATGCAACAGCTCATCGACACCTTCACGGCCGCTTTTGCCAATGCCGAGCTGCACCGCCGTCACGATGGGGCAGTGCTTACCCTTGCAGACGCCAGGCTAGCGTTCACCACCGATGCGTTCGTGGTGCATCCGCTTTTCTTCCCCGGAGGCGACATTGGCAAGCTAGCGGTTTTCGGCACGGTAAACGACCTGGCCATGTGCGGTGCCCGAGCGCTATATCTAAGCGTCAGCTTTATTCTCGAAGAAGGACTACCTATGGAAACGCTCTGGCGCGTGGTGCAGTCGATGCAGGCCGCTGCCCAGGAAGCCCATGTCCAAATCGTCACCGGCGACACCAAAGTGGTTGATCGCGGCAAGGGCGATGGGCTTTTTGTGAGCACCTCCGGCATCGGAATCATAGAACACAACCAGCACATTGGTCCCGAAGCCGTGCGGCCAGGCGATGCCATCCTCCTGAGCGGCGACATTGGCCGCCACGGCATTGCCATTATGGCTGTACGCGAGGGACTGGCCTTTGAGACCGAAATCGCAAGCGATTGTGCCTTGCTCTCTACACCGGTGCTGCAATTGCTTGAAGCTGGCATCGAGGTGCATTGCCTACGCGACCTAACCCGTGGGGGACTGGCCGCAGCCTTAATTGAAATTGCCCAAACCGCCAGGCTATGCTTCCAGCTCGAAGAGACGGCCATTCCCGTGCGGCCAGAAGTGCAGAGCGCTTGCGAGCTGCTGGGACTTGACCCCTTGTACGTAGCCAATGAAGGGCGTTTTGTAGCCTTCGTGCCCGAAACCGAAGCAGCACGGGCTCTGGACGTGCTGCGCAAAGTGCCCGTAAGTGCCGGCGCCTGCCTTATCGGTCACGTAACAACCGACGATCCAAATGGACTTGTCACACTCCACACTGCCATCGGTACCCAGCGCATTCTTGACCTGCTCAGCGGCGAGCAATTGCCCCGCATCTGCTAAAGCTGCATCGTGACGAAACAGCCAACGCCGACACCTAGAGCGATGGCCCTTCCTTCTAGGCTTTTAGATCAATATGTTGGCCTATTGGTCCAACAGGGGAAGCAGGCGCCTCTGAGGACGCGTTTGGAGCATCGGGCTTTGGACGCTTGCGACGCGGGCGTTCCTCAGCACTACCCTCCCGATAAGGGTCTCTATCGGCCGATGCTTCCGTTACCCTAGGTAGCCATCCAATATCGCCGGGCTGCATCATAAGCCCTCACAATGCTGATACTTTCTGTTAAACATCGGACATTGCTAAAATTATTTAAAGTTCCCGTGCACAGCGCCCGGAACACTGCGTCGGGAAAAGGGGCGAAGTTGAGACAGCAGCATACCCCCGAGCATTAGGCCGCAGCCGATAAGCTGGCGCAGGGTAAGCGTTTCATCTAACAGCCACCAGCCGCCTAGCGCCGCAAAAACAGCTTCTAGGCTGAAGAGAATCGCGGCATGTGTGGGATGCGCTTCGCGCTGAGCCACAACTTGAAGGGTATAGCCAATGCCTACGGAAAGCACCCCTGCATACAGTAACGCTCCCCAGGCATCGCGAGCCACAAGAAAGGAAGGGGCTTCCCAAAGGATAGCCGCCAAACTACTTAACCCGGCGCATGCCACAAACTGCATAAAAGCTAACCGAAAGGGCGGCATGCGATGCGCGTAGCGATCAATCAGATGAATGTGAAAAGCCCAGCAGATGGCGCTTGCCAATACAAGCACATCGCCAGGATTAACCGAGGGCGTCTCTGCAACGCTGAGCAGGTACATTCCTGCGGCAGCCAGCCCAGTGCCTAGCCAGGCTTCTTTGTAGGTGCGTTGCTTGAGCAGCACGCCTAGCAAAGGCACGAAAACCACATAAAGTCCCGTAATAAAACCAGCCTTGCCAGCCGTGGTATAAACAAGCCCGATCTGCTGCGTCGAAGCCCCCAAAAACAAAATCCCCCCGGCCAGTAATCCTACCCGAAGCTGGACGGTTGCCGGAAGCGCCCCCGGATCGCGTCGCCTCAGCAACGGCACGAGGACCAGACTGCCCATCGCAAAGCGTAGCGCGTTAAACCAAAATGGCCCCATATGCTCCATACCTACACGCTGCGCCACAAACGCAAAACCCCAGATGGCCGTAGCGAGCACAATGAGCAAATCGGATTGGAGCGTTCTGGTCTTCATACCTCTCTCCCGTCATCTGTGGGTGGCGCATAATACACCGTTGTCTTCTTTTCCACCAAATGCTTTGCGATTTTTACTGGAACCTGCGCTTCAGGCTTTTGTCTTAAGAGGCCCGTCACAAGCACGCCCCAAAGGCGCCTTCACGGTTGCCCTGAAGCATAATCTTGACCCCTAGCCCGAGCTGACGCGGCATAGTGCACCGCCGATCAGGCACGTGCCTCAATCGGTCGAGCAAAACAGCTAGCGCTCGGTGGGCTGCCTGCGGGAATCCTACCCAGGCATCCTTCACCTGGGGTAAAAAACCGCTTAAACGTTTCGTTTTATGCTGCTTCGCGTCTATCCGTTTTGGGTCGCCTCAGTAGTTGACGTGCTGCAGGAGATCCGCTGTTCTCCGCTACCTGCCGACACCGTGCTGCAGCAGTTCTTTCGCAAACACCGAAAAATGGGCAAACGGGATCGGGCTTTTGTAGCCGAGACCGTTTATGGCATGCTGCGCCACTACCGACGGCTGGCCTATGCTGCCCAAGACCAAGCTAGCGATGTACGCTTTCTCGTGCTGCTCTATCTTCGGGTATTCGGCTTTGGAGCAGCGAGCTTGGATCTGCCCATAAGCTTGTCCGAGCGTAGCAGGCTTGAGGCTGCGGCTCGACGTTTTCAAGCGCCTGCGCTGCCTGCAGATCCGGTCGCAGCGCTTGGCATCACCTATAGTTTGCCCGACTGGCTGGTGGCTGCATGGATGGCCGCGTTGCCTTACGAGGCTGTCGAGAGGCGTTGCGCTGCCTTAAAAGAACCCGCTCCCCTAACTATCCGGGTCAATACGCTGAAAGCCGATCGCGAAACTGTCCGGCAACGCCTACGGGCTGAAGGCTTTCCCAGCCAACCCACACCGTACAGTCCTACAGGACTGATTCTTGAAGAAAAAGCTTTTATTTTTCGAACGCGTGCTTTTCAAGAAGGCTTATTTGAAGTGCAGGATGAAGGCAGCCAGCTGATCAGCTTACTTACTGAAGCCAAGCCAGGACAAGTAGTCGTGGATGGATGCGCAGGAGGTGGAGGCAAAACGTTGCATTTGGCCGCTCTAATGCAAGGTAAAGGGCGGCTGTATGCCTTCGACGTCCACAAAGCCCGTCTGCAGGAACTGCGCCCACGGGCGCGCCGCGCCGACGTGCACAACATCCGACTCCACGTGCTCCCGCACAACCGGGCGCCGATTGTGCAGCGGCTCTATGGCAAGGCCGATGTGGTCCTGATCGACGCCCCTTGCAGCGGCAGCGGCGTGCTTCGACGCAACCCAGACGCAGCCTGGAAAATCACACCAGAGCGCCTCGCTGCCCTGGTCGCGCAGCAGCAACAAATCCTCGAAGCTTATGCCCCTCTCGTCCGCCCAGGCGGCAGACTCGTCTATGCTACCTGTTCCCTGCTCGCTGAAGAAAACGAACGCCAGATCGAAACTTTTCTAGCACAACATCCCGAATTCACCCTACTCAGTGCTGCTGAAGTGCTTCAGCGACAACACATCGCCCTGCCCGGACAAACCGATGCCTTTCTGCGTTTAGAACCTGCCACGCACGGCACCGACGGTTTCTTCGCGGCCATACTCCTACGCACCTAAGCTCTTAGACCTCACGCTGCCACTGCTAGCACGAGCAAGCTGCTTTGGGCATGCATTTCACGCAGCTAGTTCATTCCCAAAATGAATCGATTCAAAAATGCTATCAAAATTTAACAACCCGTAGAAAGGGTCGATATTTGAAGCCAAAGCGTATCTAGCAGGTGTAGCGCAACATGGCATATAAGCACTGGACCTGGACCGTAGCCCTACTGCTAGGGATTGCTACGCTCCAAGCACAACCGACACGGCTTCGGTTCACCCATCTGACCAGCGATGAAGGGCTTTCCCGCTCATGGGTGACTGCTATAGTGCAGGACTCGTTGGGCTTTTTGTGGATTGGTACGGCTGGGGGTTTAAACCGCTACGATGGCTACCGCTTCACGCTTTACGAGCACGATCCGCGCGACAGCTCGAGCCTGAGCAGCAGCTACATTCGTTGCCTGTATGTTGACCGTCGGGGTACGCTTTGGGTTGGTACCGATGCTGGCCTAAGCCGCTACATTCCTGAGCAAGACGCTTTTTATAACTACACCGTAAGCAGTCGCACTGGCTTTCAAGGTGGAGCCGTCCAAGATATCGTAGAAGACCGTAGGGGTATGCTTTGGATGGCCAGCACCAATGGCCTATATCGTTATGATCCTAAACGCGGGGTTTTTACCCTTTACCGTAACGATCCCGCCCAAGCATCTAGCCTGAGCCACAACGACGTGCGGGCTTTACTAGAAGACCGTAAAGGTAATCTTTGGGTGGCTACCGCTGGTGGACTAGACCGCTTCGACGCTGCCAGTGGCACGTTTGAACACTTCCGCCATGATCCTCGCGATGCACGCAGCCTGCCGCACAATGTGCTTATGGATTTGGTCGAAGATCCTTACGGCTACCTCTGGGTGGCAACCGATGGCGGTGGGCTGGGGAGGTTGAATCTGCAGGCGATTGGCCGCGGCTTTGATCGCTTTCGCCATGACCCTCGCAATCCTCGAAGCTTGGCCATCGATCGCGTACGCGTGCTTTATGTCGATCGCAAAGGCCAACTCTGGGTTGGCACAGAAAACGGGGGGCTAGATCTTTTCGACTACAAAACCGAAACATTTTATCACAACCGACGCAGTCGTACTGATCCTAGTAGCTTAAACAACGAATCGATCTGGGCGCTCTTTCAAGATCGGACTGGTAACCTGTGGGTTGGCACGTTTGCTGGCGGGCTCAACGTGCTTAAGCCAAACAGCAATGCCATCGAACACTACCGCAGCATTCCCGGCGATCCCTACAGCCTGAATGCTAATGCCATAAGCCGTTTTTACGAAGACCGAAAGGGAAACCTTTGGGTAGCTACGGATGGCGGGGGCTTTCATCGATTCGACCGCCAAACAGGTCGCTTCTATGGCTACAGTATGGCCAATACGAACCTCCGCACCGATGCGATTTTTGCTATGACAGAGGATGCCGAAGGCAATCTCTGGGTTGGCGGCTGGGGTGGGGGCATTGCCCGTTTCGATCGCGCACGGGAGCGCTTTACCGAGCATTTCGACGAAACCAATCTGCTTCTTACACCCCACGTGTTTGATGCCCTTGTGGATGAACAGAACCGGCTTTGGGTGGCGAACTTTCTGGGTGGGCTGGTGCGCATCGATCTCAACACCCGAAAGTCCCACGTATACACTCCAGAAAACAGTGGCCTAAGCAGCAATCAGATTCTCCGCATGCTGCGCGATCCGGAAGGGCGCCTTGTACTAGCCACACAAAATGCCGGCGTAAGCATTTTTGATCCACTTACGGAAACGTTTACCACCTATCAACACGACCCCAACAATGCCAACAGCCTCAGCAGCAATTCGGTGCTTGCTATCCTTGCGCCTGATGCGTACACGCTCTGGGTAGGGACGCAACACGGTCTCAACCACATCGACCGCCGTACAGGCGCCACGGCCCGCTACTATCGCGAAGATGGCCTTCCGAGCAATATCATCGTTGGTTTGGCACGCGACCACGCAGGACGCCTATGGGTGGCGACCAACAGCGGCTTATGTCGCTTCGATCCTCAGGAAAAAAGCTGCGTGCTTTATACCAAAGCAGATGGTTTGCAGGGCAACGAGTTCAACCGCTTTTCAGATTACGTCTCGCGAGATGGGGCTCTTTACTTTGGGGGCTTTAACGGATTCAACGTGATTTATCCCGAACGCTTTGTGCAGAACACCACACCGCCTTTGATCGTGTTGACCGACTTCCGGCTGTTTAACCAACCCGTACGCATTGGCACCAAAGATAGTCCGCTGCAGCAACACATTAGCGTAACACGCACGCTGAAGCTTGCTTACTGGCAAAACGTCGTGACTTTTGAGTTTGCTGCACTGGACTTTACGGCGCCTTCGAAAAATCGTTATGCCTACAAGCTCGAAGGTTTCGACCTGGACTGGAACGAGGTGGGGCCACAGCGAACGGCTACCTACAGCAATCTGGATCCAGGTCGCTACGTGCTGCTTGTTCGCGGTACGAATAACGATGGTCTCTGGAGCACGCAACCAGCCAAACTGGAGCTTATCATCACGCCGCCTTTTTGGGAGACGTGGTGGTTTCGCGCTTTTGTCGTTTCAGCGCTTATCGCCTCTGTTGCAGCCGTGGTCCAACGCACCAGGCAACGCCATAAGTACCTAGAATCCGTCAATGCCGAACTGGCCGCCATGAACCAGCGGCTTGAAGCTGAGATGCGGCATGCTGCCGAAGCTGAACAGGAAAAACGGCGCGCACTCGAAGAGGCTGCCGAACACGATCGCCAAGCCAAAGCCCAGCTCGAAGCCCAGCAGCAATACCTGGAGCATAGCGTGCTGGAAATGCTCTCAGCAATGGAACGCTTCTCACGGGGTGACCTTACCGTATCGCTTAGCGCCACTCAGGAGGATGCCATTGGTCGCCTGTTTACTGGATTTAACCAGGCAGTAGCAAACATCGAAGCCATCCTGCGTGAAGTCACTTCGGTCGTCCAGGCTACGGCCGACACCAGCCGGGAAATTTCGCATAACTCAGACGAACTAGCCGCAGGCGTGCAGCAACTTACCTATCAGACGGCCGAAGTGGCTAGCGCGATCGAAGAGATGGTGCGCACCACTGCAGAAACCACGCGCAGCCTTAGCCAGGCTGCAGCACTAGCCGAACAATCTTCTGCCCAGGCCGAACATGGCGGTCAAGTCGCAAAGGACGCCGTCCAACGCATGACCGAAGTCGCACAGGCCGTTGCCCAATCTTCAGAAACCATTCGTGCCTTGGACGAAAACACGCAGAAAATCAATGCGATGGCGCGCATTATCGACGAAATTGCAGACCAAACAAACCTGTTGGCGCTCAATGCAGCCATCGAAGCCGCTCGGGCCGGCGATCAAGGCCGTGGTTTTGCGGTGGTAGCTGATGAGGTACGTAAGCTGGCTGAACGAACCGCTGCCGCAACGAAAGAAATCGAGCAGATGACGGCCCAGATTCGCCGCGACACTTCCCGGGCTGTAACCTCTATGCATCAGGTCAACCGCGAAGTGGACGCGGGCAGGCGCCTGGTAGACCAGGTAGGTATGCTCTTGGAAGACATCATTGCCCGCTCCAAACAGGTACAAGATTACATTGCACAAATTGCCACAGCAAGCGAAGAGCAGTCTGCAACCATCCAGCACATTAGCGAAAACGTGGAAACCATCGCCCAGATCACCCAGCAGGCGGCAGCAGGCAATACGTCTATCGCTTCCGCCATGCAGCAACTTGCCCAGCGCATGGAAAATCTCCGCCGCCTAGTAGCTCGCTTCCGCTTCGACAGCGCGGTTTCTGCAGAAACAAGCGCCTGAGACCTACCTAGACACTTTGGACTCCGTACGCTTGCGTAAGGCTCTTAAGCCTTTAGCCACTGATCAAACCAGCTAAAGGCCTCCGTTTGCATCGCCCGGCCAAAACAGTGGCCGCTATCGTAAAAGCTGCACTGCAGCTGCGCTTCGGCAGATACGCAGCGGTACACTTCCTGCAATTGATCAACAGCACGCTGCATTTCTGCAAGGGTAAAGAGCGGATCTTGCGTGCCGCATTGCACAAGCGTTGGGGCTGGCACGCGCAATCCTAAGAGCTCTGGATAGTCCAGCTCGTGTGCTAAAAGAGGAACGTAAAGCATCCAGGTATGCGTGTAACTCCGGTTCACCACCAAATCGCGCCATGTGGTCATCATGCAGCTGACCACAGCGCAGCGGATGCGATTGTCCATTCCAGCTAGCAGGACCGTTTGCCAACCGCCACCGGAAAATCCTCCACACCCGATGCGCTCGGGGTCCACCTCAGGCAAACTACACAGCACATCCAAAGCGTAGCGAAGCTCCGCAAGCAGCACACCCGGCCAGGTCGTACCCGCAGCCAGCAGCGAACGGGCAACCATATGCTCATGCCAAGCTGCCCATTCATTATAGGCACGAATTTCGACCTCTGTCTTAGGGTCTTCAGGGGGCAGGCCGCGACGCACGCGCTCTGGCACTGCTTCAAGCCGAATGCGCCGGCTGCCAAACGGAAACACGTCGGGTACGAGCACCACATAGCCCCGTCGGGCTAGTTCATTGGCCCAAGCCTGTCCCTCATAGTGTTTTTCCTGGTGGGCTACCATTAATGGATGACGTGCACCTGGATCGACAATCTTCTCCCGGCCGAAAAACTTATCCCCACCATGATCATGAAAAGCCAGCACGCCGGGCAAAGGCCGGGAGGCGTTTACTGGGCGTAGTAGATAAGCCCGCGTAGGTGGCCCAAAAGGAAGTTGCCAAACCAAGTCTTCAACCACCACATCCCTATAGACAAGGCGCGCCTGTACCTTAAGGGAGCGATCTAGCCCGATTTCCGGTGCAGCCAGCAAGGCCTGCACCCGAGCACGCGCCTGCACCTGCCATGCCCTTAGGTCTACTGGCGCTAGGCGCCGAAGGGACAACCTTGGGGGATCCTCAGCCAAACAAGCAGCCCAACGGCCATAAGCGCCAAGCACAGATCCGGCTTCTTCATCATTTGTCAGCGCTGTTAGGCATTCCTCGGGGCGTACGCTACTTTTGCTGCCGAGCGCAGCTGCCCCCAGTAAAAGCTCCAGGAACGCTCTGCGATCTAAAGGCACGGCTTTAAGACAGTTCTTGCCAAGGCATCCACCCTGCCAGTACATGTTCTGGCGCGTAGAACACAGCCTCTTGGGCCGAGAGTTGCGGACGGTCTGGATAGGCACCTGGTCCGGTGCTCCCATATTCGAACAGTCGCTCTCTAGCCGGATCTATCCCGCGCATCTCCGTCCAACCTTCTGCCCGGACGTGATCTTCCATATAACAGTGCAAGAAAACAGCACTGCTACTTACCAGGCCAAGCTGGTTTGAAGGATGCCAGGGGCGTCCGAGCCATACCGAAGCCGCATTCATCTTTGGCGATTCTTTAAGCAATCGGCACCGGTAAAACACGAATCCGTAAGGTTGGCTTCGGGGCGTACTGGGTGCTGTAATGTAGCCATTGTTAGACTGCCCTCGGTCACGCGAGATCAGATCGCATTGTTCAAATACCGCTATGCCGCCGCCAAAGATAAAATCGACGTGCCCTAGAATAATGCAATCGCGAAAGTAGCTGCGTCCTCCGTCTACAAACAGCGTATCCTGGTAGCCACGAATAACGCAGTCGTAAAAAACCGTGCGATCGGCTTCACGATCTACCAGTACGGCCACAGCCTGTGGGTCTTGGAGCGCAACGTGACGCGCAGGATAATCGAAAGCGTTTTCGATCGTTAGGTGCGCAATGCGCACATTAGGCGCGGCAATCCGAAGCGTAAAACTCCCCCGCGTGCCGCAGCGCCCGGCCTCACGGGGCTGCGCCGAGCGATTTTCAGCGCGCCAATGCGCTTGCAGCACCTGCCATTGGGGCGTATCCCTGCAAAGACCGCCGGCTACATCACCGTAGCTTAAAATGGTCGCTGCTCGCTCTTCACCGATCAAGTAGACAAACGGCCGATCAATGGAGAGCTTTTCGTAGTAACGGCCGCGGCGCACAAAGATTACGTAGGGTGCTGCATTATCGGGGGGCACATCGGCCAGAGCGCTTCCAATCGTTCGATAGTGTCGCACACCGTTTATTTGCAATCCTTCAGACCCTTCATAAGCAGGGTCGACTACGGCAGCATAGGTATAGGATTCTGCAGGAGACCGTAGGGCTCCTGTCGCTGCTTCCATAATGCTCACCCGAAGTGGCTCCCGTAGGCGCTGCACAAAACGGTCCAAATACGCCCACCAGTCTTCAACACGCTGAAATTCACCTGCAGCTGTCCAGCCTGCCCCAACGTAGTGCGTAACAGGCTGTCCGGGATGGATGTGCCCTAAAAGCAAGTAATGGTTTTCAGTTTCGCGTACCCCTAGCAGGTGTTCTCCGGGCATCAGAATGGCCGTGCCCAAGTCCCCGTGGCCGCCGTTTTGACGACTCACTGGCCCCCAAACGCTTAGCCAGGTCCAGTCGCTGCGCTGCTTCCAAGCGCCCGTCACACCTTCCCGCTTAACCAGTCCGATCGCGTAGGTTAACGGCTGCTTGGTAGCTGCGTGAAACGTTACTTCCTGGCGAAATAAGTACTGTCCTGCATCGATGGTGATGCGCCGCGTTTCGGAGACCTCTACGCCGCTTATCTGCCAGGGCTCGTAGTACAGTTCTACTATAGCCCGAAGCGGTCCCTGCGCTACAATGCGGTAGGCCTTGAAGTTACGGGCCGGATAGAGGCGGTCCTGGTGCCAGATGGCCGTCCCGCCTGTCCCCAAGGTTGGACCCACTGAGAAAAAGTCGGCCCCTTCACCCGTGTCGATGTGGTAGGCCTCTTGTCCCTTTGCATACCAGCGCGTGATCACCAGGTCGCGCACGCGCTTCAGCCAAACATCAATGCCGCTTGAAACCAGCGACTCCAGCCGCCACAGCCCTTGGCCATAAGTACGAAAGGCTACGCGGTCACTTTCCCAAGCCACATCATCCCGCCGCGGTTCATGAAAAGCAAACGCCCGGGCAGCGAACGTTGTCTCCGGTGCAGCAGCTTCAATCCGATAGCCGCGCGTTTCACGGGGCCAGAGTTGTACCAAAAAAAGCAACGCGTCGGGCCGTCCATCGCCATCTTCATCCATCACTTGATGCGGGGCAAGCTGACCGCTGGCGACATCCCGCACGCGTACCCGTTCGGGAGTAAGTGTCGACAAACGCTCCTGCAATGCTGCCCAGGAAAGCTCTACGAGCTCATCAGGACGTGCAAAGTCCGATGGATTGGTCACGCGCACGTGTACGTACGCTGGGACTTCAGCGGCACCACTGAGCAACAATAGCCCGACACAAAGCAGCTTGCACCCACGCATGGCTCAAGCACGATTTACTCACCTAGGGCTTCTATTTCTAAGCTGGCCAGAATGAACGGTCCCACCCCTTTGGGGTCATCGCGGACAATCGGTTCACTTAGGTAGTAGGCGACCGAACCGTCACGCTGTTGCGGTCCACCTAGACCAGCTACCTGGCAAATCTGATTCAGATGCACGGTACCATCGGGATCAACGGTGACCAGGTGTTGGATAAGCCCCCGATAGCCGCGACGCGCTACTTCAAGATACGCTGGCGCCAAATATCCTTTACGCACGCCTTTAGCCAAGGTGTAGACAAACATACTGGAAGCTGAGGCTTCCAGGTAATTGCCGGGGTGGCTTGGCCGATCCAAGACCTGGTACCAAAGACCAGTGACTGGGTCTTGGACACGGGAAATCGCCGCCGCCAAATCGCTAAGCACGCGTAGAAGGGCCGGGCGGTCGGGATGCGCAAGCGGAAGAAAATCTAACACGTCAACCAAGGCCATAGCATACCAACCCATACCGCGACCCCAAAAGTTGGCTGAGAGCCCTGTAATCGAATCGGCCCAGACCTGCTGGCGCTTTTCGTCCCAACCATGATAGTACAGACCGGTGCGCGGATCACGCAAGTAGCGGGCTACCAACAAAATCTCGTGGGTCGTCTCATCGATTGCTTTGGGATCGTTAAATGTCACGCCATAGCGTACCAGAAACGGTCCCATCATGTAGACCCCATCGAGCCAGAGTTGGTAAGGGTAGATTTTTTTATGCCAGAAGCCCCCTTCGCTGGTACGAGGGTGGTGCCGGAGCTGGTCGCGCAACGTATCGATAGCCCGACGGTAGCGCTCTGCTCCCGTTTGCTCGTAGAGCAAAAAAAGGAGCTTGCCCGTATTGATCTGATCCAGGTTGTACTCCTCTTTTTCGTAGGTCCGGATAGCGCCTTCAGGCGTGATGAAGCGATCGAGGTTTGTGCGAATAAACTCCATGTAGCGCGGCTCGCCCGTACGTTTCCAAAGCTCTTCAAAAGCGCGCAGCATCACGCCAACTTCGTAGTGCCAGCGCTCAGAAAGCACGGGCCGCTGCCGCATTACCGATTCAGCCATGCGAACCGACCAGGGCCGCACTTCCGGCACCTGCGCCCAAGCCGCAAGCCCCAGCAAACAACCCAGCCCAATCCCCCAGATTCGTCCGTACCAGCCCATCGTTTTGCTTTGATTCATGAGACGTTGATCCCGGCACCAAGAGACGCCCCAGGAGCCCACAACGCGCCTGGGGCGTCCGTCCTGTCCCCTCCCATGCAACCTCAGTTAGAGGGGAGGAGCAGCATTTTGCGCGTTAGCACCGTGCTACCGGCCTCCAGGCGGTAGAAGTAGACACCTGGGGTCACCTTTCGGCCCACCAGGTCGGTACCATCCCAGGTAGCCGTGTAGACCCCAGCCACCTGCCGGACACCGTCGGCCAGGCGAGCCACCTCCTGCCCCAGGAGGTTGAACACGCGCAGCGTAACCGTAGCCGGCTCGGGCAGCGTGTAGGTAATGCGCGTTTCCCGCGTAAACGGGTTCGGATAATTCTGGTGAAGCTGGAATGCCAGCGCTGGCAGGTGGCTGGACTGACGCTCAATAGCCGTCAGTTCCCACTGCGCCTTTTTCTCTGGAAACCAATTCAGATCGCCAACTGGGAAACCACCAGCCGCTCCAGTATAAGCCGGGGAAGTAGTGGGATAGGAGGCATCAAACTGCCGCATGAAGTACGTGATCGGTTGCCGGTCGAAGTCATGTTGATCGCGCACAAACGCTGTGGTGGCTTTTGTACGGCCAGTTTGCGTGCGATACCACTCGGCCAGGCGGAGCATTTTGCTAATAGAAGGTCGACTAGCCACGGTCAATTCGCTTAACTCCACAAAGGCGCTGGCAGAGTCGGCCCCTAGCCGCCGATTGATGTGATAGGACAACGGTGCCCCAGGGCCAATGATGTCGTTGTCGCCATCGGTGCCGTTGTCTGGGTTGCCGTCATCGCCCCGGCCATCGCCATACTTGGCATAGAACGCTTTTACCGAATCAGACACCGCCCAGTAGTTGTTCGCCACAACCCAACGGGTGGTATCGTTAGGCACCGAGAAAATCCAGATCATGCGCGGTTTACCGTTTGGGTAGAGCTCGCCATGTTCGTCAAATTCGGCTTGCCGGCTGGCATCACTGGTATCGGCCCCGAGCACAAAAGAATCGAAGAAGAGATTATTTGTAATGCGGACGCTTTTACCTACCCATCCTAAAGCTAATGTGCCGTGATAGGACGTGCCATTGAGGATAGTGTTATGGTCAAAGATAAGGTTGTTAATTGGGGCGGTGCTGGACCGATGGCGGATGATGCGATCTAAAAAGTTTACAAAAGTGCAGTTCTGGATAAACAGCGTATCGACCGAGGTGTCACGCAGGTCGATGGCTTTACCGGCACCAAAATTTGAACGCCCCAGGTCTCCCATATTGGCAAAGATCGTATTTGTAATGCGCATGACCCGAACAGCTGCCTCTGTGCGGATGTGTTGCCCGCGCGTATTAGACATGATTACACCATCGATGATCAGGTCGTAGCCTGGAGCTGTAGTGCGTACAATGGTACTGCTAATGTTGGCCACTTCTTCCGGAAACACATCTGCATATCCCACGAGCACGACGTCCTTCAACCACACATTCCCTTCCATCCGAATGCTGGGATCTGGGAATTGTCCTGTGCTTTGGTTAACCACAGGAAAGATGATCGCCTTTTCCCCTTCCCCAGCTTCTGTCATGAGGCGTAGGTCAAACCCGCGCACAATGATAGGGGCATTGATCAAGTAGATTCCATTCCGCCGAAGCACGTAAACCCGGTTAGGATCCCGGGGCGTATCGTTAGCAATAACCTCATTTAAGTATTGCCCTGAGACCTCAAAGGGTTCGATAATAAGCGCTTGCGCCTTTGCAGTCTGGGTGCACCATAAAAATAGCACGCCCAGCAGGATCAGCATTCGGGTAGCGGTGTGCATAGCATCCTCTCAGGTTTAGGGTTACAAAAGCAGACGTAATCCTAGATCTATCGTGGTACCGTAGATTTCCCGGTCGTTAGGCAGCTGCCAATCCTGCACGCGATTCAGTACGATGCTGCCTTCCTCGACATTGGTCAGGTTATTTACGTTAAGCAGGAGAAACAAATTGGAGCGCAATTGCTGCCGCAGTGCCAGGTCCCAACGCGTAAAACCCTTAACCATGCGATCGTCACGGCCATCTGGCGAGAAACGCGTATTAAATGCCCCTTGATGAAACATCGAAAGGCGCGCTGAAAAACCTCGATAGTCGTAACCTATCGCCACATTAGCCAAGAGCTCCGGCTGCCGTTCTAGTTTGTGCTTACGCTCGACAAACACATAGCGCAAGCGAGGAATAGGCGGTAAAGGGGGCCGGTGAACGTAATAGGTCTCGGTTTCTGTGCCTGGGATGTAGGTCTCTGAGCGAATGAATGAAAGGTTATAGTTAAGCACCAGGTGGCGCAGCAAGCCAGGCAAAAACAGGAAGTTCGCCTGATGCTCGATTTCTAAGCCCCAAACACGCGTGGGTTTGGTGGAATTGTAAGGGTAGGTAAGCGCTAATCCTTGATTCTGGAAGGGATTGGTTACGTTAATCCCCAATGTTCTGAAAAGCGAGTCGGCCCCAGATGGATCAAAAAAGACCCCATCGATAAGGTGATACATCTGCCGGATATCCTTGTAAAAGGCCGATACAGAAAACAGCCCAAAGCGACTGTCGTAAAGCGCAACGTTCACCTCATAATTCCAAGCCTGAGCTGCCCGAAGACTTGGATTACCCACAATCAGTGAATTGCCCGGATAAAACGTGCCGGCCTTGCGCGCTACAAAATTGGGGAGACGTTGGTTATAATCTGGACGTGCCAGCGCTTTATAGGCTGCCAAACGCACAGTAAGAAAGCCTGTGGGCCGTAGCGTAAGGTGCACGTTAGGAAGCCATACGGTTTCGTCAAATCTGCCTGTTGTGTCCCGCATTACACCTTGCGGCACAGGAAAACCCGAAAGGTCCTTTGGGGTGTAGCGCGTGGCATAGTCGTTATGCTCTCGCTCCACCCGCACGCCCCCAATGAGCGTCACCCGACGACCTAAGTTCAGCGTATGCATCACATAGGCGGCCGATACACGTTCGGTGAGATCGTAAAACAGCGCCTCGGCCTCCAAATTGCGCTCAAATTCAGGGTTTGTGCCCGCTGCATCCGAAAAACCATTTCGGTTAAGCGTCCACCATTGCCGTAGCCGATCGCGATCGAGCAGTGGATACAAACGAAAACGATCGAACAGGGCGCGATCTTCCGGATGAAGTCCTAAGAAATTCGTTACCAGGAGTCGATCGCCAGCCATCTGAAGCGTTTCAAAAGGCGTCCCTGAAAAGTTTTTCGGCACTACCTGCCCCTCTGCTGTTTTCACATACTGCGGAAAGGCCTCGTTGTAATAGGGCGCCAGTAGTTCGTGACGCTCACGGAAACGGCTTTTTTGCCGGTACTTTGCGCCTATCTTGAATTGGCCAGCTAGCCCACCACCAAGCGCGTAATCCCGAGCGATATCAAGGTAAAGGGAGGTTTCGGTTTCGCGGCTTTCTTCTCCTCGGTAAAAAGCCGTGTAGAAATAGGCTCGTTCAAAATTATTTAGTGCATAAGCAATAATCCGCTCTGGGGGACCTTTGAGTTCTTCCGGTGGAATGCGGCCCATCCCAGCAATCGGATTCCCTTCCGCATCGGTAGCCGAAGGCTCAGTAAAGCGGATGTCAAAATCAAACGGATAATGCGATTGCGAACGGGCGTAGGAGGCCCCCCAGTTCATCTGCCACCGGCCAAAATACTGCTCTCCGCGCAGAGCACTGGTCAGCGTGTAAATGCGCTGATCACGATCCCGCGCGCCATAGAATATCTCCGAGCCTTCGGTGGGGTAATTCCGATAATAGTCAACAAAACTGCGTCGCGTAGCATTGTAAACGTTATTCAAGCGAATGGTCCCCCCATTCGGGGTATCCAGATCCAACAAAACACTTAAACCTTGCCGCGTTCGAATCTCATTTCTAAAGTTCAGCTCAATATCTGAGATCTCATAGTCTGTCCCACTAGCCAGACTCATGTCATACGCCAAATCGTAGTACTCTCGACTGCGATCACGCCGCTCCAACCCACCAATGAACTGCACACCTAAGCGCTGCTTCCAGAAGCGTTCTCCATAACGGGCACTCAGATCGTACTGCCCCCAAGCCTGATTCAGCTCATTGTAAGCCCCTCGCGTATCCAAACGTATCAGGCGCTGCTCCGGAGCCTTCTTGGTGACCAGGTTGACGCTACCTGCAATGGCATCCGCATCCTTGTCTGGCGTCAGGGCTTTATACAACTCGATACCGGCAAGCGAACCTTGAGCAATCGTGCTAAGGTCAACCCCTCGCGCATCTGCATCCGTAGCCGCCAACCGAACCCCATCGACCGTAATCGTAGCAAACCGATCACTCAACCCCCGCAAGACAATCTTGTTAGCCTCACCTCCAGAACGCTGAAGAGCAACCCCAGGCAGCCGCCCTAAAGCTTCTGCAGCATTCGCATCAGGAAGCTCTTGAATTCTTTCTTCCGAAACTACATTGACAATCGTATGGGCATTAAGCTGCTGGTTGATCGCGGCAATTTGACCCAAAGCCTGCCCTACAATAATCACTTCTTGCCCGCCAATGGCTTCTGGCACTAAGGCAATGTCCAATAAGATCGTCTCGGCTCCTTGAATGTGCACAGATAGGTTTTTGGTCTGATAGCTTAAGTACGAGACGCGCAGCGTATAGGTACCCGGAGGAATATTCGTAATGCGATAACGCCCTTCAATGTCGGTTGCGCTCCCCTTTCCCGTACCTACCAAATAGACGTTTGCACCGGGTAACACGTCACCTGTTAACGAGTCAGTCACTACACCATAGATGGTCCCCTGCGCCCAAGCCGGTAGCGCTCCCAAAAGCAACAAACAGCTCCAGAACCAAACCATTCGATTTACCCGCATAAGCAACCCAAGACCTCTTTAAACAAAAGCAAAAGTTAACGGTTACTTTATCGTTTGCCAAAAGTAGATGTGCCTACCTGTCCGCTGCAAGCCCTTACCGCGTCTCCCAGGCTGCTTAACACGGATTTCACAAAAATCTTTTGTTAACAGCCCCGAACCTGTCGCTTGCACGCGTTTACCTTAATAAAAAAACTAAGCCATGAAACTGCGCCTGACCGACCGCTCCCTGCGCCTGCGCCTGGAGGCCGATGACCTGCAAACCCTGCAGCACACCGGACGCGTAGAGCTAATCACCCCTTTTGATGCCCAAACGGTCTTTTCCTGCACGCTGCGCATCGACGCCCAGACAGCTGTGCCCGTTGCGCATCTGGACGGCAGCCAGCTCACGGTGCATCTTCCCCCCGAAGAAGCCCAGCGCTGGCTCTGTAGTGACCAGCTCGGCATCGAGGCAATCCAACAGGCCGGGCCTAACCGCACGCTGAAGTTGCTGATCGAAAAAGACCTAGGCTGCCAACATCAGCCGCATCCCTCCGCACCCAATGCCGCTAATGCCAAAGCCGAATGACCTAACCGCCCTACTTTTGGCCGGCGGGCAAAGCCGCCGCTTTGGACGTGATAAGGCGCGGGCACGCGTAGGCAGCCAAACGATGCTGCAACACGTCTATTGTGTCGTGCAAGCGGTTACACCTCATGTGCTGCTCAGCATACGCGCCGACGGTGACGCCTACCTCGACTTGCTTCCTGAAGCCATACCCCGCCTGCCCGATCCCCTTCCGCACGCTGGACCTTTAGCTGGCCTTGTCGCTGGCCTTCGCGCGGCCACAACCTCCTGGCTGCTGGCTGTGGCCTGCGACCTGCCTGGCCTAACCCCTGAAACGTTGAGCTGTCTGCTCAAAGCCCGGACCGCTCAGGCTAACGCTGTCGTCCCCATAACGCCCGACGGCCAACGCCACCCGCTCTGCGCTCTCTATCACGTACCCTCCGTACAACCTATTGCCGAAGCCCATCTGGCTGCCGGATGCCTTGCCCTACACGCCTTACTTGAGCGGCTGCATGTAATGACGGTGCCTTTGGCTCCTTTTGCCTTACATAACATCAATACTCCCGCTGATTTAGCTGCCTTCGGGCGTAACTGGCCGCTGGCCCATTAGCCCTACTTCGGCCGGATCCAATCGAAAACGTCCAAACTGCACCGTGGTAATCTCGCGGGCACGAAACGGCGGCGCCCAAAGATAGAGCATTTGAAGCTGGGGATCAAAACGCACCACAATACCTAGCACACGGGAAAAACCTTGCGCATCGCATAGCGCCACTACGCGATGGCGCCACGCCTCTGGATTCGCCCACGAGGGCACCATCCCGTGCAACCCTCGTGCTGCAACCGATAGCCTGCATAGGCGAGCTGCCGCAAAGTATCGCTGGAATCGCTCACGCCGATAACCACTCCGCACAAGACGGTCCCGCTCCTGAACAGCTTGAGCCACAGCCATCCGCACCATCTGTGGCCGCCGGCTTTTCCGGAAACATTGCCATACCGGCTTGAGCTCCTCTTCCCGCTCAAGCGCCACGACATAATCGGGCCGAAGCACATCCAGGATTTGGAACAACAACTCCCGACCAATCTCGCCAGGAATATGCCCAGGCAGATCCACCACAAGCCGTTCGGCTCGGTACCAGCGTGCAGCTTCTACCAACCGGCATAGACCACTGAGCATCTGAAGCAAATGCCCCTCAGGCGAAATATGCCCGACAAACCGAAGTCGTAGCCAGCGATCCGGATCGAGGGGCAAAGAGCTTAAGGCCAACGTGGTCGGCGGACCAATGAGCGACTGTCCAGGATCAGCATCCAGAAAAAACGTACGATAGCGGTCACTGAGCTGCTGGGCTAACCAGGTGGCCAGGGTGGTTTTACCTGCATTCACAGGACCTGCCACCATGAGCATGCGCCATGGAGACCCTTCGCGCAACTGCCCAAGCAACGCTTCCCATGCTGAAGGAACCTGAAGCGCCAAAGCTTGCATACAGAACAGGTTTAAAGAAAAATCCCCCTTAAAATAAACAGCGGCCACCTACCTCGCCCTTAGAACATAAAAAAGCCCTGCCTCGAGGTTCGAGGCAGGGCCCAGCGTAGCGCTCTCTTTAAGAAGGCTACTAAAACTGCCCGCGCAGGGTGAAAATGTGATTGTTCTCAAAAAATTGAGCCGGCATGAATCCGTAGTCAATCGCCATATTCACCCCCAAAACAGGCTGCAGGTTCAAAGTTGCACCAAAAGCCGGCCGGTTGTCAAACGGTCCTTTCAAATCTCCTTGGCGCTCCACATTCTGCACAAAGGCTCCGCGCACAATGATGTAATTCTGAAGGTTGTAGGCAAGCTGTCCCTGAACCTGACTGGGGCCATAGGTGTTTTCCATATAGGTCATGCTTACCGAAAGCCCCTCAAACAACCGGTAGCTTAGGCCCACATCCACGACGGTAGGGACGTCGGCACTGGCAGCGATAACCTTGTATTTGGTGGTTGCCCGACCCCCTTCAGGCGTGCGGGCATCGATAATTAGGGGCGAGCCATCATAGCGCATCGAGGTCCCAATATTCCGGATAGCTACGCCCACCGAAAGCCCACCAAAACCTAAGAAGTTGTCATACTGCACACCCGCATCGAACGTCACCCCGCTCGTGCTCACATTGGCGAAGCTTTCGTAATTCAGGTTAACTGTAGCCCCTACACGGATGCGATCCGTCATAGCCCGGCTGTAGGAAGCACCCAGCGTGAAAAACGTAGGCGAAAACGTCTCGCCAGTGCCATCCATGTTGAACTCATCGGTCTTCTGAATTTCACCGATATCCAGGCTGCGCAGGTGCAAGGCAATGGCCCCCAGGGAGCCAAAACGCAAGCCCACGGCAGCGAAGTTGATGCCAATATCGGCAATGTAATTGCGGCGTGAGACCATCACCAGCACATTGCCTTCGCCATAGTCGAGGCCCGCTGGATTCCAAAGCACGCTCTCGATGCCGGTAATCGCTGCGGCCGCGCCGCTACCACCTAGAAACTGCGCACCCAGCGGAATCAACAGTTGAGAAGCGGCATTGGTGCCATTACGCGCTTCCTGGGCTTGGGCTATTCCGCTTATGCCCAGCAGGAGTAAAAGCCCTAAGCCTTTTGCAAATCGACGCGGGTTCATGATCTATGCCCTCCGTTTGGCTTCAGGATTAATAGCGTTGCAGAATTTGCTCTTCCTGCACAATAGCCAGCTTGAGCACCTTCTCGCCATAGGGTGTATCCACATGTACGAGGTAGATCCCACTCGCCACAGGGATGCCATCCTGGTTTGTCAGATCCCACCGCTCAAACTGGGAGGGACTGTCGTGCTCGATCACCCGTACAGGGATACCAGCCAGCGTGAAAATGCGGATTGTTGCCCGCTCCGGCAGATGGGTAAAGGTAACGAACTTCTGGAACCGGTTGGTTTCTAACCGGCTGAAGCCAAAGTAGGGGTTCGGGAATACATTAATATCCTTCACCGCTTGCCGTTTCAGTTCAGGATCGTCGGTAATGGCTCCCTGAACGGAGAAAGTATACTGATCCCCTGGAGAAAGCGGCACTGCCGGATAGAAGTACAGCTTAAAGGGCGCCTGAAGGTAAGGCCGCGTGCCCCGACGATTGGGCCAGATGGCGTACATCACGTCTGCGACCGGTGCAAAGTTGTCGTCGTTGTAGCTGGCCCCCTCATCGTAATCCGACTTATGGATGAAAATGTACTCCCGGCCGCCCAGGCTCAAAGCGCACTCCTCAGGAATCTCATCCCCGAAACGATTCGACAGCAGCAGGCCCATATCCCAGCGCATGTTGCTGCACGCAACGGTTGCCTCTACAAAGCTCACGTTCACCTGGCGTCCTTTGGACCCATCAGGATTGAGCACATAGGCTGCAAAGGGCAAATACCCCGTCCCCGCATAGGCATATCCTGCACCCCGAATGTAGACAGCGCCCTTGCTCGCCCAACCATCGGCAGGACCGCTGGTCGTGTCGCCTTGGAACTCCAGGACGACCGGTTCTAGGTCGCTGGCAGCAAGCGTGCTTCCAAAGAAATGTGCTCCAATGGTAGCTCCGCCAAAGAAGGCTTCACCCCCAAAATCCACCCCTGTCACCCAGCGTTCCCCTTCCGAGGTCCAGTTAGCAATCTGGGCCACCACCAAGGGTACGTACACCTGCAACCCGCCCACCAAAGGCGCCTCTTGGGCGGTCACAGGTCCATCGGGGTCAATTTGTGGGAACCAAGCGTTGACTACCGGCTGGTCGTTACGGAGCAAGCGCCAGCGCAGCGGCCAGGGGTCACCCACGTTATACCGATGGCCTTCGCTATAGTACTCGTGCTCAAAAAGACCCTCTACAGAAGTTAGGACGTCGTCTTCATCTAGTTGGGTCTTGGTTTCTCCAGTAGCTGGGTTGTAGTAGGCAAATTCAATCTTATAGTTGCCCGTTTGCACCGCAGCCGGATTGGCAATTTTTACCTGTATTGTAGCCGTCGAAGAGCCCTGATGCGCGATCTCCACATCGCTTTCTGCTTCCGGCGGCGCTGTAGAACCCGGCTTAGGTGGCTGCGGCACAGCAGCTACCACAACCGGCGTGCTCTCGAGTACCCGGAACGGCGAATCCACGTCTTCAGCAAGTACGGCATACGACGTCACCGCAAAGTAGTAGGTTACACCGTTTGACAAAGGCCGCTGCCGTATTGCGTCTTGGGTTATGGAAATGTAGCGCTTAATACCTTCATCAGAACCAAACTGAACGGGTTTTTCCAGCACAAAGCCAGTCTGTGGATCAAAGGCGTTGTCAAAAACAATCGTGACCAGATTCTTTTTGTCAAACGTTGCCAGCCGCACCCCTTCGGCTATCGAAGCTGTGGGTGAGGGAAGCTGATAAACGTTGTAACCCTCAAACACAAAGCCGGCATTCCGGTAGCTTTCTACTTGCGCTACGGCCTCTAGGTTATGTCCCCAGTCCAGCACAATCTGCTGGTCCAGCTCGCTTACACGTACTGGGGGCACATTGGGTGGTGCAGGCAGCACGAAGTTGTTATCGTAAGCAAACTGGGCAAACAGGTCATAGTATTTAAGCAGACTGATGCTGGACAGGTTGTTCGTACCTAGGGCGGCAATTTGCCCGACGACCACATCGACCGTGTCTCCTTTCTGCATAGCAAATGGTCCGCTAGAAAGCACAAGGCGTCGGTCGCCAGGAGGCAACTGCTGCCCATCGACCCAACCCCTTCCGGTCACCGGATCGCCCGTAAGGGCAAACTTGGTGATGTGCCCCGTAGTGGGATCCACAAAAGGATCTCCAGCCGGGTATTCTGGCCGCGGCCGGTAGCCCCGCATGAGGTTGAACCACTGAAGCGTACCGCTATACTCTCCAAGATCAGGGTCACTGATATCCGAACCCGCCGCAAAGTAGACAAAGGTTGTCATTCCCAGCGTATCCCCTTCGGCATTGACCGGCCCTTGCAGGAAGTCCCAGCCTACCGCTGGCGGGGGGAGATTAAACGGTTCGTACTGGTCATCGCGCGGATTGGCGTTGTAGGCGTAGCCCAGCGACAGCGTAGTGTCGCTTCCAGCAAAGTCATCAGAGTAGTTGCCAACGTCGGGGTCTGTCCACCAGACAACAAACATCGAGTCCAAACGGGCGTCGGGTGGACTGTCCGGACGGCCAGTAAAAATCAGCCGCGTGCGAATGAAATTGATGTTGCCCAGCGGGTTGGTGGCTGGGAAATCATAAGCCCAAAGGGTGAACTGATACTCCATGCCCACAGAAGGGGAGCCGTAGCTCCGCTCTGAAGTGCCCGGCTGCAGGTCGTTGGTCACAATCCAGATGGTCTGATCGGCCCCTGGATAGCCGGGGATGTCTCCTTCTGTAGCGCAATCGAATTCCCCATCATTGTTCGTATCCTGGGCTGGTTGATATCCAGGAGTGCCGTTGCATTCCTGGTAAGGCGCGCCCCAGGCGGCCGGCCAGTTGTTCCAATCGTACTCGTACTGATCTAGGATCGCTTGCCGGTCGGCATCAGTTACCTCACTAGGCTGCTTACCAAAGAAATAGGCAGCCGCAGCGGTAACGTCGAAAGCCCGGGACTTCCACCGGCGGTGTACCCGCCAGACATGGTATTTTTCTGGCGAGAAGGCATCTGGCCCTGTAACTACTCCGGTCTGCGGATCCCAGAGTACGCGCCCGGGATCCATGCCGGTTTCGTACGTGCTGCCGTTGACGCGGACACCCTGGCGCACCCCGTTCTCATACAACACACCTCCCCAAACGAACCCCTGCGCAAAGACAGGCCCGGCAGTCCGCTTCGGCATCGTCCCGTTTACATGCGAGAACGGGTCGACCCAGTCGAACTTGCCGTTGTTTCGAAGCCAGATGGTAGAGTTGTTCACATCCAGTACAGAAAGACTTGGATGGGCCGCCGCTGTAATTGCAGGCGTGCGTTTCATGAGGGCTGCTTTATCCTGTGCTTGCGCCCCAAGCCCTATCGGCCCAAGCAGCAGCAATCCCAGCGCAAACGCCCTAAGGTATATGTTCGTGTACATAGTCGCTCCTCGATGCATTCCTGAATAGGCCATGGTCCCTGTTGATTGCCTTAGAATTCCAACCGCAAACCCAAGCGCACTTGCCGAGGCCGATCAAGGAGATCTACCCCTTCATCGGCAATGTAGTGTTGCCGGTTACGCAGGTTAATTTGTTGATAGTAGTAGACATAATCGGGTCCCTGAGCAGCCACAATTTCCTGGCTGAGTTCTGGGTTGTTCAGGAAGCCGTCATCTGTGGCACTGCCCGTCCGCAAGTAGACATTTACAGGGTTGCGGCGGTTGAGCAGGTTTTCGATGTACATGTAGGCGGTAGCTGTTGCCCGACCGAACGTAAAGCCTTTCTCCAGCCGCAGATCGGTCCGGAAGTACCATGGCGTTGTGGAGGCATTGAGCGGCTCTAGGGGCACGCGGTTACGCGGATCGGAGCTGGTTAGCAGTGCGCCTTCATCGGCTGCGCGCTGGCCAATGCCTCCTGTGCTCCGCGTATAGCGATGGCCGCTGTTGAACGAAAAGAGCAGATTCACCGAGAGGTTCTGCAGCGCCACGGGGTCGGTTGGTCCCGTGCGATAATCGAGCACCACACTTCCCCGGTGCCGCTGCTCAAAACTTAGGGGCTGCAAGAGCGAAGGCGGGGCGGTGCCGTTTTCTAGCGCCGAGACTTGCCCACCAGGCTCCGAGTTCGTTCCCTTGGCATCGGTCAGCGTGTAGTTAAAGATCGCCATCACGCCGCCAACGCGCCGCGTGCGCAGGCTGATCTCAATACCACGGGCGATGGCAAAGTCGCCGTTGACAAACAGGTTATAATCGCTAGCTGGAGACCGCGGATCGGTGTTTTGGCGGATGATTTCCAGCTGCCCCTCGGTCTTTCGATAAAAGGCTGTAATGTCGAAGGCCGAGTAGTCGGTAAACTGATGGCTAAAGCCAATCTCGTACTGTGTGGTTTTGATAGGATCGAGATCAAAAGCAAAGGGGCTGGCAAAGAAGAACCGACCGCTAAAGATCAACGCCATGCGCGAGCGCCGCGTATACACGTAGGCCATGTCTGGCATTTGGGCAAACTTCCCATACTGCAGATGGAAGACCGTGCGCTCGGTCACCGGGAAGGAAAGCCCCAGCCGCGGCTGCAGGACTGTCTTGGCCGGTGCTGACTTTAGACCGTTTGGTGCTTCATCCGCCCCAAGGACAGTTGCATTGCTGGCGTCATAGGCTGGATTGGTCAGGTCATCCACGGTCCACAAATCCATGTCAAAGTAATCCAACCGAAGGCCAGCATTGACGATGATATCGTTGAATTCGATTTTATCGTTGATGTAAACAGAAGCCGTAACAGGGCGCTTAGGTCCGTCTAGCCCACTGTTGATTTTGTTCATAAACTCGTCATATCCGTAGCCGCCCCATCCATCCTGGCGAATGCGGAAAGCAACCTCGGCTGCTTCGGCTTGAATCTGCTGGAGATAGTTTGGATTACTTTGGAGCACTGCGGCCAGGCCGCTTCCACTTAGCGCATAGTCGCGTACCGTCCACCGCTGATAATGTCCACCCAGGCGCAGCTCATGGTTTTGCTGCTGCGAGACCAGTCCTAGAGACACATTCCAATAAGACTGCTCCCGGCGCTGATAGTTGGTCATTACCCGTCCAGGCCGATGGAAGCGGAAGGTGCGGAATTGATACCACGGGGGTTGGATATATTGCCCTTGCCAAAACCGCGTGTACAGGTCAGCTAGTTCAGGATCCTTCGCCAGCGCCTCACGGATAGCATCTCGATTATAGTAGTTCACGATGTTGACCACCGCGCCGCCTTGACCATCCGCTTCAGGCTTCCCCAAAAGGGGATCGTACACTTCAAAGTTGTACTGGAAAAACCCTACGTTACCTTCCAAGTAGGTGTTGGAGCCCAAAAAGTACGTTGCCTGTAAGTTGGCTAGCCGGCGCAGGTCATCCCGACGCGGGAGGCGTTCCTGATTGTAGAAGTTGCGAATGGGCAATGTATTAATACGCCGGTTACCGCTCAGCTGCGCAAAGCCCAGCCGCAACCGCAAGGGATTGAAGTCAAACTGCAGCGTTCCATTAACGCGCAGCTCCTCTAGCGGCCGCCCAATTCCCGGGAGTTTTCCGTCTTCCCAGCGCAACGATCTGACCGCCATATCCCCCCGGATATCATCGATAGGAGGAATGCACTCTTGATTCGGATCGTTAACGCACAAACCACCATTGCGGCTATAATCCAGATTGGCGCCATACCAGTACATCGGGTCGTAATTGTCCGTAGTCCGGTAGTTCAGCGCCACAAAGAACCGGTGCTGGTTCCACACCAGGGGTCCACCGAGCGTAAAGGTAAGGTCGTTGTAGCCATAAGAATAGGTGTTGTTAAAAGCATCGGCGGCAAAATCGCTCTCATACTGTACCAAGCCGCTCAGGCGCGGACCACCGGTACGCAGCACTTGCTGGACAATGCCTGCGTTGGCCCCACCCAGCTCTGCACTATAGCCCCCTGCAAAAACCTGCACTTCCTCCAGCGCTTCGGGGATAACTGGAATGACGTTGTCCGTCCCCAACAGGCTACGGGAGCTGATGCCTTCCAGCAGGAATTCGGTCTCGTCCGGGCGTCCACCTCGGATATAAATTTCATTATTCAAGAACGTCACTCCTGGCTGGATAGCGTAGTAGGTAGTGACATCGCGCGTGGGAAGCTTTTCAAACTCCTCGCGGTCCAGCCGGCGGACGGCATTCGTTGCCGTTGGGTTCACCAACGGTCGCGCGGCCACTACCACAATCTCCTCACCTTCAATGGTAGCCGGCCGAAGCTCAAAGTCTAGACGGGTAGTAATCCCAGCGATAATCTGGACATTCTCCTGCCGCACCGTCACATAGCCGACAAAGCTGGCCACCACGGTATAGGTACCGGGGGGAACTTCAAAGATGTTGTACTGGCCATCGACATCTGCGGAAGTCCCTAGCGTAGTCCCCTCTAAGAAGACGTTAGCACCGGCAAGGGGTTCACCGGTGCTAGCGTCTATTACACGTCCTGAAAGCTTTCCGGTATTCTGGGCCACAGCCCAACTAGGGAAAAGCAGGAGTGCCAAAAGTCGTAGGCTCCATGCGCGAACCATACGTTCCTCCTCTATCGTTGGCTTAGTGGAAATAAAAAAGCGCTTTCAAAAGCCCATTGGCTAATATTTTACATTCCCTTCAAAAAGTCAACACCTACGTCCAAGAACTTGCTACATATTAAACCAGATAACTTTAGCAGCCAAAAGTGCCTTTAGGGAGTTGTTGGCAAGCCTTGTTGAACGGTAGGATGGCTGCCCTGAACGGTCAAAGCGCACGGACCAACTTCCAGTGGCGCAGGCGATCTTGAAGGTAATTCAGCAGCTGCGCTTCGGCAATGCGCTCCTGCAGCATTGTGTCGCGGTCGCGTACCGTGACGGTACCGTCTTCAAGCGTCTGGCTATCGATCGTCACGCAAAACGGCGTGCCTACTTCGTCCATGCGACGATAGCGCCGGCCGATGGCACCTTTTTCATCGTAGAAAGTGTGGACAAACGGCTGCAAATCACGCAAAATGGCTTGCGCGCGCTCAGGCATGCCATCTTTACGCACCAAGGGCAATACCGCTACAGTTATCGGCGCTAATCTGGGATGCAGCCGTAGCACGACGCGCGTTTCGCCCTCGACCTCTTCTTCATCGTAAGCTTCGCAGAGCAGCATCAGAATGGTCCGGTCAAGTCCTACGGAGGTCTCCACTACATAAGGGATATAGTGCTCCTGCGTTTGTGGATCAAAGTATTCCATCCGTTTACCCGAAAACTCCTGATGCCGTCGCAGGTCATAGTCGGTGCGCGAGTGAATGCCTTCGACTTCCTGCCAGCCCATAGGGAATAGGTACTGAATGTCTACCGCAGCATCGGCATAATGCGCCAGCTTTTCATGCACATGAAAGCGCAGGTGCTCAGGCCGAATGCCATTTTCGATATGCCACTGCAGACGTTTTTCTTTCCAAGCTTCGAAGGCTTCCATCTGCGTACCCGGCTTAACGAAATACTGCATCTCCATTTGCTCAAATTCACGCATGCGAAAAATGAACTGCCGGGCTACGATCTCATTCCGAAAGGCCTTGCCAATTTGGGCAATGCCAAAGGGAATCTGCAAGCGCGCAGCATCCTTGACGTTGTGGAAGTTGACAAAAATGCCTTGCGCAGTCTCCGGACGCAGGTACACTTTGGTTTCCTCAGAAACCACCGGCCCCACGTGCGTTACAAACATCAGGTTGAACTGTCGCACCTCGGTCCAATCAAACGCGCCGGAATCTGGCGATGGAATACGCTCATCCAGAATAATCTGGTAGAGCGCTTTGGGCATATCCGCGGCATTCAGCGCTTCAATGAGTCGCCGGTGTAGCGCTTCGGCCCGTTCGGTTTCGCCTTTGGCGCGCAACTTTTCAATGTAATCCTCAATAAGCTGATCGGCCCGGTAGCGACGCTTCGACTGGCGATCGTCGATCAGCGGATCGTTGAAAGCATCCACATGTCCTGAGGCCTTCCAAACCGTTGGGTGCATGAGGATGGCCGCATCCAGCCCCACAATGTTGTCGTGCTCGTAGACCATGGCCTGCCACCAGCGCTGCTGCACGTTGCGTTTAAGCTCAACCCCTAGTGGGCCGTAGTCATACACCGCCGCCAGTCCACCGTAAATCTCCGAAGAGGGAAAAATGAACCCTCGACGCTTGCAAAGCGAAACGATTTTTTCGAGCCGATCTTGCATTCGTGGTCTTCAGGATGATTTATTTAGGCGCTGCGAAATAAGCGTTAAAAAGTAGCTCGACCGTAGGGCCTAATGCAATCCATCCCTGTTGAATTCCCCTTAAACCCCGCTCTTCTGCCCAGGCTGTGGATTTTGGCCATACTGTTGCTTGCAGGATGTGCTGTTCAGGAGCAACCGGAGTTGCGGACCTACCTGTTTGTGAGTACTGCCACTGGATCGCTTTTTCGTGCCCAAACCCGTAATGAAGAAGTCATCCAACAGGCAGAAGCAGAGCTGAGGCTGCCGCCAGCCGAGCGGCGTCTGTTTCCTAATGGACCCATTGCGCGTGGTGATGGGGGGCATAATGCCCCCTGGAGCTGGCATTTTGTACCCGACCGTTGGGAACTGGTTGAAGTGAGCATAGAGCTGTGCGACGCTACGCCGGAATATGTTGAAGCCCATCTGGCCATGTTTGTCGATACCATTGGTCGCTTTTGTCCTTGGAGCGCACGCCTGGTCCGATCGCCTGAGGAAGCACAAGCGCTTTTGCAGCCCTAATCCATCACCCCATCAATCCGCGCTCGGCAAGCGACGTGTAGGTGGTTCCTGCAATGATGATATGATCCTGCACCGGAATGCCCAGCAGGCGTCCAGCCTCAACCAGTTGCCGTGTAAGCTGCAAGTCTTCTCTGCTGGGCTCAGGGTTACCGGAAGGATGATTATGTAGGCAGATGATGCTGGCAGCGTGGTCTAGAATCGCCCGATGGAAGACCGCGCGGGGTTCGACAATGCTGGCGGCTAGCCCTCCCTCGCTAATCGTATAGTCGGCGAGGATATAATTAGCGGTGTTGAGCAGCACAATTTTAAACACTTCGCGCTTGAGGTCACGCAGCAGTGGTCCGTAGCAGGCCACCACATCGGCCGGCGTGCGCACCTGGATGCGCTGCCCAGGGCGTTGGGCTTCAACGCGACGGCCAATTTCGAAAGCCGCCATAAGCTGAACCGCCTTGGCTGGACCAATACCAGCCACGTGCGTAAGCTCTTTGAGGTCCCGCTGCGCTAGGCTGTAGAGTGAACCATAGGTACGGAGCAGCGCCTGGCCGAGCTGTACTGCAGAAAACGTCCCTGTGCGGGTGCGCGTGCCACTGCCAAAAATCAACGCGATAAGCTCGGCATCAGAGAGCACCGAAGGACCACGACGCATGAACTTTTCCCGAGGCCGGTCGGCTTCATCCCATTGTCGGATAGGCACCTGATAGCGCAGCTGAGGTGCTGTAGCGCTGTCGCGTTGGCCAGCCATTGGAAGGCGCTGTAGGTTTTTTCCTACAGACACCCCCATGCCGCTCTTGTTACCTTTCGAGCTCTACCGGTACCAGACTGTTGAGCAATTCTTCGTTGGACTGCGTTTGCTGCATGTGGCGCAGCAGCGCCTGCATTGCCTCGATTGGCGGTCGGGAATTTAGCGCCCGAAATAGCCGGTGATGCTGAAGCGTTCGCTCACCCAACAGGCGCTCTTCGTTGCGTGTACCGCTTTTGCGTAGGTTAATGGCTGGGAAGATACGTTTATCGGCCATTTCGCGGTCAAGCACAATCTCGGCGTTGCCGGTGCCTTTAAATTCCTCGAAAATGACCTCATCCATGCGGCTGCCTGTCTCAATCAGCGCCGTAGCAATGATGGTCAAGGAACCGCCGCCTTCGATATTGCGTGCGGCCCCAAAAATGCGACGCGGAATTTGCAAAGCGCGGGCATCCAGGCCGCCTGAGAGCGTACGTCCGCTACCTTCGACATAGAGGTTAAAGGTGCGTCCCAGCCGCGTCAGCGAGTCCAGCAAAAGCACCAGGTCGTGCTTGAGTTCTACAAGGCGCTTGGCAAACTCTAGGGCCAGCGTCGAGACGCGCACATGGTTATCCTCTTCGCGGTCGTTTGAAGAGGCAAAGACGATCGCCGGCGTCGAGCGCCGAAAGTCGGTCACTTCTTCGGGCCGCTCGTCGACCAACAGCGCCACCAGTTTGACCTCTGGATGATTTTGGGCCAGCCCAGCAGCAATCTGTTTGAGCAGAACGGTTTTGCCTGTACGCGGGGGCGCTACAATCAGCGCACGTTGGCCTTTGCCAATCGGTGCTGCTAAGTCCACCACGCGCATGGCATAGTCGGTGGGACCGGTAACTAGGTTAAACTTTTCATCCGGATAAACAATCTGGCCCGCGTCGAAGTCCTCTGTTTCGGCCCAAACCTCGGGAGCCACGCCCATGATGGAGTAAATTTCTTCCACCTGCAGGTCTCCTTTGCGGCCAGGCCGCAAAAGCCCTTCGATCAGCACGCCGTCACGGAGCTTATAGCGCCGGATGATGGGCGGAGCCACAAAAGGATCGTTCTTACCTTTCGGCAAATCGGGGCGAAATTCTCGAACAAAGCCAAATTTTTTATCCCCGATTAACTCCAAAATGCCACGAAACGGTTGCTCATTCATAGATGCTGCATCACCTAATCACGTGCGAAGGGATTGGTTACATTTTCTATGCCTGCTCCGGCAATTACCGGAAGGGCCCTATATTCCATCCACCGCAAAGTACACAGGAAAGCTCGTTTAAACCCTCTACATGCCACGTAACGCACGCCCACGTTCTTTTCGTAGGCTTAAGGAGAGAAAGGGAAACTTACATCCCTACGGAGGTTGGAACGACGGCTAGCCGGGATGGTTTCCCGCACGCACTAAAGTATCGGCACTGGGCATGCATCCTGAAGCGTTTGTAGATCGGCTCCACGTAGAAATCAGCGGACCAGACGACGGACCGGCAGTGCTTTTGCTGCATGGCTGGGGCAGCAATGCTCGGCTCATGGCACCCATTGCCGCAGCCCTATCCGACCGCTATCGCGTTGTGAACATCGATCTGCCAGGCCATGGGCTTACCCCTCCACCCCCAGCTCCTTGGGGCGTAGCCGAGCACGCAGCGCTGATTGCGCATTTGATTCGCACGCGCATTGGCCGTCCGGTCGTGCTTATTGGCCATTCCAATGGGGGTCGCATTGGCCTTTACCTCGCTGGTGAACCAGAAGGCCCTACGCTGCTGCGCGCACTGGTGCTGATCAGTCCCTCAGGCATGCGCCCTCATCGCCCCTGGCATTACTACCTACGGGCAACGCTGGCCCGGCTGCTTAAGGCGCCTTTTCAGGTGCTGCCTGCTCCGCTACGCGAAGCAGGACTCGCCTGGCTGCGGCATACGCTCGTCTGGAAAGCCTTGGGATCTTCGGACTACCGGCAGCTCACCGGGGTAATGCGTGAAACGTTCGTACGCGTGGTCAACACCTACGTCGAAGACCGGCTTGCGCGTATTTCCATCCCCGTACTGGTCTTCTGGGGCGAGCGCGACCAAGCCGTGGGCCGCAAGCAGATGGAACGTCTTGTCCAAAACTTACCTGATGCCGGTTTGGTCGTGCTGAAAAACGCCGGCCACTACGGCCACCTGGACGACCCCGCCACGTTTGTGGCCGCTACGCGGCATTTCCTGGCAACCCTCCCCCCACTGTCGATGTAGCCAAAGCACCTGTCTTGACTCCCATCGGCACATCATCTTCATCCCGTACCCAAAGGTTCATGACAGCAGCAATCAGCATGCTGCCCCCACCCAACAGCATGGCATAAATGCTCTGGTTGTCAAAGAAAACCTGAATCAATACCCCTAGAATCAGTGCAGCGACAATCTGTGGTATCACGATAAAAAAGTTGAATACACCCATGTAGAACCCCATCTTTTCAGGCGGCAACGCTCCCGCTAAAATGGCATAGGGCATGGTTAGCGTGGAAGCCCAAGCCAGACCAATAGCAAGCATTGGAATAAGCAGCAACCAGCGATCTTGAATAAAAAAGATGCTACTTAAGCCTATCCCCCCAATGGCTAGGGCCAGCAGGTGCGTGCGGGTTCTCCGGATGCGCCGGGCAATGACTGGCAAAAGAAACGCCAAAAACGCTGAGACACCGTTATAAACCGAAAACAACACCCCCACCCAGTCTCCCGCATCCTGAAAGGCCTGCGTTTGCGCATCTGTGGTGTGATACACCTGCTGGGCTACGGCAGGGGTAGTGTAGATCCACATGGCAAAAAAGGCGATCCAGGTAAAAAATTGCACTACGGCCAACTGCAGCATCGTTTTGGGCATATGCACAATACCTCGGCTAATTTCGACGAGGCTCCGGATCAAGCCACGCGTCTGCTGCTTTTGGTGTCTCCAAGCACTCAGATCCTCCGGCGGATACTCACGCGTGGTAAACACTGTCCAGCTAACCGCAGCAAAGAAACACAGCGCCCCCACGTAAAAGGCATACTTCACCGAAAGCGGCACTTGCGCATCAATAACCGCATTGCTAATTCCACCCCAATGGGTCATGAGGTAGGGCAACTGAGACCCTAAAACAGCCCCTAACCCAATAAAGAAGGTCTGCATAGCAAACCCTAAGGTTCGCTGCGCAGAAGGCAACATGTCGCCCACAAAAGCCCGAAAAGGCTCCATGGAAATGTTAATAGAGGCATCCAAAATCCAAAGCATCACCGCAGCCTGCCAAACGGCCTGCGTGTTGGGCATTACGATGAGGGCAACCGCAGCAAGCAGCGATCCCACAAAGAAAAAGGGCCTTCTACGCCCCCAGTACGGATGCCACGTCCGGTCACTCAAATAGCCTACAATCGGCTGCACCAACAATCCCGTCACCGGAGCTGCAAGCCATAGCAAGGGGATTTGCTCGATAGAAGCCCCCAAGGTTTGAAAAATGCGGCTGACGTTGGCATTTTGCAGCGCAAAACCAATCTGAATGCCAAAAAAGCCTACGCTCATGTTCCATATCTGCCAAAAGCGCAGGCGCGGTTTGTTTACTGAGGACATAGCTTTGTGTAAGCGCTAACATCGATACATGGTGCAAAGTTAATCTTTTGTTTGCATCGGGTAAACAGGTCCCCATAAAGATTTCCTGTTTAACTGATTCTCTGTGGAACAAACCGCCATAGGCCAGAGCATAACCGCAACGTTATTATTAATGCTGCGACATGCTATGCTGTGGTTGCTTGCGATCGTAGCCTCTTTGTTTGCTGGATGGCGTGCTTGGCGCCGGCTGCAGTTTTTTTTGCATTTGTTTCAGTTGGAGGGCTATAAGCCAAAAGCTTTTTTGCGTTGGCTACGCATGCATCCCGACGTGGTGCTACGCCGTTCCCATGGTGTGGGCCTCTTGCTTCTGCTCGCAGGTGTGCTGGCACTGCCGATCCTAGGTTCGCACTGGACCCCCGCATTGGTGCTTCTGGGTTGGTGCATCGCCTTTGCTTCGTCACGCCGCTATCGCCGCGATCGCCCCAAAAAACCGCTTGTATACACCCCTCGCCTGCTGCGACTTCTCAGCGCTGCGGCACTCCTGGTGCTTACTTGGCCGGTGGTCGGGGCCCTTCTAGGCTCAAGCTTTGGTCCAAAAGGCTGGCTGGTTTATCTGGGAGGCTGGCTTGCAGCCGATCTGGGCGTGCCTGTCTGGGTGCTTTTGGCGGGCGTGCTCCTTACGCCAATAGAACGCGCCATTCAAGAAGGTTTTAAACGCCGAGCCCGCCAAAAGCTGGCGGCCCGTCCTGACCTGACGCTTATTGGCATCACGGGCTCCTATGGTAAAACAAGCACCAAATTTATTATCGCCGAGATCCTTAGCCTGCGCTACCAGGTGCTTGCCACACCGGGTTCTTACAACACGCCCATGGGCATCTGCAAAGTAATTAATGAACAACTCCGGGCGGAGCACCAGGTGCTCGTGCTCGAAATGGGCATCCGGCATCCTGGGGACATCCGCGAGTTGTGCGCCATTGCTCAGCCGCACATTGGGGTGGTAACCGCAGTTGGGCCGATGCACCTGGAAACGATGGGTTCCCTTGAGGCGATTGCTCGAGAAAAAAGCGAACTGGTTGCCTGCACGCGCCCTGGTGGTCCCGTGGTGCTGAATGCAGACGACCCCCGTGTGGTGGCCATGGCTGAGCGCGCGCAAGGACCGGTGTGGCGCGTTTCGGTTGAAGGCCATCCTGAAGCCGACCTCGTCGCCCGAGACATCACCTATGGCCCTGAAGGGACCCGTTTTATCGTACGCGATGAAACAGGTAGGGAGCAGGTCTTTCAGACACAGCTTTTGGGCCGTCATAACGTGCTCAACATTTTGCTGGCACTAGCTGTCGGACGCATTTTTGGGCTCCGATTGCGCCAGATGGCCCATGCGGTAGCTCGCCTTCGGCCAGTTGAACACCGGCTCCAACTGCGCCGAGAGGGTCCGATTACGGTCATCGACGATGCTTTTAACGCCAACCCTATAGGTGCCCGAAACGCTTTAGAAATCCTGGGCCAGTTCCGAACAGGCCGCCGCGTTGTGGTTACCCCAGGTATGGTTGAACTGGGGGACCGTGAGGCCGAAGAAAACCGTGCGCTAGGGCGCTTTATGGCGCAGCACGTAGACTTGGCGGTGCTCATTGGTCCACAACGCACGTTACCTATCCAGGAGGGCTTGCGTGAGGCAGGCTTTCCAGAAGCCCAAGTGCGTGTCTTCAAAAGCTTGTTTGATGCACAAGAATTTTTAAAAACGTATCTTCAGCCAGGCGATGTGGTCCTCTACGAAAACGATCTTCCGGATCAGTACGACGAGCCATGAAACGTATAGGGTTTTTGGCGCTAGCCGTGCTCCTGAGCGCACTGCCCACACCAGCGCAGTCGCTGCTGGAGCGCCTAGGCTATCCCCCTGATGCCAAGCTGCTTGTTTTGCACGCCGACGACGTGGGCATGTCCCGCGCAGTTAACCGGGCTTCGATCGAAGCACTGGAGGCTGGCTGGATCAGCTCAGCAAGCATCATGGTGCCCTGCCCATGGTTTTCTGAAATTGCTGCCTACGCGCGTCAGCATCCCGAATTTGACTTTGGGCTGCACCTGACGCTAACCAGCGAGTGGAAATACTACCGCTGGGACGGGCTGCTGGGCGCGCTCCAGACTCCTTCCCTGCACAACTCAGCCGGTTTTCTGCATGCCACCACTGAGGAAGCCGTGACCAATATCAAACCCGAAGAAGCCGAAGCCGAGCTGCGCGCTCAGATTCGGCGTGCTCTGGATGCCGGCATTGCGCTCACGCACCTAGATACGCACATGGGCGTGCTCTTTCAAACGCCCGCACTGTTTGCCGTATACCTTCGCCTGGGACGCGAATTTAAACTGCCGGTCTTGATTCCCCGAGAGCAGCTTGCGCAGCAAGCCCCTCACCTGCTAGAGCTCCTGACGCCTGAAGATCTTGTTATCGATCGCGTATGGCTGGTGCCCACCGATACCCCTCCAGCACAATGGCAAGAGGCTTACCTTAGGCTCATCGAAAATTTGCCCCCAGGCATTACAGAGCTGATCGTGCACCTGGGCTATGCCACCGATGAGCTGCAAGCCATCACAGTCGACCATCCCGACTTTGGTGCAGCCTGGCGCGAACGCGACCTCGAGGTCGTGCGTAGCGAAGCTTTTCGCAACGCGCTGCGCCGCCACAACGTGACGCTAGTCACCTGGCGTGAACTCGCCGAGCGTTTTCAAAAAGCCCGTCATGAGTGATCCGTGGCCGGAAGCACGCCTTTGGGCCCAAGGTTACCGCTATGTAGCCGGCATCGATGAGGTGGGGCGAGGATGCCTGGCCGGTCCCGTTTTGGCTGCTGCGGTTATCTTGCCTCCCTATTTTCAGCTTAAAGGCCTACGCGATAGCAAACAATTAAGCCCTCAGGCGCGCCAGGTGCTCTCGCAAAAAATTCGGGCGCAGGCCTTGGCCATTGGCATCGGGCTGTGCTTACCCGAAGAGATTGACCGCCTAAACATCCTTCAAGCTTCCCTTGAGGCTATGCGGCGTGCCGTAGCTACCCTGCCCTTGCAGCCCGACTACCTGCTCATCGACGGCAACCGATGTTTTCCAGAGCCGCCCTGTCCGGCTGAACCTCTAGTGCAAGGCGATCGGCGTAGTCCCCTCATCGCCGCCGCCTCCATCTTAGCCAAGACAACGCGCGACGCGCTCATGCGTGAGCTGCATCGCGATTTCCCTTGCTATGGATGGGACCGCAACGTGGGCTACCCGACCCGGGAGCACTACGAAGCTTTAGCACGCCATGGGCCCTCGCCCCATCACCGACGTTCGTTTCGACTTGAACGATAAACGCGCAAGGCCTGCAGCACGGCCTCAACCGTCTCCGCCACCGACAGACCGTCGGTGCTCACAACACAATGCGCCCGAAGATACCAGGCCTCGCGGCGCCTGAGTAGCGAAGCAATGCGCTGCCGCAGGGCCGCCCCTTGCAGCGGCTGCCGACGCCAATCTTGCAGCATCGGACGATCTCTAGCTGCTGGTGCAAGCCTTTGGACCAGCTCTTCGATGGATACCTGTAAATACACGACACACCCGTTGCGAAGCGCCCAGTCTAGGTTTTCTTCTGAAGCCAGCGTTCCCCCTCCTGTGGCAATCACATAGGCCTCGAGCATGGCTGTCTGGCGCAGCACAGCCCGCTCTACAGCACGAAAGGCCCCCTCGCCCCCCGTAGCAAAGATTTCCGGAATGGTTTTCCCGGTCTGCCGCTCGATCAGCACATCAAGGTCCACAAAGCTATAGCCCAAGCGTCGGGCTAGCAGCGGCCCAATGGTGCTCTTGCCACAACCCATAAAACCGGTCAAGTAAAGGCGGATGGGTGGCCAGCGCTCTTGCATAAAATCGCCCTCCAAACTCAATGTGGCTTTGCCAACAACTGCTGCGCCCAATGGCGGACAAGCGGAAGCGGATGCCGAGCAGCTGCATCAGCTAGCAATGTGCGGCTCTCGTCTGTAGCTAACCGCTCAAGTGCCAGCAATACTTCCTGCAGTATATATACGTCCGTTTCAGACCACAATAGCTGCTTAAAATGAGGCAATGCTGCACGGCTTTGGATCTGGCCAAGTAGCCGAATGGCCAGTAGGCGGGACTCCCGCACTGGATGCGCTAAGGCATGGAGGAGCTTTTCCTCATAAGGTACTTGCGCAAATGCCTCGAGCTTAGCCCCGCAGTGCGGGCACACGATGGCTTCGGCCGGCACTTCTTTCCAGCAGTAGGGACAGAAAAACGTCACCATGAGCCCAGGGCAACACTTCGGTCACGCCGGCGTACATCGACGCAATGCCGAAGTGGCCGTGCCTACCTATCGATTACTGATTGAGTACGACGGAACAACGTTTAGCGGCTGGCAGATCCAGCCCAAGGGTCCCAGCATTCAAGGCGCGTTGGAAGCAGCGCTAGCCGTGGTGCTGCGCGAGCCTGTGCGCGTCATAGGCTCAGGCCGTACCGATGCGGGCGTGCACGCCCGCGGACAGGTGGCCCATTTTCGCACGCGGCAAACCATTGATCCCAAGCGCCTGCAGGGTTCGTTAAACGGACTGCTGCCGCCCAGCATTGCCATCCGTGCGGTCACGCTGGCCGCTGAGGATTTTCATGCCCGCTATGATGCCCGATGGCGCCGCTATCACTACTACGTAGCCACTGTACCATGCGCCCTCGAACGCCACCTGCGTTGGTACCTGCGCCCAGCACCTGACTTTGCGCGCATGAACCGGGCTGCACAAGCGCTTTTGGGAACGCATGACTTTACGACGTTCTGCCGCACGCAATCGGCCACCCGTAACCGTCTGTGCACGGTGTACCTAGCGCGCTGGGTACCGGATCCCAGACCGGGTGACTGGCACTTCGAGATCATAGCCGATCGCTTTTTGCACGGCATGGTACGCGCTATTGTGGGCACTTTGGTCGAAATCGGACGTGGTCAACGCGAAGAGACAGCACTTGCCGAACTGCTTGCACAGCGCGATCGACGTTTAGCGGGCCCGGCTGCACCGGCCCATGGATTGGTTTTAGAGGCTGTTGGCTACTTGGAGGACCCATGGCCACTTACGTAAAAACGCTACGGGGCCTCGCAGCTGCAATCCTGGTGCTCATGGGGTGCGAACGACCGTTTGTGCCTGCGCGCGTACCTGAGATTGAAATCTTGGCACCGGACTTTTCAGAAGTGCACACCGATTCGCTCCTCATGCTCGAAGTGCGGGCGACTTCGTTTCGGCGCATCGCCGGGGTCACCCTTGAAAACCAGCCTCTGCACTATGACAGCCTACGAGCCGTATGGAAGGGAATCGTAAAGCTGCACTGGGGACTTAACCGCTTGCGCTTAACTGCAGTGGACGAGCAGGGGGTATCGGCTACCGATACGATCTGGGCTCTACGTCTTCAGGCAACGCTATACCCTGGCCCCCCCTTGGTGGGAGGGCGTGGAGCTGGAACGCTGACCCGCCTGCCCGATGGCCGTTTGCTCTTTGTCGGTGGGGCCAGCACTTGGAATGGCCCCGCCAGCCGTCAGCTTTACGCCTGGACACCCGGCAATCCTGCCTTTACGCGCTTTCCAGGATTGCTCGCAGAACCGCGGGCAGGCCACACGGCCACGTTGCTTTCTGACGGCCGCTTAATCCTTCTGGGCGGTAGCCTCCAGGGACGCCCAGAAACAGCCGACGATTTGCGCCCCAATGCCGAAGTTTTTGACCTGCACGCGGGTAGGGGGCGCATCTTTCCTATTGCTCCCACCGCTGCCCGGGCCTGGCATACTACCGCTCTGCGTCACCACGCAGACCGCTGGTTCTTAGAAGTCCTCGGAGGATACCGCCGCCTGCGCCGTGATGCTGCCGAATTGGGCGTAGCCAGCGACCTGATCACCTTTGAGGTCTATCCCGACTCTCTACGGTTGCTGACGCCCGGAATCGGCTATTACCTTGCACCGCTAGCCGGCCACATTATGGCCCCTCTGGATCCAGATACAACGCGGTTCCTTGTAGCCGGCAGTCTTTCTCGTACAGAACACCCGGAAATCCAAACGTTTCGCTTGCGGCTCGACCCTGCGGGACCTATTGATCTTCTCAGCGCTCCACCCCTACCTGAACCGCGCCAGTTTGCCACAGCTGTCTCCATAAAACCGGGAGTCGTGATGATCCTCGGGGGCTTTAACGGCCAGCCTACCCAAACTTATACGTATCCCCTGTTGTACGTTGAGACAGCGAATCGTTTCTTTCGCTATCGAACGCTTCCCCTGGAAGCTCGGTTTAACGCCAGTGCAACCCTCCTAGAAAATTTCCGAATACTGATTACAGGCGGCTTTGGACCCGACGGCCAGGGCCTGTCGGTGACCGAAATGGTGGAACTGATGCCGTTTTGACCAGAACTATAATATGGACCTTCAGCAAATCTTACGCGCACTGATTGTAGTGATCGTGCTGCTTGTAGCAGCCACGCTGCTGGGCGTGATCCTTCAAGTGGCCACTGCGCTGCTGAAGATCGGCCTAAAGATCTTGTTGGTCTTAATGATCGTGCTTGTGGTGCTCCGTTTTTTTGAGCTTCTGCTTCGTCGGCGCTGACCTTCGAAGGGCTTCCGACGTATTTTGGACCCTGGCCTCCATGGGACAATCTGCAACCACATGCCCCAACGTACCTCTGCACTGCCTCCGCTAAGCTTTGCGGTTCGCTCCGAAACGGACCGGCTACACCAGGTGATTGTCCACACACCTGGACCTGAGCTGGAGCTGGTGGCTCCTGAACACCGGCTGACGCTGCTTTTTGATGATCTCCTCTTTTTAGAAGAAGCGCAGGCAGAACATCGCTGCCTGTGCCAGCTCTTCGAAAAGGTCGTAGGCCCTGAAGGCGCCGTACTGCAAATCACCGAGCTGCTACAGCAAGCGTTTGCTGTAGAGGACGCACGTATGCAGTTTGTCGAACAGCTTTGCCAACTGCAACCGGAAGCGAATCTGCAGGCTTTTGCCCGTGAGCTGCGGGCGCTTTCTCCGGAAGCCTTACTGCACTTTGCGCTCACCGGGCAGAGCCCGCTCCCGCTCAATGCTCTGCCCCTGCCCAATTTGCTCTTTACCCGCGACTTGGCTGCCGTCGTGGACGACCATCTGATCGTCAGTCACCCAGCTACCGCTGTACGGGCCCGCGAAAGCCTTATCTTACGCATTATCCTGGAACACCATCCCAGCTTTGCCGGGCTACGTGACCGCATCCTCTACCTGCCAGAAGGCGTGACCTTTGAAGGGGGCGACCTATTGGTAGCTTCGCCCGAGGTCGTTCTTCTTGGACACTCGGAACGAACCTCCCTAGGTGGGGTGGCTCATGTAGCCCGAGCGCTGTTTGCCCACACCTCGGTACAACACGTGCTGGTGGTCGACTTGCCCAAACAACGTGCCTCCATGCACCTCGACACCGTATTTACGTTTGTCTCCCCCGATGAATGCGTCGTCTTTCCCCCGATCTTCCAGCAGGAAGGGCATTTGCTCCACCTGATGCGGACCGACACGCCAGAACGCATCCTTACAGCAATGCCATCCGACCTTAAAGCCGTATTGGAGGCGCTGCTCGATCGCAAGCTGACGTTTATTCCTTGCGGTGGGAGCAACCCCATACACCAGCGGCGGGAGCAGTGGACCGACGGGGCAAACTTTTTTGCCCTGGCCCCTGGTGTTGTGGTGGGCTACGAGCGCAACCATTATACGTTCGAAGAAATGCGCCGCCACGGCTATCGCGTTGTCACCGCCGAGAGCTTTCTGGCATACTATGCGGAAAGTCCCTTCGAGCCCGGTGAAGAAAAACTGGCCATCAAGCTGGAAGGCAATGAGCTATCGCGTGGCCGTGGGGGCCCACGTTGCATGACACTTCCCCTGGCGCGGCAGTCTTAAGCGGCCTAAAAGCAAATCCGTCCCTTGCCATGAGCTTAGATCGCTTGTTAGCACCCCACAGGCGTTGGATGGAGGTGGCCCTGCGCGAAGCCGAACGTGCTTTTGAAGAAGGGGAAGTGCCGGTAGGCGCTGTGGTTGTCCAAAACGACCGGATTATCGGCCGGGGCCACAACCGCGTTGAGCAGCTCAAAGATCCTACAGCGCATGCCGAGATGCTAGCCATCACGGCAGCCTGCAGCACCTTAGGCACGAAATACCTGAACGGATGCACGCTTTACGTCACCCTCGAGCCGTGCCCCATGTGTGCAGGAGCTATTCTCTGGGCCCGGATTGACCGCGTCGTCTTTGGAGCATTTGATGAAAAAGCTGGGGCAGCTTCGACGTTGTACAACCTGCTCCAAGACGCTCGCCTGAATCACCAAGTAGAGGTACTTTCAGGCTTAGAAGCGGATCGGGCTTCGGCACTGCTACAAGCCTTTTTTCGCCAACGCCGCAGCCCAAACTAAGACTTCACAGCATCGCGCGAAACCCTGCTTGGCAAGCCGCGGTACAGCTTTGCAAGTTGCTTAGCCCTCCAAAGGTAAGATGTGGGATGTCGTCATCGTTGGTGCAGGTCCAGTAGGCCTGGCCTGTGGCATTGAGGCCCGTCGGCGTGGTCTGGAGGCGTTGATTATCGAAAAAGGCGCCTTGGTAAACTCATTTCTGGGATATCCAACCAACATGGAATTCTTCTCCACGCCGGAGCTCATGGAAATCGGTGGGCATCCGTTTCCTACGCAGGGCTACAAACCAACACGTGAAGAAGCCATCGAGTACTACCGACGCGTTGCAGCCGCCGAGCAGCTGCGCATTCGGCTCTATGAACGCGTGCTGCAGGTCACGGGCGAAGATGGTGCTTTCACTGTCCTTACGGAAAAGGGGACCTATGCCGCGCGCAAGGTCGTGATCGCTACGGGTTTTTTTGACCTTCCGAACTACCTAGGCGTACCTGGGGAGGACCTCCCTAAGGTTTCGCACTACTTCAAAGAGCCTTTCCCTTATACGGGGCAAAAAGTAGCTGTGATTGGCGGGCGCAATTCAGCAGCCAAAGCTGCGTTAAGCTGCTACCGCCATGGTGCTGAAGTGACCCTTATCCACCGAGGTCCATCGCTTTCGGACAAAATCAAGTACTGGATTCGCCCGGACCTCGAAAACCGCATTCGTGAAGGCAGCATTCGGGCATTTTTCAACACGCGCGTGCTGGAAATTCGCCCCAGCAGCCTGTTGCTCCAAACGCCCGACGGAAAGCTGGAAATCGCAAACGACTGGGTACTGGCTTTAACTGGCTACCGGCCTGATCTCGAATTTCTCGCGCGCCTTGGTATCCAGATCGGCGACGACCCAGCCCGCACACCTTATTATAACCCAGAAACGTTTGAGACCAACCGACCAGGTCTATATCTGGCTGGAACGGTTTGCGGGGGCCTAAACACCAGCCGCTGGTTTATTGAAAATGGCCGTTTTCACGCTAGCCGCATCATGGAGCACATTGCTACGGGTCGTGTTGCCGAGGCACCTGCCCTCGACGGTCAGCACTGGAAAACCGCCGAGTAGCCTCTTTTAGTGGGCTGGCGTTGCGGTCGCTTGTTCACGCCGCACTTCAGGAACTGCATCCGGGGGACGCTCACGCGCCGGAAGTCCCAACACGGCATACGCCCGGTTCAGCGCGTCGTCAATGTTCCCAAAAACGTTTTCCTCTCCTACCCGATTCAGAAACCCTGACCGCTGCATCACTACCAAGGGCTGCGCGTGCACCCCAGAAAGGATCAGCACAGTCCCCTCTCGACGTGTGCGGTCCAACAAATCTTCCAGTGCCATCAGTCCGGTAGCATCCAAAGAAAGCACCTTGCGCAGGCGCAGAATAAGTACCCGCGGAGGCTTTTCCACCTGACGTAACGCATCCTTGAACTTGTCCGCTGCCCCAAAGAAAAAGGGCCCGTTCACCTCAAACACCTCGACCCCTTCTGGGATAAAACGGGTTCGAAGGGGATTAGGATCTTCTTCCTCTTCTTCTTCTAAAAGAGAACGCGTAACATAGCTCATCTGCGTTACTTCGGCCATACGGCGCATAAAGAGTAAAGCAGCCAACACAACACCAACTTGGATGGCTACGGTCAGGTCTACCAGTACCGTAAGCAGAAACGTGGCTAGCAGCACCAGCACATCGCTCTTAGGCCCACGGAAAAGCTTCACAAACAGATGCCATTCGCTCATGTTGTAAGCCACCACCAGCAAGATACCCGCCAGCGTAGCCATGGGCACCAGAGCGGCCCATTTACCAAAAAAGAGCATAATAAGCAGCAACACCAAGGCATGGATCATACCAGCTATGGGCGTACGACCCCCATTTTTGACGTTCGTGGCCGTCCGTGCAATCGCTCCAGTAGCAGGAATACCTCCAAAAATCGGAGAGAAAACATTTGCTATGCCTTGGGCGATGAGTTCCATATTGGAGCGATGCCGCCGGCCTGTCATCCCATCGGCCACAACCGCCGAAAGCAACGATTCGATACCTGCCAGCAGCGCAATCGTCAGCGCAGGCGAGAACAGCTCAGGTAAAGCCTCCCAGGAAATCGCAGGAAATACTGGTTTGGGAAGCGTGTTGGGAACCGCACCAAACCGGCTTCCTATGGTCTCTACAGGAAGGTTCCCCAAATGCACCAGCGCCGTGGTCACCAGCAAGGCGATCAGAGATCCAGGCACCCGATGGGTTAGACGCGGCCAGTAGACCACGATCATCACGGTCAGCAACCCAACCCCTACCGCATAGGGATTAAACGTGTGAAGATGCGCTCCATAGGCCACCCATTTTTCAATAAACGCCGCAGGCACCGAAGACATCTGCAGGCCCAGAAAGTCCCTAAGCTGCCCGGCAGCAATGATCAGCGCTATACCTGCCGTAAAACCTACCGTGACCGGATATGGGATGTACTTAATTACGGTGCCCAAACGCGCCAACCCCATCACCATCAGCAGCAAACCCGCCAGCAGGGTTGCCACGGCTAACCCTGCATAGCCATGCTGCTGCACAATCCCATAGACAATAACAATAAAAGCGCCCGTTGGACCACCAATCTGGACCCGACTACCGCTAAAACAGGAAATCAAAAAACCAGCAACAATGGCGGTGTAGAGTCCTTGCTCTGGCTTTACCCCTGAAGCAATCGCAAATGCAATTGCCAGCGGCAAGGCTACAATCCCTACAATAACCCCTGCGCTAAGATCTTTTATGAACTGCTCCTTGGTATACCCTTCACGAAGAACAGTTAGCAGCTTAGGTTCGAGCTTACTTTGGGGCATGGGTTAGAAAAGCTTTGTGAGAAAAAAAAACGGGTCTTTGTACTTGTCGACCTCAAGAAGATCCGAGAATTTTAACCTAAAACCGCAAAAGCTCTTCGGCTTTAGCTTTGCCTGCCTAAGGCTACTTGCGCAATCCAACCCCAAAGCTCCCGAAGGCCTAAGCCTGTGTGCGCAGAGGTCACGACAACAGGGACTTCCAGCGCCCGCTTCGCTAACGCCTGCGCTACCTGGCGCGTAGCCTGCACGCGCCGGGGAGCAGACACTTTATCGGCTTTAGTCAGCGCAATCAGGTAGGGGACGTGCTGGCCACGCATGAGGTCCATCATGGCTTCATCTAGGGCCGTAGGCGGATGGCGGCTGTCGACCAAATGCACAACAAGCGCTAGCGTAGGACGCTCTTGCAGATAGCGTGTGATGAGCTGCGCCCATGCACGCCGCTCAGCCTGAGCCGCACGCGCAAAGCCGTAGCCAGGAAGGTCTACAAAATAAAGGTGGTTATCGACCAGGTAAAAATTGAGTTGGCGCGTTTTGCCCGGCGTACTGCTAACGCGAGCCAGGCCAGGAGCCCGAAGTAGCGCGTTGATCAAGGAGCTTTTACCTACGTTCGATCGTCCAGCAAAAGCCACTTCGGGCAGCCCCTCGACCGGCAAATCCTCCCAGCGCGTCACGCTGCGCAGAAAACGCGCGGCAGGTTTTTTCACGGTTGAGCGTCTTTTATGCCTGCACTCCCAAATGCTCGCGGACGGTCTCGCCAATAAGCGCCGGGTTGCGTACCACAACAGCCCCAGCTGCTTCTAGCGCCTTGAATTTTTCTTCAGCCGTGCCTTTCCCACCAGCAATAATGGCACCTGCATGGCCCATCCGTCGTCCCGGAGGAGCCGTTGCACCGGCAATGAACGCAAAGACAGGCTTGGTCATGTAGGCCTTAATAAAAGCCGCGGCTTCTTCTTCAGCCGTACCGCCGATTTCGCCGATCAGCACCACCGCTTCTGTTTCTGGGTCGTCTTGAAACAACCGGAGCACCTCGGTAAAACGCAACCCAATAATCGGATCGCCCCCAATCCCAACCGCCGTGCTCTGCCCCAATCCCATACGCGTCAGCTGGTCTACGGCTTCGTAGGTCAGCGTACCTGAGCGCGACACAACACCAATGGTCCCTTCTTTAAAAATCATCCCTGGCATAATGCCTACTTTCGCCTGGCCAGGCGTAATCACACCAGGGCAATTGGGACCAATAAGCTTAGCCCCTTTTTGCCGCACATAATGATAGACCGGGATCATGTCCCGCACCGGGATGCCTTCTGTAATGCACACAATTACCTCAATACCAGCATCGACAGCTTCTACGATAGCATCCGCTGCAAAGGCAGGAGGCACAAAGATAATCGACGTGTTGGCGCCTTCTTTTTCTACTGCCTCTGCCACAGTATTAAAAACAGGCCGATCTAGGTGTTTCTGCCCGCCTTTGCCTGGAGTAACGCCAGCCACAACGTTGGTCCCGTATTCAATCATCTGCTGGGCATGGAAAGTCCCTTCTTTACCCGTGATGCCCTGTACCACCAGACGTGTATGTCGGTCAACCAAAATGCTCATGGTTTTCTGAGGTTTAGCCTGTTTATAGGGTGCTAAGCTCCATCAGCGTTTTTCCTACCTGTAGCAGGGTGGCCTCGTCAAAATGCCGTCCCAAAAGCTGAGCGCCCACAGGGAAGCCACTTGAATGCGTACCTACAGGTACCACCAGACCAGGGATGCCAGCTAAGTTCGCCGTCACGGTGTAGACATCGCTGAGGTACATTTCGAGTGGGTCCGAGAGCTTGCTCCCCAGAGGGAAAGGCGGGGTGGGCGAAGCCGGCGTAAGCAGCACATCGACCTGCTCAAAAGCCCGGTCAAAATCCTGTCGAATTAACCGGCGTACCCGCTGTGCTTTGGCATAATAAGCTTCATAATAGCCCGCCGAGAGCACGTAGGTGCCCAGCATAATGCGGCGTTTGACCTCAGTTCCAAAACCCTCGCTACGAGAGCGCACATAGAGACGATAGATTACCGCGTCGTCGCTACCGCTTTCGGCCAGCTCACGTCGGATCTGCTGCACATCGGCGCGGTAGCCATAGCGAATGCCATCATAACGCGCCAAGTTACTTGAAGCCTCCGCTGTGGCCAGAATGTAGTACGCAGCAATGCCGTATTCGGTGTGCGGTAGCGATACTTCTTGCACTACGGCTCCAGCAGCTTCAAGCTGCGCAGCGCGCTTTTCGAGCACCTGGCGGATCTCCGGATCCAGGCCTTCGGCGAAGTATTCACGCGGCAATCCAATCCGCAACCCTTGCATGGGGCGGTCCAGCGCTGCCACATAGTCGGGCACAGCTACCGGCGCGCTGGTCGAATCCCAGCGGTCAACCCCAGCCATCACTTGCAGTAGCCGGGCCACATCTTCAACCGTGTGCGCAAAAGGCCCAATCGTATCCAAAGATGAGGCATAAGCGACCAATCCATAGCGGCTGACGCGCCCATAAGTAGGCTTAAGACCTACAACCCCACAAAAGGCGGCTGGCTGACGAATAGATCCCCCAGTATCGCTGCCTAGTGCGGCATGGCACATTTTTGCGGCAACCGCCACGGCCGATCCCCCGGAAGACCCCCCAGGCACGTAGTCTGGGTTGATCGGGTTACGCGCCGGACCAAAATACGATGTTTCGTTCGACGAGCCCATGGCGAACTCGTCACAGTTGGTCTTGCCAATAAAAATCGCCCCTGCCGCGCGCAAGCGCTCAATGACTGTGGCGTCGTAGAGGGAAACAAAGTTTTCCAGCATGCGCGAGCCGCAGGTGACGCGCTGGTCTTTGATGCAAATCACGTCCTTTACCGCCAGCACCAATCCACCCAGAGGCGGCAACGGTTCCCCTTGGCGCAAACGCTGATCCAGCGTTCGTGCCTGAGCAAGCGCACCAGCTGCATCTACGGAAATGAAGGCGTTTAGCCGAGCATTTTCGGCCTCAATGCGCTCCAAAAAAGAAGAGACCAGCGCTTCGCAACTGGTCTCACCCTGCTCCAGCGCCCGACGGGCGTCGGCGTACGTCACATACTCCATAACGCGATCAGACGGGGTCAGTTCTGCGTCGACTCCGGCTGCTGTGCCGACTCTGATTGCTGCGTCGACGAGGAAGTCGTCCGCGCCGTCGCTGTCCCTTGCTGTGGTGGCCGAATCTGTGGCCTTTCTTCTACCTCTACAGAAAGCTCACGCGAAACCTCCCGCGTAGCCTCCTTAAATTCCCGAATGCCTTTTCCAAGTCCACGCGCAATCTCTGGGATACGCTTAGCCCCAAAAACCAGAAGGACCACCAAAAAGATCAGTAAAAGCTCAGTCGCACCGATGTTGCCAAACATGACGTCACCTCAGCGAAAGTTTGCGGGCGGTCTCGTATTGGAATCAATAATAGAAAAATTTACGCAACCTCTCCCCTTACCATGGCAAAATCTTACAAAAGATCACACCGGTTGGCAAAGCCAAAACGACCGCCCTAAGCTAGGGTTCCGCCTCCCAGAAACCCCCTGCAGCCACGACCGTTTTTTCTAAGCAAAAAGTTGCTATGCAAACTTTTGCCTTGCTCTCCAAAACGGCCCTTCAGGCTTGGCCTAAGGCAGAGCTGCACTGCCACTTAGATGGCTCCTTGCGTCTGGAAACACTTCTGGACCTAGCCCGCCAACAGGGAAAAACTGCGCTCCTCCCTGCCGACAGTCTTGAAGGATTAGCAGAGATTTTACAGCAGGTCGATACCTCGGCCTCGCTAGAGGCCTATTTGCAGTGGTTTCGCTACACGGTCCCCCTGATGCAAACGCGAGAGGCGCTCCGCCGGATTGCCTACGAACTGGCCGAAGACGCTGCCCGAGAAAACGTCTGCTACCTCGAGGTACGCTATGCGCCGGTGCTGCACACCGAAGAAGGCTTAACGCTCGAACAGGTCAATGAAGCCGTACTTGATGGCTTGCGGGCTGCTGAACGCGACTTTGGCCTACGCATCGGATTGATTCTTTGCGGCTTGCGCCACCTACCGGAAACGTTCTCGCTACGTACAGCCGAGCTGGCCGTAGCCTATCGCAAACGTGGCGTAGTGGCCTTCGACCTGGCCGGTGGCGAAGCTGGACACCCGCCTAAGCACCACCTGCACGCCTTTTACTACGCCCGCAACCATCTGCTCAACCTAACGGTCCATGCTGGAGAGTCTTGGGGACCGGATTCCATCCATCAGGCCTTGTTTTACTGCGGCGCCCATCGCATTGGCCATGGCGTCACGCTTTACCAAGATCCTGACCTCTTGCAATACGTGCTCGATCATCAAATTCCCTTGGAGATTTGCCCTACAAGCAACGTGCAGACGAAAGCCGTTGCCGACTATGCCACCCATCCGCTCCGGTATTACGTAGAGCATTCGCTGGCCGTGACCATCAACACGGACAATCGCCTCTTCAGCCGTACCACCATGACCGAAGAATTGTGGCGTGCGCACACTGCCTGTGGCCTAAGTGTGCAACAACTCCGAGAAGTCGTGCTCAACGGATTCCGGCACGCCTTTTTACACTGGGATGAGAAACAGGATCTTTTGCGCAACGTGGAAGCGTCGCTCAAGCAGCTTACAGCCGACCCAACACAGCCAAGCCTTACCCACTAAGCTTTATCGCCGTCCATGATACGTCGCGTCTCTCAAGCCCAAAGTTTACTAGGCCTTGTTGAGCTTCCGCCCGACAAATCCATTGCCCATAGGGCAGCCCTGCTGGCAGCCTTAGCCGACGGCACCTCACGCTTGGTGAACTACCCTTCAGCTGCCGATCCGCAGTCGACGCTTTCCTGCCTGCGCCAGCTGGGCGTGCCCATCTATGAAGATGCGCACGGCATCCTAGTGGTAGAAGGCCGCGGTTTAGAAGGCTTGCGAGCACCCAACCAACCCCTTGATTGCGGCAACTCGGGCACCACAATGCGACTTTTGGCGGGTATACTGGCGGGGCAACCCTTTGCCAGTACCCTCGTGGGCGACGCTTCGCTAAGCCGCCGCCCTATGGAACGCATTGCAGCACCACTGCGCCAGATGGGCGCTGTGGTCACGCTTACCGATGGGCACCCCCCCCTCTACGTTCAGGGTTGCCGCCCGCTACGCAACATTACCTATCGCCTGCCTGTGCCCTCAGCTCAGGTCAAGTCCTGCGTCCTGCTGGCTGGCTTGTTTGCTGAAGGGGAGACGACCGTCATCGAATCCGTACCTTCGCGGGACCACACCGAACGCATGCTGGGCTTAAATGTGGTAGAGCTAAACGGCGAACGCTACCTGACCGTCCAGGGCGGTATGCGCATTCCTGCACGCACTTGGGCTATCCCGCGCGACTTCTCGGCAGCTGCGTTCTTTTTGGTCGCTGGCACCCTTGTACCCGACAGTGAAATCCGCCTACCTGGGGTGGGACTGAACCCTTCCCGCAGCGCCTTGCTCGACGTACTCCGGGCCATGGGCGCCAACATCCAGGTCGAAAATGAACGCGTCTACGGTGGCGAGCCGATCGCAGACCTTGTAGTGCGCAGCAGCACACTACACGGTGTGCAGGTAGCGGGAACGATTATCCCTAACCTGATTGATGAGATTCCAGTGCTGGCTGTAGCCGCTACCTGTGCCCATGGCCGCACCGAAATCCGCGATGCTGCCGAGCTGCGCGTCAAAGAAACCGATCGCATTGCTGCCATGGCCGAAAACCTGCAAGCCCTCGGGGCACGTGTCGAAGTGTTCGACGATGGACTAGCCATCGAGGGACGCTGTCGGCTACGGGGAACCACCGTGCGTAGCTTCGACGATCACCGCATTGCTATGGCCATGGGCGTAGCCGGACTGGTTGCCGAGGGCGAAACCCTGATCGAAGGGGCCGAATGCGCCCGCATTTCTTTCCCCGGCTTCTGGGAGGTGCTAGATCGCCTGGCTGGCCGACCTATTCCAGCCAACCCCTAGGCCGCTTCATCCTGGCCTGGAATCCATAAATGACGCGACAAATCCACCCGACCGTCTTCGGTAAACGTGACGCCCTCACTACGCAAACGCTCTTCCATCACAAAAGGCCCCTCAAAGTGCATGCGACCCGTTAGCTCTCCCCGACGGTTGACCACCCGATGACAGGGCAAATGCGATCCAGCTGCCGCATTGAGCGCCCAACCCACCGTGCGCGCTGCACTGCGCGCACCTAAGTATGCCGCAATGTGCCCATAGGTCGTCACCCGCCCTGGTGGAATCTGCGCCACCACCGCCCAAACACGCTCAAAAAAATCTCCTTGCACTGCCTGCGACAATTTGCGCGGGTTTTGCTTTACGAGATCAGCTCGAAATTGATGGCGCGCCATACTTCCTGACCTGAATGCAAATCCCGAACCCGAACAACTACCTCTACCGACCGCATATCTTTCCAGGTCTGTAAATCCAAAACAATATACTCTCGTGCCTTGCGGCTTGTCCCTTCATAAACGGTCCGTGAACCTATCTGTACGAGTTCACCTCGCCGCAACAGCCCACCTTCTGCCCGACGCCGCACTTCATAGGCAACCTCATAGCGCGTACGCTCCCCTGCTCCAAGCCGTAAATGATATACCTCAAAATACAGCGCTAGCGGCACCTCTGGGCTTAGCTGCACAAATGGATAGGGCCGCCCAGGCAACGTGTCGCTTGCTGCAGCATCATACCAGAGGGGAAGCAAATCGCTCATCTCCAAAAGCTCCGGATCGGCCTTAAGTGCCCTTAGCGAATCCAAGCGGATTGCAAAAAGCTTTACCAGAATAGCTTGTTCAGGCGAAAAACGATGGGGCAACGTCGCGTATTGATCCACTTCAAAGGCCAGATGATATAGATCACGCGGGCTTTCTACCACGTAGCGCTGAGGTGCCAGCCAGCCCTGCAGCTGCTCAAGGGCTGCAGCAGTTAAACGATAATAAAACTTGGCCGGAGCAGTGATGCGGTAATCGGCATCATACTGCAAAAGCGAACTTTCCAACACATAGGCCGCTTGCGCAGGATCGACGCCCTGCCGCTCTAGTCGCCGCTGCTGCGCTTTTGACAAACGAAATGTCGCCACTGGACCAGACCAGTAAACCTCGGTGCGCGTTACTCCATCGGGATTGAGAAAACGGGCTATGCGAAGCTGAATCGCTAAGGTATCGACTTCCTCGAGCACGTTCGAATAAAAAGGCGGGCGCAATGCTTGCTGGCGCTCACGTACCGTAAGGTCTTGCTGCTGGACTTTAGAAAGTATGCCCTGAGCAAAAGCAACGGCCGAGGGCAATTCAGGCCGTGGAATGCGACTTTCTACGGCAGTAATATAGGTGGCGAGTTCGTCATAGAGCATCCCATAGTCAATGTGATAGATCGAAAGCTGTCGGTAAATCTCTTCTAGCGTGCGCAGCAGGGCCATAACGCGCCGCGGACTTTGGTAGAGGCCGCGCGGAATGAGCTCCTCAGAAGTCCCGATGCGATAACCCTCAGCCCCCTTCCGGACAAAAAGGAAATGCAGGTCTTTATGAAGGTGAGCATAAACCCAGAATTCGTTTTCTGGGAATCCGCTTAGGCTTAGTGTAGGCTCCCGATCCAAAACCTGCTGTCGGTAGCGGGCATGGTCTAAACGAACGGACGTTTTTCGGCTAGGAGGGCCGTAGCAAACGTACACAAGCCCCCGATCATCCAATTTACCCCCTACGCTGTAGTGACGTATCGCATAAGCCCAACGCTCCAGATGCTCTTCCAAACGCTCATTTCGTGGCGTAGCCGGCCGCGGATCTTGCCATTGCCACCAACGCTGCAAAGCAGCGCCAGAAAGACTACGCCGCGCATCTGGATAAATGGCCTCTAGGGCTTGCACATGTGGGGCAAGAATACGCGCTTCCGCCTCCGTGAGCGAATCGTCCAGCAGTGTCAGCATGCGTAGGTAGCGCTGCGCAGCCTCCGGATACTGCAGCCGGTCCTGACGCGTAAAGACATCACGAATGTACCGATCGGCAGCTTCCAGCCAAGCCAGCCGTTCTTCGCGTGTTGGACCCTCGGCTACCGCCAGTTCTTTCTGGGGCTCTTGCGCCTGTGCTCTAGGCAGCAAGCTAATCCAAAGCATGCCCCAGCTTATCCAGCGCACCATAATACCTTCGGAAGCCTTTGCGTTCATAAGGCATACGCCAAAACAGAAGCGGGGAGCCCGACCTGGACTCCCCGCTTCTGTTTTTGTTGCCGCGTTCTTTTATCCGCCTAAGTTGGGATTGCTTAAGCGCTCACGCTCCGTGATCTCTAGGTATTTCCAAGTGCCCGCCGGCAAATGCCACCGGTTAAAACGCCGCTGGTCCATGAGCCGCTGACCTTGCACAAACAGCTCTTTGTCACGCTCTACATAAATAACGTCGAGGTCTACAGCACTCAAGGGGCTCAGGTTGCGGGAAGCCCGCACCTCGTTGACCAGCGTAAGGGCCCTCGTAGCATCGTTATCCAGACGCAGGGCCAACTCAGCCAGCATCAGGTGGTTTTCCTGCCACGTGATGATCGGTAAGCTCGATTCCCGGTCCGGATACTTGGCTTGGCGGTAGAAAACAGTGCCTGCAGCTGATGGAGCCCGTTCAATAGGAATACGGGAGGCCTCCGCAGGATCTGCTGCCAAATAGGCCTGGAAACGGTCGGCCACCACAATCTGCGTTCGCCCACGCCCACCTCCAAAATACCAGGGGTTATTGTCCTGCGTAGAGTAGCGCGCTACAAACGGGGCATCCCCAGGCCGCATTCCTCGCTGCGCTGCGTCACGGGCTTGGGCATACTTACCGTTGTACAAATGCGCACGGGCAATCAGGGAGTAAAGCGTCCGCTGCTGCACCTCATTAGCGTATTGCAACGCCTCGGTCCAGAGCGCTACAGCCCGGTCATACAGCTGGGCACTGGGGACAAAAGGTCCTCCCCCTTCATCAAATCCCCCTCCCTGGTCTGGGCCCAGGCCATAGTAGGAAGCCCAGGTGAAGCGCACTAGGCCACCGTACAGGTAGGCATTGTAGAGCGCTTGTTGCCGCAGCGACTCGTCCTGGAACGTCCCAATCCGATTTACCCGTTCGATCAGGTCCTTAGAGATATAGTAAGCCCGCCCCAGCGGCAGCATTGCTGCTGTGGTCGAGTTGTTATCCCGCAAGGGGTTGCCCTGATCGATATTGGCATAGGTAGGGAACGTGGCATTCTGCACGCGGGTGTCAAAAAAGCACTGATCCGAGAGCAGATCCCCTAGCATGGCCGACTGCCCATACCCCTGCCCAAACTGCTGCTGCAAGCCAATGATTTCGTAGGGAATCTGGCTTTCGTCCAAGAATTGGTCCTGGACTTCATCGATAGGGGGCTCAATGTCTTGCACAAAGTTGCTGCACCCCCCTGTAAAGCTCAGTCCTACGGCCACCAGAATCCAGGCGGCTATGGGAGCAATATATCGTTTCATGGTTGTTTGCCTGTAGGTTGGTGGTCGTTTATAACCCAATGCGTACCCCTAAGGTATAGACACGCGGTCCAGGCAACGTCAGGAAGTCCTGACCGTTGGTGGTGGTAATCCCACCATTAAAGTTGACCTCAGGATCAGGATTGCGATACTTGGTCGCAATCAGCAGATTGCGTCCTGCGGCGGTTATCACAAAAGACCGCAGCCCCGGGAAGCGCGTCAGGCGACGCAACCACGAGGTAGCATCCAGGCTGATGGCCACCTCGTCGAGCTTCCAGAAATCTCCAGGCTCGATGTAGTTTTCCACCTCGTTGTTGGTCCCCAGCAGGCGTACGTACCGTTCAGCCGCTTGCTGGTATTCAGGCGTTCCGGGTGTCAGCGGTGTAATAGGCTCCCAGAGCTCCCGCGGGACATTTTGGCCAATCGATAAGCCCAGCTTGCGGCGCAGCTCTAGGTATTCCCGGTGGTTCATGAAGTCGCCCGTGCGCGAGGTAAACGCCAGCGTATAGTTGAGCACCTTATGCCCAAGCGCATAGCGGGAGTTGGCCGTCAGTGTAAGCACCCGGAACAGGCGCAAGTTCATTCCAATGGCACCCGTATACCGTGGAATGGGAGTTCCATGATCGAAGCGTTCCCCGTTGTTCTCCAACTCTACCCCAGCGAAACGGCCTTGATTATCATAGCGGGGGCCTTTGATTTTCGGCACGTAGAACGTATTGCGCCGCAGTCCTTCGTCGATCACCGTGAAGCTAAAGGCATCGAAGATGGGCGACGAGCCGCCTAGGCTTCTTACTTTGTTGTCCTGCCAGGTAAAGGTAGCATTCAGGGAAAGCTGCACATTGCGTGTGCGAATGGGGTTAGCATAGGCTGCTGTTTCTAGTCCCCATCCATCGATGCGGCCTACGTTCCGGGGAATACCTCCTGAGTTCACGCCTGTGCCCCCAGAAGGTGGCAGCAGGAAGGTCACAATCGAATTTGAGGTGTATTGGCGATAATAGGTTAGCTCCACGCCATGCCCACCCCGGAACTCAAAGTCAAGGCCCAATTCAATCTCACGTGTGCGCTCTGGCTTGATGGCCGTGTTGCCAAAGCGGCTTACGACCAGCCCCACGCCATACCCCGACGGGGGTGTAGGCGCCCACAAAAGCGGCTGACCGTCCAGAAGGCCAGGCAGCGCGCCCGATTCTCCATAAGCAATACGGGCCTTGAAGAGGTTAAACTGGTTAAAAAAGCCGGGCAGGAAGCCTAACTGATCAAGGCGTGCCGACAGGTCTGCCCGGGGATAGAAGATATCGCCCGCATCACGACCATAGGCACTTGCAAAGTCCCAGCGAAAACCACCCGACAGGAAGAGCTTGTCTTGCCAGTTGAACTCCTGCTGCAGGAAAACGCCAGCCTCGCGCGCGTTGGTAAAGCCTTCGTTGGCGTTGATAAAATCAAGCCCCGAGCCAATGTTTTTCACCAGCTCCGAGCCAAAGTTTTGCTTCGTCACCCAGAACGTACGCTGCGTCACAATGAACGCTTGCGTACCCGTAATGGTGGTCGCGCGAATTTGGTTCGGCAAGGTATAGCTATAACGCACGCTGAGGTCGTAGTTAAACTGGTTACGGCTCAGCTGGTAGATGTTACGCTCGCCGCGAACCCGTCCGCTATACCTGTAGATAGGCGGATAGGTGGCATCGTTGCGCGTGTCGAGCCCATCGTAGCCCATCACGCCACGCAGCTCTAGTTGGGCAATCGGAGACCAGATCATTTCGATGGAGCCCACAAAGCGGTTTTCGCGGAATTTGTTTTCGATTGCCCGAACAGCAGCGCTATCGGTGAAATACCATGTGATCGGCGTTAGCAGCGTGTTGCCCAAATAGCCGAAAATGTTGTTGTCATTTTGGGGGCGATCGTTTTCGGTCAGCGAGAAAGCCGAGCTTACCCGCACCGTGACCCTATCCGAAGGATAGGCATCGAAGTTGGCCCGAAAGGCCCGCCGATTCAATGCATTGCTGGGCAAGTGTCCTTCTTCCCGACGGAGGTCCAGCGAAGTGTAGTAGCGCGTCCAGCCCGCTGTGCCCTGGATGGATAGAGCGTGATCCTGGATGGGCCCGCGCCGGAACAGCGCATTGGCCGCATCAGCAGTTATGTAGATGTCAGGATCGTATTTGCGGGCCTGCGTATTGTAGCCAAACGTCGAACGGTAGTCTACCTGCAACGCGTTAGCAAGCCGGCGAGCCCGCTTCGTTGTAATGAGGATGACGCCGTTTTGGCCACTGGTACCGTAGAGCGCACCGCCTGCTGGACCCTTGATGACCTCGATCGACTCGATATCTTCAGGATTCAAGCCAGCTAAGGTAGAATATTGCTGGCCACCAACGCCAAAGCCACCGATTTCGATATTGGTGACGCGTACCCCATCGATGTAAACCACAGGCTGGCCGGTACCGTAGAGCCCACCACCCGAACGCATGAAAAACCGAAAGCCACCGCCCAGGTTACCCGAAGGGTTCACAATCTGCAGTCCAGCCACTTTACCACTAATGAGTTGTGAGACCGAGCTGTACTGTCCCACCACCTCTAGATCGGCCGTGTTAATCCGCGAGACGGCCAGCGGCGCAATAGCTTTGGCTGTACGAGAAGCGACGCCCGTAACCACAATTTCTTCTAAGCCCCGGACGTCAGGCTCCAGCAAAAAGTTCAGCGTTACTGTAGCGCCTGCGGCAACACTGACTTGCTGCTGCGCTGAGCGGTACCCTACATAGGAAACCGATACGGTATAGGTCCCTGCGGGTACGTTTGCGATCTCATAGCGCCCCTCAATATCCGTAGCTGCACCCAGTGTGGTCCCCTGCACCACAATGTTGGCTCCCGGTAACCCTTCACGGGTATCCCGGTCTATCACCTGACCCCGAATGACACCCTGCTGCGCATAGGCTACCCACACTGGCGATAAAACGAAGAGCATCCCCAAAAAGAGACCTCTTCCCAGAATGTGCTGCAGCACATTCCTTGGCCTGGTCCGATCGTCCATAGATAAACCTCCTCGGCTGGTTTTGGGAATCTTCCGCAAGGTATACCCCGGATGTCCTCCTCATCCGGTACACTGTCCCCACTGGTGGATACTTAAAGATTTTCCCTGCAACCCTACCGCTCCAAGCGAAACCGGCCCAACGGTATAAAACCTATGCTCACCGGTTTTAAAAAAGAGATAGATCGCAAATCCAAAAGCGCTTCCGAGTTAAAATTAAATTTTGTTCTAACAGGCTGTCAAGCCAGACGAATCTAAATTCGTCGCAGCGTGGTATAGAAAAAACTTTTTTATCCTTTGCATGACGCCGTGTGGTTGGTTTCCGAAGTATTGTGCTATCTGCAAAAACGCCTTGATGCTCGGCGGCTTCGGCTAAACGTGCCCTTGGCCCCGTATACCACTTTTAAAATCGGTGGGCCAGCGGACCTATTTTTCGAAGCCTACAGGCGTGATGAGCTTGCTACAGCGGTTTTGGCTGCGCGTGAACTAGGCATCCCTTATTTTGTACTTGGCCTAGGTGCCAACATCTTGGTCGGTGACCGGGGTTTTCGAGGTCTGGTCATCCGCAATGCCGCCCGGGCTTACCGGTTGCTAGATGGCCACCGTCTTTGGGCCGAAAGTGGCGCCATCGTCTACCCCGACCTCATCGAAGTAGCCGTCAATGCTGGCCTTTCCGGACTGGAACACTACGTAGGCATTCCTTCCACTGTGGGAGGTGCGCTGTGGCAAAACCTGCACTTTCTCTCGCCGCCGCCTGAGCGGGCACGCACGATGTTTATTGCCGAGGTGCTGGCCGAGGCTGAAGTGCTGACGGCGGAAAACATGCGCCAGACGGTCGGGCCAGAGTACTTCTGCTTTGGCTACGACTATTCGATCCTCCATGAACGCGACGACATCGTGCTGGCCGCAACGTTTCAACTTGCTCCTGGTGACCCAGCCCGCATGCGGGAAATCATGGAGGCGAACCTGGCTTGGCGGCGAGAACGTCACCCTCCACTGGAAACTGAACCCAGTGCCGGCTCGATCTTCAAAAAAATCGATGGCATTGGTGCCGGACGCCTTATCGACCAGTGTGGCCTCAAGGGCACGCGCATTGGTGATGCTGAAGTCTCGCCAAAACATGCAAACATCATCGTTAACCGCGGCCGTGCTACCGCGACGCAGGTGCGTGCGCTCATCGCTTATGTGCAACACGTGGTCGAAACCCGCACCGGCTACCGGCTAGAACCAGAAATCCGTTTTGTGGGCGAGTTTGACCCCTTGCCCGACGTAGAAGCCTTGGCGCAATGGGTACACGCAAAAGCATCAACGTGATGGAAGCTCCTGCAGCACCGGTTGACTTGGCGTACCGTGCCTATGGAACCGAGGGTCCGGCCCTCCTGATTTTGCACGGCCTATTGGGCAGCAGTGGCAACTGGCACACGCTAGCTAGCAAAGCGTTTGCGCCGCATTTCCGCGTTTGGGCTTTAGACCTGCGGGGCCACGGCCGCTCGCCCCATGCTGAACCCATCGACTATCCCACCATGGCAGCCGATGTGCTGGCTTTCATGGACCGCCATCAGCTTGGCCGAGCGCACGTACTGGGCCACTCGATGGGCGGCAAAGTGGCGATGGAACTGGCGCTCCGTGCTCCCGATCGGGTCGATCGTCTCGTGGTCGTGGACATCGCCCCGCGTGCTTATGAAGCGCGCCACAACCACATTCTTCAGGCCCTCAGGGACATCGATCTTGCTCAGTACAATAACCGTCAAGCTATCGACAAGGCCCTGGCGGCCTCTATTCCTGAAGACAGCATCCGCCAGTTTCTGCTCAAAAACCTGCTCTATGATGCGGCCACGCAGACCTATCGCTGGCAGGTTGACCTGCAAGGCCTGATGCGCTACTATGACCGCATCAATGCGGCCATTAACAACCAGCGGCAGTTTACCGGACCGGCACTTTTTGTGCGTGGGGAGCGCTCCGACTACCTCACCGAATCCGATGCTACCCATATGCGCCGCCTGTTTCCCAGAGCCCAAATAGTCATCATTCCTGGGGCTGGCCACTGGGTGCATGCTGACGCTCCCGAGGCCTTTGCCCACACCGTAGTAACGTTTCTTCTCCAACCCGAAAGCTGATTTAGACCCGCTCTAGGCGCAGGCTACCTCGTCGTGGGTCAACGGCTTCGATGCGCACCTCGAGCAACGTGCCAGGAACCAGCACATCTCCCGTAGCCAATAGACCGCGCAAACCGTAGGGCTGCAGTTCGACGACATAGCCAGCTGGACGCCGTGCTACCACCAGCGCTTCAAATACCTGGTCGGTTTGTCGACTAAGCCACACCAACGCCCAGTAGCGGTTGACCTGTTGCTCTAAGGCCCGCGCTTCTTGCTCTGCTGCTTCAGCTGTAGCCAGCACTTCCAAAAGCTTTGTTGTATCGTAGGGTAAGGGGTCCCCTGCTAAAGCAGCCACAAGCTGGCGTTGAAGCACCAGATCGGCGTAGCGCCGAATCGGCGAAGTTATTTGCACATAGGCTTCAAGGCCCAAGCCCGCATGCGGCTGCGGGTGCGTCGAGAGGCGCGTGCGCCGCAGCCCCCGCAGCCGAGTCTCCAGCACGACTGGATCATAATCTAGGCATTGCCCCTCGAGCTCAGGGTCTTCCGGAGGGTCTTGTACCCGATAAATCATGGGTAACCCTTGATCAGCTGCCCAACGCGCGGCCGCGGCATTCGCCAGAATCATCCATTCGCTCACCAGCCGTCGTGCTGGCGTGTGCGGATCAATCACCTGCACGGTGATCGCTTCGCCTACAACCCGCACCTTGAGCTCTGGCCTGCGGATGATCAAAGCACCGCGGGCCAGTCGGGCTGCTGTAAGCTGCGTGCTCAGGTGAAAAAGCACGTGCAGGGCTTCGGCAAGCGCATGCGTAGCCTGCCCGCTAAGCAGGGCATCAACGGTTTCGTAGGTGAAGCCGTAAGCGATGCGCACCTGCCCACGGGTGAGTTGCGTCGCCTGAATTTGTCCCTGGGCATCGACAGTAACGACGACGCTGAGGCTTGGCCTGAGTGTTCCAGGACGTAGGCTAGCCAAATCGTAGCTGAGTCGCTCGGGCAGCATCAGCATGGGCCCATCAGGAAGGTAACGGGTTAGCCCGCGACGCTGCGCTTCAAGGTCCAGCACGTCCCCTGGCCGAACAAAGTAGGGGACGTCGGCCAGGTGCACGCCAATACGCCAACCGCCTTCGGGAAGGGGTTCTACGGTAAACGCATCATCGATTTCTTGCGTTGTAGCGTCGTCGATGTGGAATGCCTCCAAATGGGTAAAGTCAGTGCGGCCTTCCTCGGGGGCAAAAGGCATCAGCGCTCGAGCAGCAGCAAGCACTTCAGCAGAAAATTCCGGATCGATACCTGAAAGCAATGCCAAGCTGCTGCCGGAAGCTTCTAATCGGCCAGCACGGACCAGGATTTCCAGGGCGGCCTCACGCACCGTAAGCCCACGCTCGCGTGCCAACGTCTCGAGCACAGCTGCGGCTTCAGACGGTTGCCGCTGGCGCAGCAACGCCTCGAGCGCGTCGAGCAGTGCTGGCGAAGCCTCCACGCCCGCTGCGTCCCCAGCCTCTAAAAGCTGCGCAAGCTGCTGGCGGAGTGCTTCTCGCGCAGCGACTTGCTCCTGGCGACGCTGCTCGGCCAAACGCAAAGCCTCAACCTGTTCGGGCGTACGGGGCGCAAACGTTAACCCTTTACGTCCGAAATACAGCCTGTCGCGCAGCAGTGCCCGTAGCAAGGCAGACTGCTCCTGTGGACCGTCGGTGCCAAAATACAAGCGGGCAAGCGCCGGCAGTTCAAAGGATGCTCCTTCCCCACGGGCCGCCTCCCAAAGAAGGGCCAGGTCTATTTCCTCAGCACGCGCTTCCAGCTGCGCGATAAGCCCACGGGCCACTTCGGCCAACTGTGCTGTCGAAGCGGCTTGCTCATGGCAAAGCACAACACGGCGGATGGGTAACCGAATGCGACGGCCTGAAGGCGTAAGCGCCTGCAACCCATCGTTGCGTGCCTCCAAAACAAGCGCAAGCTGCGGCTGATCGTCTTCCAGGTACTCAATCAGTGTTCCCGGCTTCATAGCGTTTCCTTTTGTCTAAAGCCAACCATAGCCCAAACAGGCGGCCCTTTGTTAAATTATGGCGTTATGTCATTTTTGCATAACCTGCAGACCTGGCACGGTCTGTGCTAAACGCCTTTGACCACATACCTGAAATCTGGGGTTTGAGATTTAGCGACGCAGGGGGGATGCTATGGCGCAGATGCTCAAAGATTATTACGAAATCCTAGGCGTGCCTGAGACAGCTACCGAAGAAGAAATCAAAAAAGCGTATCGGAAGCTGGCACGGGAGTGGCATCCAGATCGGAATCCGAACAAGGCGCAGGCTGAAGAGCGCTTTAAAGAGATCCAGGAAGCCTATAGCGTACTGTCGGACCCTGAAAAACGCCGGCAGTACGATATGCTCCGCAAAAATCCCTTTAACGCCTTCGGTGGGTTTAGTCCAGGTAATGGAAGTCGCTTCTATCAAACGCCAGAGGGGACCTTCGTCCACTTCGAAACTAGTGGTAACCTAGAAGACCTGCTGGGTGGCGGGCTCGGAGATCTCTTTAGTCGCTTCTTTGGTGGATTTGGGCGCACTGGGCAGGATCCGTTTAGCCGCACGCGACACCCACGCGACGTTGAGGTGCGGGTTCGCCTGCCCTTTGAACAAGCCCTGCGTGGCGGGAAAACCGATATCACGCTACCTGATGGGCAAAAAGTACGCATTAACGTACCGAAAGGCGTACGGCCTGGCTTTAAAATTCGCCTCAAGAATGGCGGCCCTACAATTGCGGGCGTCTCGAAAGGCAACGTATATATCATCTTCGACGTAGAGCCGCACCCACGCTTCCGGCGCGAGGGAGACGACTTGTATACCACGCTCACCATTAATCCGCTAGAGGCCATGCTCGGCACCACGCGCGAACTGGTGGATGCTTACGGTCGCTATCTTAAGCTGCGCATTCCTCCAGGCACGCAGCCGGGCGAGCGCCTGCGCATCCGGGGACATGGTGTGGAAACCGATACTACCAAAGGGGACCTTTACGTCGAAATCCACGTCGAAATCCCCCGCAACCTATCGGCCGAGCAGCAGCGCTTGCTGCGCGAAGCTGCTCAAAAAGCGGGTTTGCTATCGTAGGCAAACCTAAGTGTAGTTTCATCCAAACGATAAGGTGCGTATGCTGCGTCCTGTAAAATACCGGCATGACCTAGGGTTACTCGTGCTACGACTTGGGTTAGGGTTGACGTTCCTTTTCGTCCATGGTGGCCCTAAGCTGTTTGGCGGCCCAGAACGCTGGGCGCGCGTGGGCAGCGTGATGCAAGTTTTCGGCATTGACTTTGCGCCGACGTTTTGGGGATTCGTGGCCGCACTGTCTGAATTTGTAGGTGGGGGTATCCTCCTGATCTTGGGGCTTTTTTGGCCCTGGGCTTTAGTGCCTGTCGTAGCCACGCTGCTTGTTGCTGCCTTGGGCCACGTTAGCGGGGCTATTCCTGGCGGCCCTTGGTACCCCCTGGAAATTGCGCTGGTCTTTGTGGCCCTGATGCTTACGGGTCCAGGCCATTACAGCCTCGACGCCCAACGTACCCGCCAATAACAATTCGGTAACATTTGGTCCTGGAACTGCCCCAAGGTTCCTTCGTGCATGAAAGGAGAAGCGCTTCGTTCACTTTCCATTCACCCATCTACAAGGAGGCTGCTATGGGAGCTAAACGCATCTTGATGATCGTGGGGGACTTTGGCGAGGACTACGAAATCATGGTCCCCTTCCAGGCGCTACAAGCCGTCGGGTGCCAGGTTGACGCCGTATGCCCAGACAAGAAGAAAGGCCAGAAAGTTCGCACGGCCGTGCACGATTTTGAGGGCGATCAGACCTATTCCGAAAAGCCAGGCCATAACTTCCAGCTCAACGCGACGTTCGACGACGTTCGTCCTGAAGACTACGATGCGCTGGTGATTCCTGGGGGACGTGCGCCTGAGTACATTCGCCTGAACCCGCGTGTGCTGGAGATCGTCCGGCATTTTGCCCAAGCCAACAAACCTATTGCCGCCATTTGCCATGGGCTACAGGTACTTGCGGCAGCCGGGGTGCTCAAAGGTCGGCGCTGCACGGCTTACCCAGCTTGCGGTCCCGAAGTGAAAGCTGCAGGCGGTGAATACCTCGAAGTGCCGGTCGATGAAGCGGTAGTTGATGGGAACCTGGTTACAGCACCCGCTTGGCCTGCCCATCCACGCTGGCTAGCCGAGTTTTTCAAAGTGCTTGGGCTGCGTATCGAACATGAGGAAGCCGCAATGGCCTGATTTTAATCCTTGATCCGAGCCCCAGAACCGCGCGCTTTACGATGAAAGCGCGCGGTTTTTTTTTAAAAAAACGCCTCACATAAGCGCATCCCCTGAGCCTCCAGCCACGTGCTTAAGTAACGTACTGCTTCACGTGTGCCTCGCGTTGAAAGCGGCAACCCAAAAGGCAGTACGCGTACCAACACACGGCCCTCCCTGGGGGCAGCTTCTAAGAGCACTTCCTGGACCAGATCCTCTTCTTCTATGCGCGCTAGAAACAGCAATCCGCTCCCATCCAGGGACCGATAAGCTTCCAAAAAAATTACATGTCCACCCTCAAAAGCGTGCACCAGCTTTTCAAAATGCTCCAGCTTAGGTAGCACACCTTCCAGCACGGCATGATGCATGACGTCGTAGCGTTCGATGGTTGGGAGAAACGGGTCGGGGGCTTCAGCAGCTTTATGGAAAACGGCGTGATAGATCGGTTTTTGTTGCGCTTGCCATTTGCGGGCGTATTTGGTTTGGAGCGTTTCTGGGGGTGGTTCAGTTACTTCGATCCGGAAAAGACCCGTCTGCTGCGCAGCCTCGAGCGCAAAGGCAAAGTACGGCGCGTCATCAGTCGTCAAGCGTAAGGTTCCCTGCGCTTCCAAGCGCGTCGACAGTAACGCAAAAAATGAGGTCTGCAACAAGCGTCGCGCCCGATGCCGCTCTTTGGGCCAGGGATCTGGAAAGTTGACATACACGCTGTGCAGACTGCGTGGAGGAAGCACTTGGCGCACCAAAAAACGCGCCTGCCCCAGGTAAAGCCGTACGTTTGTCAGACCAGCTTGGCGAAGACGACGGCGTGCCCGCCGCACGGAACCTGGAGAGATTTCCACGCCCAGCACGTTCCACTCGGGGTGTCGACTTGCCAGATCCAGAAGGAACCCGCCATCGCCGAAACCAATTTCCAAAACCAACGGCGCCTGCCGTCCAAAAAGCTGCTCTGGTGGCGTAGGAAACGTAAACTGGCCCGTACGCAATAGCATTACTGGGTCATGCGTTGGTGTGTTTGGACCAGATCCTTGACTAGGGCGTTCGTTATAGCCGTAAACCTCGAAGAGTTTCCTTAAGCTACCATGCCAAGCAAGCCGCGCATCCTTTGGGCCGATGACGAAATTGAATTGCTACGTCCCCATATCTTGTTTCTGGAAACCAAAGGCTACGAGGTAACAAGCGTCACCAACGGCGCCGATGCGATCGAGCAGGTGCGGCGCAACCACTTCGACGTTGTCTTGCTGGATGAGCACATGCCGGGTATGGGCGGTCTAGAAACGCTGGCTGGCATCAAAGCCCTAGCACCAGAGCTGCCGATCGTCTTGGTAACCAAAAGCGAGGAAGAGCAGCTTATGGAAGAAGCCCTAGGGCGCCAGATCAGTGACTACCTTACCAAACCGGTCAATCCAAGTCAGATTCTGCTGACCTGCAAGCGCCTGCTCGAGCAGCCACGCATCCGCAATGAAAAGATTTCCCAGGAATACCTGCAGGCGTTTGCGCGTATTGCTGCCGCCTTACAAGGGCAACTGGCACCCGACGACTGGGTAAGCCTCTATCGCCAGCTAACCCGCTTCGATGTCACGTTAGAAGGAGACGAAGCTGCACGGCAGATTTTGGAAGATCAGTTTCAGGAAGCAAACAGGGTCTTTGCCCGCTACATCGAGGCGGTCTATCCCAACTGGCTTTCCAGCGCGCCTGGTAAGGACCGTCCCCTGCTGTCACACGAAGTGCTACCGCACGTTGTGTTCCCTTTGCTCGAAGAAGGCCGTCCGGTGCTGTTTTTGGTCATCGACTGCATGCGTTTGGACCAATGGCTAGAATTTGAACGCCTTTTGGCTCCGCTTTTTGATCTAAACGTCATGCACTATTTTGCGCTCCTGCCTACGGCAACGCCCTATGCCCGAAATGCGCTCTTTAGCGGACTGCTTCCGCGTGACCTCGCGCGGCGCTATCCCGATGCCTGGTCTGAGGCCGAAGAAAGCGAAAACAGCCGCAACCGTAACGAAGAGTTATTTCTGAGCGAATGCTTATCCCGCCGGCGCATTTCTGCCCGCATCCGCTACGAAAAACTCCTTGGCGCGGCTGACGGACGCACCTTTGCCCGCCAGGTGAACGACTTTTTGCAATACACCCTGAGTGCTGTTGTGGTTAACTTTGTCGATATCCTTGCGCACAGCCGCTCCGACTCCGACGTACTTAAAGAACTGGCCCCAGACGAGCGTGCCTACCGAGCGCTGACCCGCACCTGGTTTGAACACTCCTGGCTTTACCAGGCGTTTCAGGCGCTGGCCCACCAGCGTTGCACTATCCTTCTAACCACGGACCATGGCGCCATCCGATGTCTACATCCTACCAAAGTCATTGGCGACCGGGAAACTTCTACGGCATTACGCTTCAAGTTTGGCCGCAACCTGCGCTGCGACGAACGCCACGCTCTCCTGATTCGTGATCCCCTACCCTTTGGCCTGCCGCGAAGCAGCATCACCACCACCTACCTTTTGGCCAAGGAAGACTACTATTTTGTCTATCCTACCAACTACCATTACTACGTCAACCTCTACCGCGATACGTTTCAGCATGGCGGCATCTCGCTTCAGGAGATGATCGTGCCGCTAGCCATTTTGCGCCCCAAGGCAGTATGAAAGCCGCCCTTACGCTTGCCGACCTGTTGCCCTGCGAGACCAACACGCCCGAAGCCACGCGCGCTCTGGGGAAGCACCTGGCCCGTCGGCTACACCCCGGAGACGTAGTCGCCCTTTACGGCGAACTGGGCTCGGGCAAAACCCAGCTCGTTAAAGGCATTGCCGAGGGCTTGGGCATCCCTGAAGCTGAGGTCAACAGTCCTACGTTTACGCTGCTGCATATTTACTTGGGTGGACGCCTGCCGCTTTACCACTTCGACGCCTACCGCTTGCGCCAGCTCGAAGAGTTCTATGCGCTAGGCTATGAAGAATACTTTTTCGGCGAGGGGGTGAGCATCGTCGAGTGGGCCGAACGCATCGAGCCTTTATTGCCCCCTTATGCTCTGCGCCTGCGCCTGGAACATTTGGGAAACAACCGCCGCCGCATTACCTATTGGCCTACGTAAATTGAGCCTACCCTAAACAACACTCCAAGCTTCATGCAACGCACGACTTTCTTGCTGCTTTTAGGCCTTTGCTTTGCGCTTTCGGCCTGCCATCGTCAAGACCCGCTCGAAATAGCCCAGCAGGCAATCACGCCAGAACGGTTGGCCGAGCACATTCAGGTGCTGGCTTCCGACGCCTTTCTTGGCCGGGCACCGGCATCGGCCGGCGAAATGCTCACCGTAAACTACCTTGTCGAGCAGTTCCAAGCACTCGGTTTGCAACCAGGCCATCAGGGCACCTATACGCAAGACGTACCTCTGGCCGAGCTTACCGTCGATCCGCGCTCCGTTCGTCTGGAAGTGCGCGGACCTCAAGGCCAACTGCACTTCCGATACGGCGACGAAGCGATGCTCTGGACCAAACGCCTAGCCCCTAAAATCACGCTTCAGGCCAGCGAGGTGGTTTTTGTCGGCTACGGCATCGTAGCGCCCGAATACAACTGGAACGACTACGCTGGTGTAGATGTGCGCGGCAAAACGGTACTCATGCTGGTCAACGATCCGGGCTATGCCACGGGCGACTCGGCGCTGTTTACCGGACGCGCCATGACCTATTATGGCCGCTGGACATACAAGTTTGAGGAAGCCGCCCGCCAAGGAGCAGCGGCTGCACTCCTCATTCATGAAACAGGACCAGCCGGCTATCCTTGGGCTGTTGTGCAGGGCTCTTGGTCTGGACCGCAGTTTACGCTCGCTAACGAGCAGCAGAACATGGACCGCTGTGCCCTTGAAGGTTGGCTCACCTACGAAGCTGCACAACGCCTACTTCGGCTAGCCGGACGCGACCTAGAACAGCTCAAGGCTGCTGCGGCACAACCGGGATTTCGAGCCCTACCCCTAGGCCTCCAGCTGTCGGCTGCGCTTGAGAGCACTGTTCGCCAGGTGCAATCGCGTAATGTATTGGCGCTGCTGCCTGGCCAAAAGCAGCCCGACGAGGTCGTGATCTACACCGCGCATTGGGACCACCTGGGCGTCAACCCTTCGCTGGCCGGCGACAGCATCTATAACGGTGCCCTAGACAATGCCACCGGCACTGCAGGCCTGCTTGCCCTAGCCCACGCTTTTACCACTCTGCCTGAACCCCCAGCCCGCTCTGTACTCTTTCTGGCCGTCACCGCCGAAGAGCAAGGCCTATTGGGATCGACTTACTACGCCACACACCCCGTCTTCCCACCGGCAAAAACAGTGGCGGTGCTCAACATGGACGGCCTAAACGTGCTAGGCCCTATGCGGGATGTAACCGTCATCGGCTACGGCCTGTCGGATTTGGACGACTATGCGCAGGCCGCTGCTGCAGCGCAAGGACGCTATTTGCGTCCTGATCCAGAACCCGAAAAAGGCTATTACTACCGCTCCGATCATTTCAGCTTTGCCCGCATCGGCATTCCAGCTTTGTACCTCGACGCCGGCATCGATCACGTAGTGCACGGCACGGAGTGGACGCTCAAGCGCCGCGCCGAATACGTGGCGCAACACTACCACAAGCCCTCGGACGAGTACAATCCTTCTTGGGATCTACATGGCGCCGTAGACGACCTGCGGCTGCTGTTCCACATTGGCTACCAACTGGCCAACAGCACCGACTTCCCTAACTGGCGCGAAGGAACGCCCTTCCGCGCACTGCGCGACCAGCAGCGCAATGAACGCTAAAGCACCGCTATTGGGACTCCCAAGCGCAGCGCCGAAGTGGCTTAGAAAAACATATCCATGCGGGCAAACGCCAGGCCAAGAAATTTCCCGGCAGACATCAACAGCATACACGCCCAAAGACGCTGCCTATACGCCGATCATTGCCACACGCTTATCCGTCCGCTCCAATCGCGGCTTGAGCCTGCGTTCGAACCAGCGTAAGATGCGCTACGTGGTGGCGACCGTGCCAGGCATAAAGCGCCAAGGCCTGGTCCAGCGTGATCCGACCCCGTTCAGGATGAAGAAACGCGCGCTGAAAATCCTCAGCAGCCAAGTTGCGCAGCAGTGCCACCCAACGTGCATGAAGCCCTTCAAGCAGCGCTATAGAAGGTCCAACCGGTGCTGAGCGCGCATCGGGCAATTCAGCCCAGCGCTGTTGATCGTAGGTGCGAATGGACGGCGTCTCTTCGGTCAGGGCCAGTCGGAACCGAAGATAGCCGTTGAGATGACTGTCGGCCAGATGATGCACCACCTGACGCGCTGTCCACCCCCCAGGTCGATAGGACTGGTCTAGCTGCGTTTCGGTAAGCTGGGCTACAGCCTGGCGCACCAAAACCGGTAGCTCGGCCAGCTGCGCAATCAACCCTTCACGCTGCTCGGTGGTCAGCGGCTTTTCAGGCCAGCGAAACGGTCCAATAGGATAACGTAAAGCGTCGGTCATGAACGCATGCGTCGTGACTGGCGGATCGTGTAGGCATTTCTACGGTGAAGGTAGGCAAATGGTTTACACACTTAGGCTTCCTGGTGGCCTGCACAGGCGATCGCGTTAAGATGGACTGCCCTACGTCTTGATCCGTTGCGTCCACGGATAGCCCACAAGACGTTGCTGCAGCCGCCAAAGCGGGGCGTGCACGACCACTACGACATGGTTCGCATCGCCTGAGACCACAATTCCCAAAGCTACTTTTAGCCCACAATGCCTTCCAAAGGCAAGCCAACGTGTGCCTTATCACGCCTTCCGAAACCGCTTTCTAAAAATTAAATTCTATTAATCCATTGTTTTAAGATATTGACTTTAGTTTCTCATTTTCCTAAATAAAATACGGAGTCTTGATTTAATAACCTAAAAAAGTCAAAACAGTCATGCGATCTTCTAAACTACTGTTCTGGCCGCTTGTATTCCTTGCGTTGCCAGCGCAGGCTCAGGGGACAGCGGAGGCCTCGATCTCAAGTGGGGATACCGCTTGGATGCTGGTTGCCACAGCCCTGGTATTGCTGATGACGCCCGCGTTGGCTTTCTTTTACGGTGGCCTGGTGCGCGCCAAAAATGCCCTGAATACGATGATGATGAGCTTCATTGCGCTGGGCATTTCGGGTGTGCTCTGGGCTGTGCTAGGTTATTCGCTGGCTTTTGGGGAAGGGTCGGCTTGGATTGGGGACTTCTCCAAGGTCCTGCTCATGGGCGTTGGGCTGGAGCCCAGCGGAAGCATTCCGCACTTGCTGTTCATGGCCTTTCAGGGGACGTTTGCCATTATTACCGCTGCGCTGATCTCTGGGGCCATTGTCGAGCGCATGCAGTTTAAGGCGTATCTTTGGTTTATTGGTCTGTGGGGCCTGCTTGTTTATGCGCCGATTGCCCATTGGGTCTGGGGTGGAGGTTGGCTGGCCGATTTGGGCGCCTTAGACTTTGCTGGGGGGGCTGTTGTGCACGTAAATGCTGCAGCTGCTGCCATAGGTGCCGTGTTGTTCTTAGGACCGCGCCGGGACTATGGGCGTCAGGCCATGTTGCCCCACAACGTACCCTTTGTGCTGTTGGGCGCTGGACTGCTGTGGTTTGGCTGGTTTGGCTTCAACGGCGGGAGTGCACTGGCCTCGAACGAAAGCGCCGCATTGGCTTTTGTCAACACGATGCTAGCGCCTGCAGCAACCCTTAGCGCCTGGGCCTTTTTGGACCTGATCCGGAGCGGTAAGGTAACTGCTGTTGGTGCTGCTACAGCCATTGTGGTGGGCCTGGTGGCCATTACCCCTGCAGCAGGGTTTGTTCCCCCCTGGGCAGCCCTGCTCATTGGCGCGCTTTCAGCCTTACCCAGCTATTTTGCCATCCTCTGGCGGCCCCGCACTCGGTTCGACGATTCGCTGGACGTATTTGCTGCCCATGGGCTTGGGGGCGCCAGCGGTGCGCTTCTGACGGGGGTCTTCGCCCATGCAGCCTGGAACGGAACGGCCGACGGGCTGCTTTTTGGGAATCCCGGTCAAGTCCTGGTGCAGCTCCTTTCTGTCGTAGCCGTCCTGTTCTACAGCAGCGTGGTCTCGTTCCTGATCCTGAAAGTCCTGAGCCTCTTTATGCCTGTCCGTGCAGCGGCGCCCGACGAAGCCCGCGGCCTTGATGTGGTGCTGCATGGCGAAGAAGCGTACGCTTACGGTGAGGGTGCCGTCTTGCTGCTCGAGCATGAACGGGCCAACGGTACGGCCCCCGCAACAGCGCCGCGGCCACAACCGGCTACAACCGCATAACCTTTAAACTTGCCTTCCGCCATGAAACTCATCCGTGCAATCATTCGACCCGAAAAACTCAGTGACGTGCTCAAAGCCCTCTTTCAAACTGAGGTGTACGGGCTAACGGTGAGCCGCGTCCAGGGTCACGGTGGCGAAACCGAACTCGTGGAAACCTACCGCGGCACTACGGTCAAAATGGAACTGCACGACAAGATCATGCTCGACATTGGCGTATCAGACCATTTTGTCGAGCGCACCGTAGCAGCCATCTTGCGTTCAGCCCGCACAGGCGAGGTCGGTGACGGCAAGATCTTTGTCCTTCCCGTAGAAAAAGTCTACCGCATCCGTACAGGAGAAACCGACGAAGCAGCCGTCACACCCGTTACCGTGACCACCGCCTAAGAGCTCGTTTCCGAAGCCCCCTTTCCTGCGGGAAAGGGGGCTTTTTTGTTGCAGAAACGGTACGTTTGCCAAGGAACTCTGCAGCGGCCCGCCACTTTTTTAAGCTAGAGCAAACCTCTTTAGTGCCGTGGCCGCTTTAGATCTCTGGAAAGCGGTTTTAGCAGGCGACCGCACCGCCTTTCGCCAATGGGTCACGCCGCATGTTGACGAGCTGCTGCTGGCTGCACGCCGCGAGCTCTCGCATTACCAGCGGCTTAAAATGCTCCGACCGGAAGATCTGACCCCCGAAGAACTGGTCGGAGAAACGCTGCTTACCGCCTGGCGCCAGCGGCACCGCAAGCCCTGGCGACTTAGCGTGCGCGCCTGGCTGCTGGGCCTGCTCAACCGGGTGCTTGTCCGCTATGTGGCTCGTGAACGCACCTTTCGCCGGCTTTGGGAGCTGTCTTTAGAGGCTCCCCTACCCCCAGAGCCTATCTACGACGATGACGAATCCTTTTGGGAGTGGTACCAGCCAGACGATCTGGAGCGCTGGGAAGATGTGATCCCCGACGCTGCTACGCTCACCGAAGAGCAGCTGTCGCTCGAAGAAGCCCCACCGGAGGCGCTGGACGTGCTCGAACCTGAAGAGCGACAGGTATTGCTGCTGCACGACCTGCATAAGCTGTCCCTTCAGGAAGTGGCCTTCGTGATGCAGCGTTCGGTTCGCGAAACGGCCGAGTTGCTGCAGCGTGCCCGCAGGCGCATGCAGACCGTACGTGCCTAAGGGCCCGCAATCGCTACGCCATGCAAACCTGAAAAAAACGATGGAAAAATCCATGGTGCAGTTGACCGAGACGTTCTCGCCAGCTTTGAGGGACCAGATTCTGGCGCGCTTGGAGCAAGAGCGCACCGAACCCGCTTACCGCCTGCTTACGCCAACTGCCTTGCGTCAGCTCGGTGAAACGAAGTCCAACGGCGATCCTATTGTCAGCCTTTACCTGAAGCTGACGCCTGAACGCCGGCAAAAGGGAAGCTGGCACGCGGTCTTTAAAGATTTAACCCGAACCCAACTGGAAACGATCAGTGATCCTCGGCTACGCGACCATGTGGCTGAGGAACTTGAACGCATCGAGCTGGCGCTAAAAGAAGGGCTGCCTGCGATGGGTCGCGGTGTAGCCTTTTTCGTGTGCGAATCCTTGGGCCTCTGGCGGCAGATTGCGCTTCCGATTCCGCTGCCCGATCGTCTTGAACTGGCCTCGACGCCTTACACGCGCCCTTTGGTGCGCACGCGCGACGAGCACGACCGCTTTGTCGTGGCAGTGCTTTCGCGCGAACACAGCCGCTTTTTCATCAGCCAAATCGGCTACGTCGAAGAAGTGCTGACGCTAAGCGGTCCCAAACTCCGCGGCTTGGTTACCGACTGGATCGACTGGAATCAACGCGACGACCTTGAACGCCAGCTTAACGAACAAACCGGAAAAGCGCTGGCGTACATTGCAGCCTTGGTTTTTCAACAGTTCGAAGCACGCTACCTGCTTTTTTCCGCGCCAGAAAAGCTAAAGCCAAGCTTTTTAGGCAACCTACCCAAAAGCGTTCAGGAGCACATTGGAGGAGAGTTTACCATCGATGTCCACGCCCCCAATGTGCGGGTTGCTGAGGTTATTGATCCCCTTGAGCGGGCAGTCGAGGCGCGGGAAGAGGTGCGCACCGTGGAGCAGATCCAAGAAAGTCTGCCCGACCGGGGTCTTTGGGGGATTGAACAGGTTGTCGATGCCCTGAACCAACGGCGCGTCATGACCCTAGCCGTGGACGACGACTTTCAGGTCTCCGGAGGGTATTGCCCTCGCTGCGATCTCCTCATGCTGGACGCCACAAAGCCCTGCCCGGCTTGTGGCGAGGCTGTCGAGCCGGAATCCGACCTGGTAGATCAGGCCCTTGAGCTTGCCTTGGCCCAAAATGCCACGGTTGAGCTGGTACGCAGCGAGGCAGCACGCCGGCTGATGGCCTCCTATGCCCCTATAGGCGCCCTGCTGCGTTTTTGAATACGCGCACCGTTTGGGCGGCGCTAAGCGCCCCATCACGACCTCAGAGAATCGACCTCCGGTGCTAGCCCACTGTAAGCGCTGCTTCAGAACAAACAGAGGTGCGCCCGCTGCCCTGAGCAAAACGTAAACAAAAATGCAGATTTTTTGACCCTTATGCCGTTTCAAACCCGTGGCTCTTGAACTTTAGGGTCCTGGCATTTTCGGTGACGGTGCGCACCACGTTTTCCGGAATCCCCTCGGGCGCGACGACCTCGATCTCCAGCGTCACCTGGACCTGCGCCCCAGGGACGTTGACGAGGTGGGTGAGGATCTCCTGAGCGATCCTGCCCGCCTCCGCCCCGGTCCGCACGGCGTCCAGGCTCACGGTCCCGTGGAAGCGGGTGGGGAGTTTCAGAGGCGCCGGTGGCTCCGGCCCAGCATCGAGTCCTGCCACTGTGGGCCCCTCCACCCTTTCGCCTCCAGAAGCAGGCGCCGCGCCGGGCCCAACTGCTTCCATCTGCCTCTTCGCCGCCTCAGGCTTCACCACCAGACCCTGGGGAGCTTCCGCTGAGATGTGCACTTGTTGGCCAGCCCGAAGCCCCCGGTAGCGACCCGCAGCCTCATCGAAGCTATCCGCGTAGGCGAAGGTCTCCTGCTCCCAGGTCAGGAGCGCCACCCCATCCCGCACGGCCTCCACGAGCACGGCCGGGCTCTTGAGGCGCGGTAGGTAGATGTAGCGAGCGAAGTCCTCGATGAGTTGCTGGATGGACACATGATCTCCACGCCACAGCGGAACCTTGTCCAGTTCCATCCGAAGCCGCGTTCCGGCTAGCTGGATTAACAGCAGCTCTTCCTTCACGAGCCTGGCGCTTGCTCGCACCGCAAGCCCCTCATTACCCTGCAAACGGATCTCCTGCCATGTGACTTCGCCATGGGGATCTGTCTGGACCGGCACCAGTAACCACTGAAAGGTCTCAGGGAGTCGCACGTTCACGGTGACGTCGGCAGCCACCTTCTGCGACTCGGCCTGTCGCACCTGATGCGGGGAAAGATCGAGAACTTCCTTGTCCTGCAGGATGGACTCCCAAGCCAGGTAGCGCCGGACGGCCTCCTCCAGGTCCTGCAGCCGTGCTTGATCCGCTGCCAGAAAGACCAGCGTATTCCGGTTGTGGCGCGGGGAGCTCCCGCGCCACTCAAGGACCTGCTTCGCGAAAATCAGGGCCGGGCTCTCCTGACCCCTGGTGTGGGGATGATCAACCCCAAGGACGACGAGCCGGGCGTCCAGGTCGTCGGGCACATCCTGACTGGTGCGCGGGAAGTCGTGGACGCGGCTGAACTGACCCGGCCGCCGTCGTACGTCCTCCCGCACCCGCCGCTCGATTTCGCGGGCCACCTTCTCTGGTTCCCGCTCGAGCTGGGCTGCGCGCTCCTCCGCAACCTTTGTGACCGTCCGTTGTGTGGAGTACCAGTAACGAGTCCCGTCCTGATAGAGGTGAATCGCCTCGCTTGCCAGTCGCCGCAGCGCATCGCCGAAAACCGCGGGTGCCTCCCCCGGCATCACGCACCCGAGGCGAATCCGCCGGTCTTCGATGCCCTGGTGGGCAGTCCGCTGAATTGGGGCTGAGCCCAGGTAAATAGTACGTGCCACTCGCCGGCAGGCGTGGTACTTGCCTAGGTTAGGCACCTCGGAGTCCAATCGGACCGGCAACGAGCTTGGTCCGTCCACGTCCTTCTCGATCACCGGCACCCAGTTCTCCGACAGGTACCGGGTCAGCTCGAACTGCACCTGGGAGTCGTCCATCGGAATGGTGCAAGGCAGGATCAGCGGGTTCCGATCGCCACGCTCCCACAGGCTGTGGATCACTGCGGCCATGAGCCGCAGAACCCCTCGTGTGCGCTGAAACTTCGCCAGGGTGGACCAGTCTTCGTACAGACGGGCGAACACCTCGGGGTGGATCGGATACGCCGCCTGCAGCCGACGCTCGTACTCGGCCTCCGCACACTCCGGGGGGAACTCGCCTTTCTGCGTGCGATAGAGGTCGGCAAAGGCCCGCGCAGTCACGTCCCGCGCCTTGAACTGCTCGGGGTCGGTCATGGGCTCGAACAGGCGCCGTCGCACGATCTCGAAGCTCTCCTCGGCAGTGGCCGGCCGCCACGGGGACTCGACGCGTCCGATCACGTTGCGCAGCCGATCCAGCGCCTCCCGTCCGCGCACGCCGCCCACCTCGATGTCTTCGGCCGTAGCGTGGGGCGACGCAGGTGTGTCCGAGGCTGGAAGGGAGACCACGACCACGCAGTTCTTCGCGGCCCGGGCGGACTCGGTCAGCGCCTGCGCGAAGGTGAACTGCGTGTCGAAAGTCCCTCCGGGTAGGTCCGCCTGATCATGGAGCTGGCGTGCGTAGGCCACCCACTCGTCAATAAGCACCAAGCACGGGCCGTACGCGTTGAACAACTCCCGGAGGACGTCCCCCGGGCTTGTGGCAAGCTCGTCATCTTTTGCTATTCGGGCATAGGCTTTTCTGGCTTCCTCGAGGCCACCGGCCGCAAACCCGAGCTGCCAAGCGAGCTCGCCCCACAGGGTTCGGACCACCGTCCCGTCCGGCTTCACCGTCGGATTCCCCGGCGAGATACGGTTTCCGACCAGCACCACCCGCTGGACCCTCGGCAGCGTGTGCACCCCCGCCTCGGCCATTACCTCCTCCACCCCTGGCAGCTCTGCCGGAGGCCGGCCGCTGAACAGGTGGTAGAGGGCGATCATCGCATGGGTCTTGCCACCTCCAAAGTTGGTCTGGAGCTGAACCACTGGGTCCCCCCCTGTGCCCGACAGGCGTTGCACCGCCCGCACCAGCAATCGTTTCAGGTTCTCTGTCAGATAGGTGCGGCGGAAGAACTCCACGGGATCCTGGTACTCCGAGGTCGCCTCGCCTAGGTAAACCTGCCAGAGGTCCGCAGCGAACTCTGCCTGTTGATAGCGGCCGCTGGCCACGTCGGGGTGCGGGGTAACCACCTCCCTCCAGGGCTTGAGCGCCCCTGCGGCCGCCGCTTCGACCAGCGACCCACCGACCTTCCGCCGCTCCGACCGTAACTGTTCGTCGAAGCGGACCCGCAACAGCTCCTGCTTCATTCGCGCCAGCTCTTCGGCCTGAGATGCGGAGATGGCGGTCAGCAAGCGCTCTACGGAGTCCAGCACCCGATAGGCATCGTCAGTGCTGAATGCCTCTTGGTGGGCCCACTTGTTGCGCCAGGTTCTTAGCTCGGATACAAGGGAGCGTTCCGCATACCCCAGGGTTTGACGGAAAACCTCGTTCCATCCTTCCCACATCACCTTAAGAAGCGCTGCCGCATCCCACTGGGAGATCGGCTTGGGGGAAGAACGGTCCTCACCCAGAAACCCCAGCGCCTTAGTCTGGGCTGTTTCCCCATACCGGCTCTGAAACTCCCGCTCCACGAAACCTGCGAGTCCCGCTCGCAGGAGTTCCAGGGCTTTGCTCACGCGTTCGTAGTTGGTTACTGCCATCTTATCCGTCGGGACCTTTCCTTGCTAGTATCTTTCATTAAAGACAGCCTCTAGCCCGCACTTTCTCATGCCCCCCCGTTTTCGAACAGGGAGGCAGTAGTGGGACCTTGTTCCCGTGCGAGACGGACCAGCTCTGGCCAACCTAGGACCAGGGCGTTGTAGCCCTGGCCTTCCTGTGACCATTTCTTTTTTTCGCAGACATTGTACAGCCGGTACGCCAGCTCCCGCGCTAGGTCTCCCCGGGAACCCAGCTTCCGCAGCAGGGCGGCCGTGGCCTCGTCCCCGGCCTTCTCGTGGTAGTAGACCCGGAGCAGGTGGTGGGTCGCCTCCCAGACCGTGAAGCGGCGGTCCCGCTCGGGGTCCCAGTCGTTCCTCAGTTCCTCCGGGCGCAGGAGCCGGACTTTGCCCCCTTTCGTGACCACGATACCCGCCTCGACCAGGCCGCTCACCGAGGTCACTTTGGCTTTGGAGAGGAGTTCCGCCTGGCCGAACTCCCCTTCGTCGAAGCCGTGCTGCTCGAACCAGGCGATGGCCCAGCGGGTGTCGTTGTCGAATTCATCTTCTTGCTCCGAGAGCACCTCGGTGAGGACCTGGTTGATGAGACCCAGGGCGGTGCGGACGCTCATGGGCCGGCCGCTCGCCTCCAGCACCCGGCTGTATTTCGAGTAAATGGCCATGCCGGGACCGATGGCCGCCTGGGCGAAGTCCACCGGGGCGATGTTGCCCTGCTGGAGCCAGCGCAGCGCCGCTGGCAGCTCCCGCTTTAGTTCGGTCACGAACGACCGCCGGTCCGTCTGCGGGGCGTCCTCGGGACGACGGCGGCAAGCGATGACGATGTAGGAGGCGAGCGCGTTGGCTTCCATCGCGTTCATCCGCCACTTCTGCGCCGACCGGACCGGCCAGGTGGCGGTGATCTGGAAGCCGGTGCCAATCAACGCTTCAAGCATGGTCTCCCAACCAGTGGTACGGTCGATCCTGGGAGCGCCCCCGGGAGCGTCGGCTTCCAGCCGGTCCACCTCAGGACCGCCAACATCTTGCCGGCCCAATGCCGCCGGGACGGCGGCGCTCCCAGGATTACCGCCGGCATCTTGCCGGCTCCTGGGACCGCCGGCTTCCAGCCGGCTCTCATCCTCATCCTCCTCAGCGCCGCTCTCCACGTCATCTTGCTTAAAGGCATAGTACACCGTGAGCGGAAACCGCGGGTCCATCTTCTCCCGCAGGATGGCAAAGGCCTGGCGGAACCCCTGTTCGAAGTGCTCCTTGGCCTTGCGCTTGTCGCCATCGAACCGCTCCGGCGCCGCCACCAGCTCCGGCTCCTTGGGCACGAGGATGGTGGCGAAGAGCTCCGGGTAGAGGTCGCCGATCGTGCGGCGAAGCCAGACGTAGAAGAAGTCGGACAAGGCCGCGTAGCCGATGTTGTCGTAGTAGGGCGGGTCGGTGGAGACGAGGACGTCTCGGAGCCCGTCCCACGGCCGAGCGGCGTCGATGGGGCGGGCGTGGCCTGAGTGGTGTGTCGCAATGGTCTCAAGGCAGTCCGCTACGCGCTCGACGCAGACGTTCCATGAACATCGCCCTTCAGCAAGCGTATTCCCCTCGGCAAAATCCCACGTCATCGGTATAGCTTGGCGTCCAAAGGAATGCATAACCACTTGGTCATGTGGATTCCAAGCGCATAGTGAGCTGGTATGGTCTGCGCACCGATCCAGGGCCAGGGCCAGGAAGGTGGCGACGGCGGCGGTGTAGGCGTCGGCGTCGGCTTCCGAGAGCCCGGCGGCCAGGGCATCCCGCCGCACGTCCTCTCGCACCTCCCGGACCAGGTCCGACAGCGTCACCATCGCCGTGAGCTGGCGAGGGGTGAAGAGGTCGCCGTACTTCCTGAGGCCGTAGCCCACGCACCAAACATTGCGAGGATCGTCCACGAGTTCGCCATCGGGCCTCCACACCGGCTCCGCCCGCCTGGCGACTGCCTCATATTCGTCAGCCGCTGGCAGGTAAACCCGCCCGCGGCCGGTGTCCGCCACGATCGCCACCAAGCGCTGACCCAGCCGACCAGCTTGTCCTTCTTTCTTGATGTGGTCGTCCGAGATGGGATCTCCGGTCAGCAGACAGCGAAACTGGGCGCGACCGGTCTTGGTGCCAGCCTTTACCGCCTCCCGGTCCCGCGGTGCACCGGTGCGAACACGGAAGCGCCAGGCATTCCGCGCCCGGTCCACCACCGGCTCGAGCCAGGCCTCGCTTCCCTTCTTGCTGGACAGCCAGAACGTGGTCATGAGCGGCACGTGTGCGCCCCGGGCCGCGGGGTTGGGGCTCGGCACGGTGCGCGCCCAGAGCCAGGCGATGACCGGCAGCTCCTTCCCCACGTAGGGCTTGAGGTGCGGGTGCTCGGCCGCCATCTCGGCCGTCACCTTCACCGGCGGGTACAAGTGCCCGATCCTGTCCCGTGCCCGCTCCAGGATCACCCGTCCGTAGTAGCGGACGTCGGCCGCCAGACCGGCGGCGCCGCGCCAGCCCCTCGTCCCCCCGATCTTCCGCCGGTCCTCCGGGTTCACCGGCGGGTGGTCGCTCCAGCGCGGGACGATCTCGAGATACACCTTGTTCAAGAGCACCGCGACCGGGTTTAGGTCCCCGGCGTACGCCTCGAACCCGAGCCGCGCGGCCTCGAGCGGAATCGAGCCCCCGCCCGCAAAGGGGTCCAGCACGGGGGGCAGCTTCCCGTCGCAGTACTTCAGCATCTCCGCCCGGGCCTCGGCGTAGACCTCGGGGTGCTTGTGGAGCTGCTTCTGCATCATCCGCCGGATGATCCCAAAAAGGCGCTCCCGCTCGGCGGCCTGAGCTTCCTCGGTTGGGAATCGCTCCGGATGGCTGCTCGGGTCATCCACGACAGAAGCAAAGAGTACGGCCCGTGCCACCGGTAGCGGTAACCTCGCCCACCAGTGGTGAATCCCCTTGGGGTGTGCCCCGATCCCCGGCATCTTGTCGTACCCAGAGGCGTCGTTGATTTCTGGAAGCGGCAACGCTACCTCGATCAGTTTTCGCACAGTTTCGTTACTCATTTCGGATCCTTCAGTCTCCGTTCACTGGCGGTGCTCCTCTTGAACGCGCATCCTCTCCACACCTCTTCGGATCCGTGCACATCCCTCCGGCACCGAGTACACCGTCGCAATGGATGCGGCTATCCCACCCAGCGAAGGCCCTTCTAGCACCCCTTCAACTGCCGCAACGATGTCTGCCCCAACCAGAATCGCCCCTCCCAGTGCGGCCCCCCAGCCCTCTCTCCTCGGCCACAAATTGCGAACTCGTTCAAGGCTCAGCTCTCGTTTAAAGCGCCAGATTCTATTGGAGAATATGGTGAACGGATTAGGCATGCGCAAAAGAAGTGCAAAAACGTTGCGGCTTCCTCTCTGTCCCACCTCCGCAATAGCCTCTTGTGGGGACAACCTCCCGCCCACAAGTTCAGCCGTGTCCTCGATAGACACTCCCAGGGACTCGGCCAACCTGAGGATATCGGGGGGCGGCCATTCTCGCTCGGCTCCGTATCCCTCGGGCGTCGCCTGTGCAAGGTGTGCGATAACCTCATGCAGGCCCGACTTTTCCATCGTCTCCTGGATTATTGCAGCGTGCCGGATCGCATCTTCGTATGCCTGCTCTGCACTTCTCGGCAACTCTACAAACACCACCCAGGCTCTCCTGTAGTACGGAAGCCAATACACCCCCCCTTCTTCCAACAACACGAAAGGCATTTCTTTTAGCTCGTCGGGCGGGATCGTCTCCAGTTCTGCCCGAAATACCTCATCTACTACGAGTATCCGCCTTAAGGCCGCTTCTACGCCTCGCGTTGCCGCTACGATATCTTCGGCTTCCACGCGCGACAGCGCATGCCCTAGCAGGTATCCTAGTTCGAATGCTTTCCGATCCATCGGTAGTCTCCTTCTCCAGCCCGTTTACCACAGGCCACCGGTGTACTTTACAGCATGGTCCTGTATGGCCGCATCCAACACAGCGCATCAGCGGAGCAGGATCACGAATTCTCCACGTGTAGTCATCTCGGCTCCTCCGCTCTCGCTAGCAACTCTCGTAAATCGTAATTCACGCTCGTCACCTCGAAGTCCGGCTCTCGGCGGAAGGGGCGGCGGACATAGTGGACTCGGTGACCGCCCCCCTCCAGGAACTCCACAATGGCCAGAATATAATCATCAGGCTTGTTAAGGGCTGTGAGAACCTCATTGCGGGTTACGGTAATGGTATCGGCTCCAGCTACTCGTCCCTTTACCTCAATAAACCGGAGGCGGCCTGTGCGGGGGTCACGGCTTTCGATGTCGTATCCAAGTCGTTCTTGTTCCCTATCTACCGGCTCATAGCCCAGATTGCGTTCTATCTCCATGACAATAGCCCGTGCACGAGCGGCCGAGGCCTGCGTGTCGGCTGGAACCGAGATGGGAATCGTAGCCTGTCCCTTTATTTTAGCCAGCAGCCCCGCCGGCACCACCACGAATCCGCCCATCACCACGGGCGGAAGCGCCGAGATCTGGGCCTCGAGGTCCAACTGTTCCATGCGCTTCTGAAGCCGGGCAGCCAGGTCGTCGGCCCGACGTCGGGCTTCCTGCCAGTTGAGCCGGGCAGCGGGTTTGCCCGCTTGCTCCTGGAGGCGTAGTTCCTCAGCCCGGTGGTCCCAGTAGGCGATCTCCTTGGTGAGCCGGTCCTTCACTGCCGCCCGGGTCTTCTCGATCCACTCCAGCCGACGCCGCCGGACCTCCTCCAGATGCTCGGGGACGATCCGGTTCACAGCGTACGCCTGCGCCCGGCTCTCCAGGTCCCGCGTGATCCACGCGCACTCGGGCCGGGCCAGGATCTCTTCCGGCGAAGGTTCGCCCTCCCGCAGAGGCCGGTAGTCCAGGTAAGGGGCGTAGCCCGCGTGGCGTGCGTTGCCGTCAGCGTCCAGCTCCACGTACAGGAGCCGGCGCGAGATTACACGGCGTTCGCCCGTGCGCGTGGTGCTCGCGTCCTGGATGGCGTGCTCGAGGTAGAAGACCACCCGCGGCCGCTCGCCCGGGTCTCGGTCGTCCACCAGCACCGTCCCGCAGCGCAGGAGGTCCCGGTAGCGCTCCAGGGTTAGGTCGATGACCGCGTCCAGAAGGGGGTGGCCCGGGCAGACGAAAGCGGCCAGGGGCTGCCCGGGCGGAGCGATGAGGTCCTTCTCAAAGGTGATCCGCTCATAGCGGTGGAGGATAGGCTCGCGGGTCCCGATGAGCCGGTCGCGCTGGCGCACCGCCGCCGGCACATGGGTCACCTCGTATCGTCGAGGCTCCCGCTGGCGCACGGTACCACCCAACTGCCGGAACGCTTCAAGGAAGAACGACTCGATGTAGTGCGGCTGGAGCCGGCGGGCCTCGGCCCGTTCCATATCCTCCCGGATGCGACGCAGCCGCTCAGCGTCGATGATCTCGTGCGCCAGAGCGCGCTCCTCGACCAGGTTCTGCACGTGGGCCAAATCCAGCGCCTCGCCGATGGCGCGGTCGAGCCTCGCCTTGACCTCGGGTTGCTCGCCATGTCGGATGGCCTCGATGAGGAGATCACGGAGCGGCCGCCCCTCGAACTGTAGCTTCCCCAAAACGTCAAAAACTTTACCCCCGAGGGCTTTGCGTGCCTCCTCCAACTTCCGTAGCAACGTGTGGTAGACGTCACCCTCCCGCGTCTCGATGGCCACGAGGTTCCACATGTGGCAGGGCTCGGTCTGCCCGATGCGGTGGATCCGGCCGAATCGCTGCTCGAGACGGTTGGGGTTCCAGGGCAGGTCGTAGTTCACCATCAGGTGGGCCCGCTGGAGGTTGATGCCCTCGCCGGCGGCGTCCGTGGCCACCAGGACCTGCACCTCGGGATCGTGCAGGAACGCCTCCTGCGCCTTCGCGCGCTCTTCGCGACCCATGCCGCCGTGGATCGACACGACAGCCCGTGGCCGGCCGAGCAGGGTGGAGATGCGCTCCACCAGGTAGCGGAGGGTATCCCGGTGCTCAGTGAAGATCACCAGCTTCTGGCGGGACGAGGCCACCGGCTTCGGGGGGTCCGCTCCGTCGGCCTGCGCTTCCTTCGCGATGCGCTCTGCGATAGCCGTCGGAGTGAAGAGTTCGCCGAGGAGGTTCGCAAGCTCCCGCCACTTCCGGTCCTCGCCGCTCTGCCGTACGCGCTGTGCCAGGTCCTCTAGCTGCCTGAGGGTGGCGATCTCCGCCCGCAGCTCCTCGATGGTACGGGCTGCGGTGGCCTGGTCGAGGACCTCTTCTTCTTTCTCGGCAACCTCGGTGTCTGGAGCGTCCTCGAGGTCCTCAAGGTCCTCTAGGTCTACCGCAGGGCCAAGGTTCGCTGGTACGGCCACTCTCCCACCGCGCTGGAGCACTTCCACTTCACGTAATCGGCTCTCCAAGCGCTCCCGCCGGCGCCGGAGAGACTGATAAATCGCCTCTGGCGAGGAAGCCAGACGGCGCTGCAGGATGGTCAGGGCGAATCCGACAGTGCCCGCGCGCTTTTCGTCCCCCAGAGCGTCGGCGCGGTTGAACTCCTCCCGCACGTACTCCGTGACTTCTTTGTACAGGCACGCCTCCAGGTCCGATAGACGATAAGGGACAGTATGGGCGAACCGCTCCGGGAAGAGGGGCGAGCCGTCGAACTTGACCAGCTTCTCCTTGACCACCCTTCGCATGAGGTCCGAGACGTCCACCTGGTGCACGCCGTCCCGGAAGCGGCCCTCGAACCGGTCACCGTCCAGCAGAGCCAGGAAAAGCTGAAAGTCCTCCTCCTTGCCGTTATGAGGTGTCGCTGTAAGCAAAAGGAGGTGCCGGGTAAGGCCGGAAAGAAGTTGGCCAAGTTTGTAGCGCTTGGTGTACTTTACCTCTCCCCCAAAGAACGTGGCGGACATTTTGTGGGCTTCGTCTACCACTACCAGATCCCACCGGCACTCCGGAGCCGCCAGCTTCGCCTGCACCGATTCGTTTCGAGCGGCCTTGTCCAGACGTATGATCACCAGGTCGTTTTCCAGGAACCAGTTGCCGGTCCGCGCAGCTTCCAGCTTGTCGTTGGTGGCGATCTCGAAGGGGAGCTGGAAACGCCGGTACAGCTCGTCCTGCCACTGCTCCACCAGACTCCCGGGGCACACCACCAAGCACCGCTGCACGTCGCCCCGGACCAGGAGCTCCTTGATGAGCAGCCCAGCCATGATGGTCTTGCCCGCTCCAGGGTCGTCCGCCAGCAAAAAGCGTAGCGGCTGGCGCGGAAGCATGCTCTCGTAGACCGCAGTGATTTGGTGAGGGAGGGGTTCCAAAAGCGACGTGTGCACCGCGAGCAGAGGATCGAACAGGTAGGCTAGCCGGATGCGTTGAGCCTCGGACACCAGACGGAATAGCGCCCCGTCCCCATCGAAACCCCAAGGCCGGCCGTACTCCACAAGTTCTAAGCGGGGTTCATCGTCCCGGTAAAGCAAAATGTTTCCCACGCGCCCGCCAGGGTCCTTGTAGGTGAGCTCCAGGGCATCGGTGCCGAACCACTGGACGTGCACCACCGTCACGGCGCGGTCCGGAAGGATGCCCCGCACAATGGCCTGGGGTCTAAGATCCTCGAGCTTCATTGTTATACCGTGACACCTGAAGCCTTGGGTTGGTCCTACCAGGTCCTAAAGTACACCATTGATCCTTTTTGAACACCCCGCACAAACAGGCACATCTTCCATCCCGCATGGGCGGTTATTGGCCCCTCCCCAAATAACACTCTCTGGTGAGACTTTCGTAAAGCCCCAGAGCACGCAGTTCCTAAAAGACGCCATGACTTAAAAGGTCAGGGAAAAGCATCCGCTCTCCAAGGAGATAGCTTTCGTACGTAAGCTTCATTATTGGCTTAGGAATTACGCTTTCACGGGCGGACTGCTACCAGGAGCAGCCCTTAGCGCCCTTGGTGCTTACCTAAAAAGACGCCCGGCCCGTGCACACGGGCCGGGCGCTACGTCCCAGTCCAAGGGGAACCTGCATCAACCGCAGCCGCTCGAATTGCCGCAGTTCGGGCAAACGTAGCAGGCGCCTGAGCGCACCGTGATTGAACCGCAGTTCGAGCAGGCTGGCGCATCTTCCTGATGCTCAAAAACCCTAGCTTGCGGGGTTGTTTTTGTGCTACCCGAAGCTGCCTGCCCCTGAAGTCCTAAGAAGGCTTCAATGGTGGGCCCCACAAGCGGCGTAATCGGCCCTGTAGGCTGCGTCTCGAAACTCAGCTCCAGTTGCCGTTCGTCACGAGCCGGACCGCTGCGTTTAACTTCGGCCGCTACACCTTCGCCAGGCGTCTCGCTTTTTTCTTCCTGCGGGCGCCCCAAGAATTTGAGCGAAAGGTAGCGGAAAATGTAGTCCATAATGGACTTGGCAATCGGGATTTGCGGGTTGTTCGTAAAGCCGGAAGGCTCAAAGCGCATGTGACTGAACTTGTTGCACAAGTCCTCCAACGGCACGCCGTACTGCAGGGCAATAGAGATGGCTGTGGCAAAGGCGTCCATTAGTCCAGAAATCGTCGACCCTTGCTTAGCCATGGTGATAAAGATCTCGCCCGGCATGGCGGTGTCTGGATAAAGCCCAATGTGCAGGTAGCCTTCGTGACCCGCTACCGAGAACTTGTGCGTCAGCGAAGGCCGCTCATCGGGCAGCCGCTTGCGCACAGGCTTGTAGATCACTTTCTCGATGACCTGCGGCTCGCTTGCAGCCACGCCGTCCCCACTGGACTCGGCCTTTTTGTCTTCCTTGCGCGTGGAAAGCGGCTGGCTGCGCTTGGAATTTTCGCGGTAAATGGCCAGCGCCTTAAGCCCCAGTTTCCAGCCTTGAATGTAGGCATCCATAATTTCTTCGACGGTCACGTGCTCAGGCATATTGACCGTCTTGGAAATGGCGCCGCTGATAAAAGGCTGGCAAGCTGCCATCATCTTGATGTGACCCATGTAGTGAATAAAACGCTGGCCTTTGTAGGGCTTAAAGGCACAGTCAAAAACCGACAGGTGTGCTTCCTGAAGATGGGGTGCGCCTTCGATCGTGTCGTTTTCCTCAATATAGGCCAAGATATCTCGGATCTGCTCTTCCGTGTACCCAAGGCGGCGCAGTGCAATTGGGACCGTATTGTTGACGATCTTGAGCATGCCGTCGCCTTTACCGGCCAGCAGCTTGTATTTCACCAGAGCAATGTCTGGTTCAATGCCCGTGGTGTCGCAATCCATCATAAAGCTGATGGTACCGGTCGGGGCCAGCACCGTTGCCTGGGCATTGCGGTAGCCGTAGCGTTCGCCCAGGGCCACCATGCGGGCCATGCTTTCACGCGCTGCTGCTTTCAGGTAAGCTGGACAGCTGGGGTGGATCTCTTCAACGGCTGCTTGGTGCATGCGCATCACTTCGAGCATGCAGTCCCGGTTTTGCTCGAAGGCCGCAAACGGCCCAATGCGTTCGATAGCCGCGATTTCCGCACTGCGGGCATAGGCCTCGGCATGCATGATGGCCGTAATGGCACCGGCCACAGCCCGCCCCTCGTCGCTATCATAGGGCAATCCCATGGCCATCAACATCGCCCCTAGGTTAGCAAAGCCCAAGCCGAGCGGCCGGTAGTCGTGGCTGTTTTGGGCGATCTTTTCCGAGGGATAGCCCGCATTGTCCACCAGGATCTCCATGGCTGTGATGAAGATCCGTACGGCTGCCCGGAAGCGCTCGACGTCGAACGACCCGTCTTCGCGCTGGAATTTGCGCAGGTTCAGCGAGGCCAGGTTGCAGGCGGAGTTGTCGAGAAACATGTATTCGGAGCAAGGATTGCTCGAATTGATCGGCCCGCTATTTTTGCAAGTGTGCCACTTTTGAATCGTGTCCTCATACTGCAAGCCTGGGTCGCCGCAAATCCACGTGCCTTCGGCCACCTTGTAGAGCAGTTCGTAGGCATCAATTTCTTCGACCACTTGCCCGGTGGTGACGGCGCGCAACGGATACTTTTTGCGGGCCAGCACCGCCTCCATGAACTCGTCCGTCACACGCACCGACTGGTTCACATTCTGAAAAGCAACCGAGTTGTACGCCTCCCCATTAAAAGAACCATCATAGCCCTGCTCAATGAGCGCCCAGGCCTTTTTTTCTTCCTTGGCCTTGGCGGTCACAAATTCCATGATATCGGGATGCCAGACCTTGAGCGTTTGCATGATGGCCGCTCGGCGCGTTTTACCTCCCGACTTAATCGTAGCGCCTGTGGCATCCTGCACCCGCATAAACGAGACCGGACCCGAGGGCTGCCCCCCTCCGGAGAGTTTTTCTTTGGTAGAACGCAACTTGGACCAGTCGGCACCCACGCCTGAGCCAAACTTAAACAGGCGGGCGCTTTCGGCCATCAGCTGCCAAATATCGTCGATGGAGTCTTCAACCGAAATAATGAAACAGGCAGAAGCTTGCGGCCGCTCATACGGATCAACCGGCAGTGCGCGCTGCGCCTTAAAATCCCATCCCCAAATGGTCTTTCCCCCCGTATCCCGCACGCCATACAGATGGTAAAGCCCAACGTTGAACCAAACCGGAGAGTTAAATGCCCCGTACTGGTGCAGACAAAGCCACGTCAGCTCATCGTAGAAACGCTCGGCATCTTCCGGCGAGGCAAAATAGCCCTGATCCCTACCCCAGTCGGTGATCGTACGCGTTACGCGATGAATGAGCTGCTTTAGGCTGTACTCGCGCTTACCTTCACGCGGATCGCCATTACCTACAGCCAGATCTCCGTAAAAATATTTGGACGCCACCACGTTGGTGGCCAGTTGGCTCCACGTTGATGGAAACTCGACGTCCTTTTGCTCAAAAACCGCTTCACCTTTGCTGTTGTAAATGGCCGCAGTTCGGCGCTCCCAGACAACCGAGTCGAAAGGATGCTGCCCTTCGGTAGAAAAAACACGTGCAATACGCAACCCCTGACGCAGCGTCGAAGCTTCTGGCAATAGACGGGGAGACTTTGCCATAACAACCTCCAAATATGGTTAGGGTAGGTTTGCTCTGTAATCGCACACGCCTTGCAGTAGAAGCAGTCTTTTGTAATAACGGATATAGAAACCTTGCTTGGGTAAGACTGCTTCCCAGACCGGGCTTTTCTAATAAAGACCCTTGCTGCCGTTAATTCAAGCAGAAGTTAATCACAATTTATCCACACAACTCCACCAAAAAACAAGAATAACAGCAGTTTTGACACAAAAGCATTTCTAACCTTTATAAATATGTTTAATTTCCGTTATGCATCAAAACAGGTCTAAGAAATCCACTTATCCACAGCGTTGGATGTTTGGCTTTTTAGGATCTGTATAACGGAAATCAAGATAAGAAAACCCCGGCAACGGATGCCGGGGCGCATTTCCGGCTGAGCGGGCAGCCGGGCTCAAAAGGAGCCTTATACTTTAAAACTCCTCCTCTTCATCATCCTCAAAGTCCTCAAACTCATCATCGAAGTCTTCTTCGAAATCCTCGAAGTCCTCATCGTCAAAGTCTTCTTCAAAGTCTTCGAAGTCTTCTTCATCAAAATCTTCTTCGAAATCTTCGAAGTCTTCCTCGTCAAAGTCTTCTTCTTCAAAGTCGTCAAAATCCTCTTCCTCTTCATTGTAAGCCCACGCCCCTGGGACCAAAGGTAAGGTGTCTTCCAAAGTGAAGGTACGCATAGTAGATAAATGCACAGGTTTGGTGAATCTTGGCTCCTGGCCGGGCTGCCCGGCCCTCCATGGGCAAAAATACGACAAATCAGGGAATACACGACAGGCTTAGCCTCTTAGGATTATGAAAAATTCCCGTTCATGCAGCTACTTGCAATAGGTTTCTTCGGTAGGGGCTTCGGTCAGGGGTTCAAGCTGTTGCCACAGATCGCCTACCGTTAGGGCACGTGCCGGCGCTACAGGAAGTCCAGCGGCTCGCAATGCCCGTGCAACCCAGTGATTGCAATTATTGAACAGGTGATAGCGTCCGCGTGCTGCGTAGAAAAAGCTTTCGCGGCCGTAGAGGCCGGGCTGCAACCGCTGCACTTGGCCTGTCTGGTCTCGCGCGAAATAGTTCGCCACGTAAGCCACCAAACGGCGAAACGCTTCAGCATCCAAGTCGAGCTGCCGTACCGACTCGCGGAAAAGCTGCACCGGCGCGTCGTCAAACCCAGCCACATGGAGCACCGCGCGCGAAGGCCACAGGGCAGCCCGCAGTGCATCCCCAACACCAGGGTTAGGATCGGGATAGTAACCGGCCTCTCCCCAACCTACTTCCAAAAAACGGCGTTCCGGGCAGAAAACCTCCCGGGGCCAAAGGGTATCCCACAGATCCTTCTGGCAAAAGGCTATGCCCGCATGCCAGCCGTGATGCACCAGGTAAACCCGATAGCGAGGCTGCGCCTGCACCGACAAATCGATGAGCAGGCCCAAAAGAAATCCCCCAAGGAACGTGAAAAGATGCATGGCTTCAGGGAACCCTGCCTGAGATTTAGGGTGTGCAGCGGTTGCTGTCTTGTCCGCGCAAGTTTAAGCGAGGTTCCACCATGCCGCTGCTAAATCGTTACAGCCGCACCATCACGCAGCCTAAATCGCAAGGCGCCTCACAGGCCATGCTTCTGGCCACGGGCCTAAAAGAAGAAGACCTGAACAAGCCACAGATCGGCATTGCTTCGGTTTGGTTTGAGGGCAATCCTTGTAACATGCACCTGCTGGAGCTGGCAGCTGAAGTGAAGGCCGGTGTTCAGCAGGCTGGGATGGTAGGCTTTCGGTTCAATACCATTGGCGTTTCTGATGGCATCTCGATGGGCACGGACGGGATGTCCTACAGCTTGCCTTCACGAGATCTGATTGCCGATTCGATCGAGACGGTCATGCGGGCGCAATGGTACGACGGTCTTATTGCGCTGCCCGGATGCGACAAGAATATGCCGGGTTGCGTTATCGCTATGGGCCGTCTAAATCGCCCCGCCCTCATGATCTACGGGGGCACGATCCGTCCAGGTTGTCTGAACGGCCAGAAGCTCGATGTCGTAAGTGCCTTTCAAAGCTATGGCGAATACTTAGCGGGCAAAATTACCGATGAGCAGCGCCGTGCTATCATTCGGCATGCTTGCCCAGGTCCTGGCGCCTGCGGTGGCATGTACACGGCCAACACCATGGCAGCTGCCATTGAAGCCATGGGGCTATCGCTCCCTTTTAGTTCTAGTCTTCCAGCCGAAGACCCACGCAAGCGCGAAGAATGCCGACGGGCAGGGATCGTCATGCGTCAGCTGCTGGAGCAAGACCTTAAGCCCCGCGACATTGTCAGCCGCGCCTCGCTTGAAAACGCCATCGCCGTTGTGATGGCCTTGGGGGGGTCAACCAATGCGGTACTGCACCTGCTGGCCATCGCGCATGCCTTTGACTTGCCCCTCAGCCTGGACGACTTTCAGCGCCTGGCGCAGCGCGTACCGCTCTTGGCCGACTTGAAGCCAAGTGGTCGCTACGTTATGGAAGACCTGTGCCGCATTGGGGGCGTGCCCGCGGTGATGAAGCTTTTGCTGGCCCATGGTGTGCTTCACGGCGATGCGCTTACGGTGACGGGCAAAACCGTTGCCGAAAACCTGGCCGAAGTGCCTGCCTTACCTGAGGACCAGGACATCATCCGTCCTTGGAACAACCCCATCAAACCTACCGGCCACATCTACATCTTGTACGGCAACCTGGCCCCTGGCGGCTGCGTGGCCAAGATCACAGGCAAAGAAGGCTTGCGCTTCAGCGGCCCAGCCCGCGTGTTCGACTCCGAGGAGGACATGCTGGCCGGCTTGGAAGCAGGCCGCATTCAGCGCGGCGATGTGATCGTGATTCGCTACGAAGGGCCTAAAGGGGGCCCCGGCATGCCTGAAATGCTTACACCTACCTCCGCCCTCATGGGTGCAGGCTTAGGCCAGGATGTAGCACTGATTACCGACGGTCGTTTCAGCGGTGGTAGCCATGGCTTCATTATTGGCCATGTCGTGCCTGAAGCCCAGGAAGGCGGCCCGATCGCGCTCATCCGGGATGGCGATCGCATCACGATCGATGCCGAAGCCGGGACGATTCAGGTAGCCCTTTCCGACGAAGAGCTGGCGCAGCGCCGGGCTGCCTGGACCCCCCCACCGCTGAAGGTTTCACGCGGCGTACTTTACCGCTACATTCAAACCGTGCAGGACGCTTCCCACGGCTGCATTACTGACGCGCCCCTGAGCGAAACGGTAACCCTGGGATCAACGCCTGCCTGAAACGGTATCTAGCGGTGAGGGCTTTACGGCGGGAACGCCTATGTCGGACTTGTTCCAGGAGGCAGCCGAGCGCCTGCTGCAGGCACAGGCGCCCTTGGCCGAACGCATGCGGCCACGCACACTCGACGAATTCGTCGGACAAGAACACATCTTAGGGCCTGGCAAGCTGCTGCGCCGCGCCATCGAAGCCGACCGCCTCTCGTCGCTGATCTTTTATGGTCCGCCAGGAACAGGTAAAACCACGCTGGCCCAAATCATTGCACGCAGCAGCCGAGCGCATTTTACTGCCCTCAACGCCGTGCTTGCCGGCGTCAAGGACATCCGCGATGCCATTGAAGCCGCTCAAGAACGCCTGCGGCTGCATCAGCGGCGTACCATCCTGTTTATCGACGAAGTCCACCGCTTCAACAAAGCCCAGCAGGACGCCTTACTCCCTCATGTCGAAAACGGCACGGTCATCTTCATTGGTGCTACTACGGAAAACCCCTATTTTGAGGTGATCAAACCGCTGGTCAGCCGATCTCGCGTTTTTGAGCTTAAGCCGCTCACGCCAGAACACTTGCGACGCATTGCCCAGCAAGCGCTCACCGATCCCACGCGTGGCTACGGCCGCCGCAACGTTGTCGTCGATCCCGAAGCCCTGGAGCATCTCATCGATGTGGCCAGTGGCGACGCCCGTTCGCTGCTGAATGCCCTGGAGCTAGCTGTCGAAACAACACCGCCCGATGCCGAAGGCCGCATTCACATTACGCTGCCTGTTGCTGAAGATTCCATTCAGCGTCGGGCCGTGCTTTACGACAAAGAAGGGGATGCGCACTTCGACACCATCAGCGCCTTTATCAAAAGCCTGCGGGGGTCTGATCCGGATGCTGCCCTCTACTGGCTTGCCCGGATGATCTATGCGGGAGAAGACCCGCGCTTTATCTTGCGTCGCATGCTGATCTTTGCAGCCGAGGACGTTGGACTGGCCGATCCGCAGGCCTTACAAGTGGCCGCAGCCGCCGCGCAGGGGTTTGAGTATGTAGGCATGCCCGAAGGGCAGTTCCTTTTGTCCGAATGCTGCCTGTACCTGGCCACGGCACCCAAAAGCAACACGACAATGGCCTATTTTGACGCGCTAGCCTACGTGGAGCGCGAGCAAAGCGGCGAAGTACCTATCCATCTGAAAGACGCCCATCGTGACCAACAAGGCCTTGGTCACGGCCAAGGCTACAAATATCCGCATGCCTATCGCGAACACTACGTTGCCCAGCAGTACCTGCCTGATCACATGCAGGGCACCTATTTTTACGAGCCGTCAAATCAGGGTTACGAACGCCTAATCGCCGAACGTTTAGCTGCCTGGCGACAACGCGACCTGGCCGAAAACCTGCCCAAACGCCTCAAACGCTACCGGCCAGATACCCATAAGCCATAAGTTTTTGTACTTTTACCTCTCTCTACGGATTGGGCCAAGGCGACCACATGGACGCACTGCTGACGGCCGAACACGAAGCACTGCTTGAAAGCGAGCGCAACTTGCTTGTCCGGCTCCATGGTCTGCTGGCCCGTACCGGGGCCGAGCCGACCCTGCGCGAGCGCCTTTCTGAAGTGATCGAGGCGCTTGAGGCCCCCTTTGTCGTGGTGGTCGTCGGCGAGTTCAACGCGGGCAAATCGAGCGTGCTCAACGCGCTTGTTGGCGAAAAGCTGCTCGAAGAAGGACCTATCCCTACCACAGCACGCATTACGCTGCTGCGTCATGGAACGGTGCAGCTAGAACGCCCCCGCTCAGCATACCTTGTGGAGCGCTACCATCCCTTGCCTAGGTTGCGTCACCTGGTACTTGTCGATACGCCCGGGACCAATTCTATCCTTCGCCGCCACCAGGAGCTGACCGAGCGGTTTATTCCCCGGGCTGATCTGGTGCTTTTTGTGACCTCGTTCGATCGCCCATTAGCCGAAAGCGAACGCCAGTTTCTTGCCTACATCCGCGACGTCTGGGCTAAACGTCTGGTATTTGTACTGAACAAAGCCGACCTGGCCCGATCCGAAGCCGACCTTACGCAAGTGCTCGAACATATCCGCGCAGCCTGTCGTGAACTCCTGGGCTTTGAGCCAGAGATCTTCCCCATCAGTGCTATACAGGCTTTCGAAGCACGTACGAGCCAAAACCCAACGCAACGCCAGCAGTGCTGGCAAGCCAGTCGCTTCGAAGCTTTCGAGCACTTCTTGGTAGCACGCCTAGCTGGCCCTGAACGCCTTCGGCTTAAGTTCTCCACACCACTCGACATAGCTGAACGGCTGATCACGCGCCTGCGTATCCATCTGGCTAAGCGACGCACTTTAGTGAAGCAAGATCAGCAAAACCTGAATCGCCTAGAAGCGCAGCTCCAAGCCGCCTATCAGGAGCTTCTCAGCACGGTGCGTCCCTATTTGGCGGAAATCGATAATCAGCTCCTTAAGGTTGAACGCCGGGGCTTGAAGTTTTTGCAGGAGGTGATTCGGATTGGCCGGCTGAGCCTGCTGCGCGATCGGGATCGCTTTAAAGAAGCATTTGCCCATCAGGTGGTGTGCGACTTAGACCAGCGTCTGGAAGCCACCCTTGCTGAAGCGGTCGATCGCTTGCTGACGCAGGGACTCCAGCGCTGGCAACTGAGCTTTCATGAGTTCACCCAACGCGTTGAACAAGTCGTCCGCCGACGCCCTCCCCGTGTGCAGGCAGCACTGCTGCACGACCGCCGGAGACTCTTCGAGTCGGTCGTAGCGCAGGCCGCACGCCAGCTGAGTACCTACGACCTGCGCGAAGAATCCCGTCGCATTTTAGAAAATGCGCGCGATGCCGCAGCACTTTTCCTGCACGCGGAAGCCTTAGCCGGACTGGGCGCGCTGATCACCATGCTCATTACCGCCGCTGGGCTCGACGTGACCGGAGGCTTTGCGGCAGCTGGGGTACTGGCTCTATTTGGCCTTGTCGTACTTCCGCTCCAAAAGCGGCGCGCCTTGCAGGAATTCCGCAAGCGGATTACGCTGCTGCGGACCTCGCTACACACAGCCCTAACGCAACAGCTCGAATATGAGGTAGACCACCTGCTCGAACGCCTAGCCGCGACGCTCAACCCTTACCGGGAATTTGTCGCGCGCGAACACCGCCTGATCAGTGAAACCACCGAAGAACTGCGGATGCTAAGCCGCGAATGCCAACGCTTGCGCGCAGCTGTCGCAAAGGCCGTGCCCGTTGGCTAACGTCGCTGCTCACGGCTGTCAACCGTGCAGGTGGTCCGGATGCCTCCACGTACGTTGTAGACGGTAGTGACTTTCAAATACTCGGGGTCTTCAAGATGGCGCATGACGTCTTGATAGACCATAGCGGTCACGTCTTCCTGCGTCACCCCAATATGCCGCCAAGAAATGAGGTAGTACTTTAAACTCTTAAGCTCCAGAATCCAACTTCCGGGAACGTACTCAATCCGGAGCACGCCATAGTCTGGCAACCCCGAAAACGGACAGACGGCAGAAAACTCGCCTGGCTCGGTTTCATACACAACCACTTGCCGTACAGCGTGCTCGTAGGGCAGGCGGTCTATGTGCTGCTGCCGCGCTGCGGGTGGCAAGAAAGGCTGAATGTGCCCCTCAGGCCGAATACCGTAGCGCGCCATATAGGCCAGCGCTTGTTCCGTATGCAGGAGCGCTTCTTCCCGAAGCGCTGCAAGCTTTTCAGCCCATGCCTGTCGCTCTGGTTCGGTCATCGCCATGTTTTTGTTTTTTTGCAGCAAAACGCACTGCTGCAAGGATGGTTCAACGTTTGTCGGATCCTACGACACCCCAACGCCACTCGGGCGTTTCATGAAACGTAACCACTAGAAATTTTTTCATCTTATGAAAATTGCCAAACAGTTTCGGTTTGAGGCGGCGCACCGGCTACCCTGGCATCAAGGTGCCTGTCGCCACTTGCATGGCCATTCCTACCGCCTCGTCGTTGGGCTTGAAGGCACGCCTAACGCTCGGGGGATCTTGGTAGATTTTCAGGACCTCAAGCGTTTGCTTAAGCCTCTGCTGGATCGGTGGGACCATGCCACTTTAGTGGCTGCCAGCGATACTGCCCTGCAGGAAGCCCTAGATGCCCTGGGTTCTCGCTACGTGGTGCTCCCCTTCGATTCGACCGCAGAGAACCTATGCACCTATATAGCCGACTACCTTATGCACGAAGCAGGCGACTGGCTGCGTGCCCAAGGCGTACGGCGCTTGTGGGTGCGCTTGGCTGAGACCGAAACCTCGTTTGCTGAACTGGAACGTGCGCTGCTGCCCGATGTCCACCCCGAATCTGCTCCCCACGCTTAAGCCCACCACACACGGCGAAACAGCCTTGGTGCTTTTTTCCGGTGGGCAGGACTCTACCACCTGCCTTTACTGGGCACGGCACTACTTCCCAAAGGTGGAAGCCATCGGCTTCCACTACGGCCAAAAGCACGCGGTTGAGTTGGAGCAAGCCCGTAAAATCGCACGCCACGCTGGCGTACCCTTTACCGTGCTGGACCTGCGCGGTCTCCTTAGCGGAAGTGCACTCCTTGAAGCTAACCAAGAGGTATCGGCTGCCCATCCCCTGGCGCCTCACCTGCCAGCCTCGTTTGTACCTGGCCGCAACGCGTTATTTCTAACGTTGGCGGCCAGTTACGGCTTTACGCGTGGAATTCACGACTTAGTCGGCGGCATGTGCCAGACCGACTATTCGGGCTACCCAGACTGCCGCCGTGCTTTTATCGATGCTATGGAGCAAGCCCTTTCGCTGGCACTGGATGTAACCATCCGCATCCACACGCCCTTGATGCACCTAACCAAAGCAGAAACCTGGCGACTGGCGCGTGAACTAGGCATTCTGGAGGTGATTGTTGAACTCACGCATACCGACTACAATGGCGACCGCTCCGAACGCCACGAATGGGGCTACGGCCGCCTCGACAACCCCGCCTCGATCCTCCGCGCTCGCGGCTACGAAGAAGCCAAAGCCCGCGGATGGCTCGACTAATCCCGTGCGCACCTACCGGATCAAGGCCATCTGGAAAACCCTGCAGGGCGAAGGCTTTTTCGCTGGAAGGCCAGCTGTCTTTGTGCGTTTTGTAGGATGCAACCTGTGGTCTGGCTACGAACGCGACCGGGAACGCGACGCAAGGCGCACCGGGGCTAACTGCCCACGTTGGTGCGACACAGACTTCCGAAAAGCAGGTAGCCGCGCCTACACGGCCGAGGCGCTCATAGCCGCCCTGCAAGACATTGGGGGCGCCATCCGCTTCTGCGTACTTACCGGTGGCGAGCCCTTGCTGCAGCTCGATGCCTTGCTTGTCTCTGCCCTAAAACAAGCAGGCTACTTTGTGGCCATTGAGACCAACGGGACAATGAGCCTGCGCCAGGCATGCACCGATCCGGTAACCGGCAAGCTCATCGCTCCTGACTGGATCGTGTGTAGCCCGAAATTACCCGAAGAGCAGCTGCGGTTAGAATTTTTCGATGAGTTGAAGCTGATTGTGCCAGACTATCGACCCGAGCAGTATGCCCGCTTTGCGCGACGGGCACGACTGCATCGCTTAGGCGGCCGACCGCTCCCCTTGCTTTGGCTTCAGCCCGAAGATGGCCCTCGGCTGGAAATGGCCAAGCGGTGTGCGGTCGAACTTGCCCTGGCCCATCCTGCCTGGCGCGTTTCGGTCCAAGCACACAAAATCTTGGGGGTGGAATAACCCAACTGGCGACGCGTGCACGGAAGCTATTGTGGCTAAAACAGCTCCAATTGGCGGCCACCTGGGGGCTTAGCACGCGCAGCGTGCACTTTGTGCCGAACGTAGCCTGGCGGCACATCCCTAAGAAATCGGGAGGGACAAGCCGCCTGGAGCTGTCCCCTGTGGTGACGCTTTCGGGCCCAGGTCACAAACAGGCGCTCTTGCGCACGTGTCATCCCCACAAAAAACAGACGTCGCTCTTCGGCCTCTTGGGCTTGATCAACCACGCCGTCGTAGCTGAGCGGCAATAGCCCCTCTTCGCAGCCTACAATGAAAACAACCCGAAATTCTAGCCCTTTAGCTGCATGCAGCGTGAGCAGCGAAACGCCTTCAGCGCGACGATCCCACAGGTCGGCCTCACTGCGCAGCGCCAGTTCGTTTCGGAAAGCCGTCAGGTCATCCCCACACTGGGCAGCCAGCATCCGCAGCATAGGAAGCAGCGCTTCGAGCTCTGGCACAGGCGCTGCTTGGGCTACCCACTGGGCCAGCCGTTCTGTAAGTGTTGCGGCGGCAGGTGCTTCGGCCAACTGCTCAAGCAGCGCCTCAACGGCAGGGTGCTCGATAATAAGCCGGTGCGTCCGCTTCTGGAACGGAATACCGGCCTGAGCTAGCACTTCTTGCAATTCTGCTGCTTGGGCTTCAGTACGGTAAAGCACCGCTATATCCCCAAAAGTATAGGTATGCTCTTGGCCATCTGCCCGAGCGCTGTCGAGGGCATAGAAAGAGGTGCCCCCGATAAGCCTTTCGATCGTCTCGGCTACAAAAATGGCTTCAGCCCGAGGGCTGAAGCATTCCACTACATCAATGGGCTCGCCGCCCGGCTGCAGGGCCACAAGCGCGCGATCTGGCACCAGCGACGCTGGGGCGATCATCTGCTGAGCTGCCTCGAGGATGGTTTGCGTTGAGCGATAGTTTTGCCGGAGCAGCACGCGTCGGGTATTGGGATAATCATGGGTAAAATGCAAGAAAAAGCGCACATCGCTACCCCGAAATCCATAGATAGCCTGATCGGGATCGCCGATGACAAACAGACGGGCATTGGGCTCTGGAGCCAATAGCCGCAGCAATCGGTATTGGCAGGCATCCACATCTTGAAATTCGTCGACCGAAATCCAGCGAAAGCGCTCGCGATAGGCCCTTGCCACTTCGGGATCGGTCTCTAAAAGCTCGAGCGACAGACCAATCAAGTCGTCGTAGTCTACCTGACCCCTTTCCCGGAGTGCCTGGTCGTAGGCTGCGCGCACTGCCAACACGTGCTGGTCGGTTGCCTGTCCGGTGCGTTTCAGCCGCGAAAGATGGGATAAAAGTCGCTGCGCCTGGGTAGGCGAAAAGCCCTGGGCTTCGAGCAGTGCACGCTGCTCGGCTTCGGTAGCTACCCGAAGCGCTCTGGGCAAGCCCAATCGGTCGCCATAGTGCGTTAAGATGTCTAATCCAAGACCATGAAAGGTGGTCACGGTCAGTTTTTCAGCATCAGCGCCGAGCAAGGCCTGGAGGCGCTGGCGCATTTCATCAGCTGCCCGTCGCGTGAACGTAAGCGCTAGGCATTGGGTCGGATCGACACCGCGTTCCCGCACCAGGTACGCCAGCCGGTAGGTCAGCGTGCGCGTTTTACCTGTGCCTGGACCGGCTACTACGAGTACTGGCCCTTCGATGTATTCGGCTGCAGCGCGCTGATCCTCATCTAGCCCAGCCAGCAGGCCACCGTTGCCATTGGTCGGGGTCAGGTGAACAGGCGGAGGCGTTGGCTCAGCCAAGGGGGCAGCTTGGGGCAATACGGGTTCCCGGGGTTGCCTGGGTGCTGCTTGGGGTAAGGGCAGATCAAATAGGAACCCCACAGCCCTGCCTTGCGCCCGTTCAGCATCGGTGAGCAGCCGGATTACGCCATAGGTGCCGTCATATCCTGCTTCGCGGATCACCTCACCTGCCCGCATGCGACGAATAGCCTCGGCCAGCAGCGAACCCGCGTGCCGTGCCAGCTCTTCCAGGGGAAGCTCACGCAACACGCTCAGCTCCGGACCCAGCGCCCCCAGCAGCCGCGCATAGCGTTGCTGCAGGGCCTGCGTGCCCGGCCCTTTGTTTTCGACTTCAGCCAAGATTTCGATCAGGGGAATAAGGCGCTCAAAGGGCATGGGGCGCTCTGGGTGCGCACCTTCAGGGCGATCGGCCAAGGCTTCAACGCGGTGCAGCACCCCTACGGTAATCGGCCGGCCACAGCTCGGGCAGCGTCCACCCAAGCGGCGCGTTTCGGCCGGTTCCAAACGCACTCCACAGGCGCGATGGCCGTCCAGGTGATACTTGCCCTCTTCAGGGAAGAACTCAATGGTGCCCCTATAGCCTTGCCCCGTTTCAAGCGCCCGTTTGATGGCAAAGTAGTCTAGCTCCGTATCAAACAGACAAGCCTCGCGGCCCAGCTTAGCAGGCGAGTGCGCATCGGAGTTGGAAACCAACGTATAGCGGTCTAGTGCCGAAAGCCGCCAGTTCATGGGCGGATCCGACGAAAGACCAGTCTCGAGGGCAAAAATATGGGGCGTCAGGTCGCCGTAGCAGGCCTCGACCGTATCAAAACCCGACTTCGAGCCCAGCACCGAAAACCAAGGGGTCCAGATGTGCGCAGGAATCAGAAAGCAACCTTCACCAGCTTCCAAGGTGATTTCGAGCAGATTGCGGGAATCCAGCCCAAGGATAGGCCGACCATCAGCCTTTAGGTTACCGATGCGGCCCAAAGCTTCGCGAATGCGCTCGGCTTTGTCCAAGTCGGGTGCATAGAGGAGGTGGTGAACCTTGCGTACGCGATCGCCTTTCTTATAAATCGTTGAAACTTCGACCTCGAGCATAAAACGAACGGGAGTGAGGGCTGGCACGCCAGCTTGGCGGCGGACTTCGCGATCCAGTTCATCCCGCAAGCGAAACAGCCCAGGTTCAGCAGGAACGAGTTTTTCCCGAAGCTCAGCCATCCAGGCTGGGTGCGTAAAGTCTCCCGTAGCAACTACCGCAATGCCCTTACGATAAGCCCACAAGGCCAGGTGCTCCAGATCCAGGTCCGGACTGGTTGCTCGGGAGTATTTGGAGTGTACGTGCAGATCAGCCGCAAACAGCATGGCCTAGCGCAGCAAGGTTGTCGGTTGCAGCAAAGTTACGCGAACTTGCAGCGCAAGGCCAGTTGTTGCCAATAAAACAGGCCCTGCCATTATGGCAGGGCCTGTTTGCGGTCGCGGAGAGGGAGGGATTCGAACCCTCGGTACCGCTTTAGGCGGTACGGCGGTTTAGCAAACCGCTGGTTTCAGCCACTCACCCACCTCTCCGGCTAATCTGGGCTGCTCTACGTAAGCCGTAAGATAACGTTCCCGGAGTTTTAGGGCAATTTATGCGCCACCCTTGGCTAGCGCTTCGGCACCACTGGTGATTTCAAGTATTTCTTTTGTGATCGCGTCTTGGCGTGCCCGGTTATATTTGAGGCGCAGCTGCCGCAATAATTCTTCGGCGTTGGTGGTGGCGTTATCCATGGCTACCATGCGTGCGCCTTGCTCGGCCGCGTAGGACTCTAGCAAAATCCGCCAAATCTGGTAGCTTAGGTAATGAGGAACAAGTGCTTCTAAGATCGCCTGTGGATTCGGCTCGAAAAGGTAATCTACCTGATAGCCCGGCCTTAGGTGGGGTCGCTGCCCCAGATCCCGTTCCATGATAGGCGTCAGGAAACGCTCGGTCGGGATTGGCAAAAATGGTTCAACGATTCGATTTTGGGCGATTGTGTTGCGGAATTCGTTATAGACGATGCGCACTTCGTCCCACTGCCCTTCCAGATAGCCTGAGGCAAGCGTATCGGCAATCTGACGGGCCATGTTGAAGGTGAGCCGATCGAAAATCCCCTGCTGATGTCCAGCGATGGGATAGTTTCTGCGGCGAAAATAGTCGTAGCCCTTTCGGCCAATGCAGTAGAGGTAAAGCTGTCCCTTGCGGGCGAGCGTTTCGTACACCTGGGCGATGGTTTGCTCGGCGAGCTTAATGATGTTGGCATTAAAGGCCCCAGCGAGCCCGCGATCTGCGGTAACCACCACCAGCAGCGCAGCCTGTCGTTCCTGGCGCGCTTGAAAAAGTGGATGCAGCCCTGGATCGATATGCCCCTGCAGATGGCTGATCACCTCGGCCAGTTCAAAGGCGTAGGGGCGCGTTTGAAAGATGCGCTCTTGTGCTCGGCGCAGCTTGGCTGCGGCCACCATTTTCATGGCGCGCGTGACCTGCTGCGTGCTTTTGACTGAATTAATCCGGTTGCGGATATCTCGAAGGCTTGCCATAGGGAGAGCCGTCAGGCAGGTTGCGCTTCGCTGCTTGTGTAGACCTCAATAAGGGCCTGGGCCTCTTTGCGGAAGATCTGGGCCAGCTCATCGGTCAATTCGCCCGTTTGGGCCAGTTGCTTAAGCTGCTCTGCATAACGCAAGCGCAGCCGTTCCAGAAATTCCTGTTCAAAGGCGCGCACCTGATGCACCGGTAGCGGGTCGAGCAGTCCTTGCGTTGCCACAAAAATGATGGCAATCTGTTCTTCAACCGGCATAGGCCGGTACTGGCCTTGTTTGAGCACTTCAACCAGCCGCTCACCGCGCCGCAACTGGCGCTGCGTGGCGGGGTCTAGGTCTGAGCCAAACTTAGCAAAAGCTTCCAGCTCGCGATACTGGGCCAGTTCGATACGCAGCGTACCGGCCACTTTCTTCATGGCTTTGATCTGCGCGCTACCGCCCACACGGCTGACGGAAATGCCGACATTGATGGCCGGCCGAATGCCCGCGTTGAACAGATTCGCCTCTAGGTAAATCTGGCCATCGGTAATCGAGATCACGTTGGTGGGGATGTAGGCCGATACATCTCCAGCCTGCGTTTCGATCACCGGCAGCGCGGTCAGCGAACCGCCCCCTTTAACCAAGTGCTTAATGGAGGGGGGCAGGTTGTTCATCTGACGGGCAACCTCGTCACTGCTAATAATCTTGGCTGCGCGCTCTAGCAATCGGCTGTGCAGATAGAAGATGTCGCCTGGATAGGCTTCGCGCCCGGGGGGACGGCGCAGCAGCAGCGACACTTCACGATAGGCAACCGCTTGCTTAGAGAGATCGTCGTAAACCACAAGTGCATGGCGGCCGGTGTCGCGGAAGAACTCACCGATGCAAGCCCCAGCAAACGGTGCAATGAACTGCATTGGGGCTGGGGCCGAAGCAGGCGCATTCACCACGACGGTGTATTCCATGGCGCCATGCGCTTCAAGCGCCCGCACCACCTGTGCAACGGTCGAAGCCTTCTGCCCAATGGCCACGTAAATGCAATAGACCGGCTTGTCGGTTTGGTGCGTGTACTTTTGGTTGATGATGGTGTCGACCAGCACAGCCGTCTTTCCCGTTTGCCGGTCCCCGATAATCAGCTCACGCTGCCCCCGTCCAATCGGGATCATGGCATCAATGGCCTTGATGCCGGTCTGCAGCGGCTCCCGCACTGGCTCACGGTAAATCACACCAGGCGCTTTGCGCTCCAGCGGCATTTCGTATTTCTCCCCCAAAATAGGTCCTTTGCCATCCAGGGGGTTGCCTAGGGGATCGATGACGCGTCCCAGCATTCCTTCAGAGACCAAGATCGAGGCCACGCGATGTGTCCGACGGGCTTCATCCCCTTCCTTTACCTTGTCCACCTCGCCGAAGAGCACAACGCCTACATTATCCTCTTCGAGGTTAAGGGCCATGCCCGTCACACCGCTGCGCGGAAATTCGATCAGCTCGCCAGCACCTACCCCTTGGAGGCCGTAAATGCGGGCGATGCCGTCGCCTACCTGCAGGACCGTTCCTACTTCGTAAACGTCTGCTTCTGCCTCAAAGCCTCCCAGCTCCCGCCGGAGGACCTCCGTAATTTCGTCAGGTCGAATCGCCGTAGCCATAGCTTATGGGCTTACGTTGGATTTTCCGTTAAACGCTATTGTATTGCGGCGTAGCCGCTCGCGGAGGATGGCCAGCTGGTGTCGTACGCTGCCATCATAGACTGTATCGCCAATCCGAACAACCAAGCCGCCGATCAGGCCAGGATCGTAGGTTAGGCGAAGGCGAACGCGTTTGCCGGTCAAACGCTCCAGTCGCTCCTGCAGGGGAGCAGCCCCAGCCTCGTCCAATGGAAAGGCCGTACGTACATGCGCCTCGACAATACCTTGCGCCTCATCCTGAAGCACCTGATAGGCCCGCACCACGTCTGGCAACAGGTGTTCCCGCTCTTTGGCAATGAGCAACATAAGAAAACGCCACGTCAACGGGTGCACCCGACCGGCAAGCAACCGTTCCAGAATTTTTTGCTTTTTATCTCGAGGAATAACCGGGCTTTCAAAGATGCGCGCCAGCTCGCGTGAAGCGGTGAGCAGTTCGCTGAGCTGTTGGAGGTCAGCGTCGATGGCAGAGGCCAATGCTTGTGCCCGGGCTTCTTCGAACAACGCCCGGGCATACCGTCGCGCTACAGGATGCATACCGCCACGCATGCCCGTTTAGTTCTGATTTTCTGGAAGCGACGCCAGAAAGCGTTCAACCAATCGGCGCTGCCGCTCGGCGTCCAGGTTTTCCCGAAGAATCTTTTCAGCAGCTTGCACCGCCAGATCCGCTACCACAGCCCTGAGCTCGTCCAGCGCGCCTTGCTTTTCGCGTTCGATCTCTGCTTGCGCCTGAGCTTGCATTTGTTGAATTTGCAGCCGCGTCTTTTGCAATTCTTCCTGGCGCAGCCGTTCGGCTTCCTCGCGCGCTTCGCGCAAAAGGCGCTGTGCTTCTTGCTCCGCCTCGCGCCGGATGCGTTCGTTCTCGGCCTGAATCTGGCGCGCTTCCGCCAACGCCCGCTCGGCGCGACGCAGTGAGGTATCGATGGTTTCCTCACGCTCTTGAAGTGCCCGCACAATGGGGCCCCAGGCAAATTTATAGAGCACCAGAAGCAGCAGTAAAAACGTTATCGTCTTCCAGAAAATCAGCCCTGGTTCGACCGAGACCAGATTAGCTGCCAGAATCAGTTCCATGCCTTGTCTCTCCGCTTGGTCTTGTCTACCCTCCTGCTACCCTGGGAGAGACAGCTGCGGACTGTCTCTCCGGGGGCAGCCGGCACAGGCCTGCTGCCCTGCTCCTGCTTATTTAATGGCCAGCAGGATGCAGATCACCAGTCCAAAGAGCGCCACCCCTTCAATGAGAGCGGCCGCGATAATCATTGAGGTCCGGATGTCTCCTGAAGCCTCTGGCTGGCGTGCTGAGCCTTCCATAGCTGAAGCGGCTAGCCGTCCAATGCCCGCACCGGCACCAATAGCCACCAGGCCAGCACCAATACCTGCAGCGAGGAATGCTAGAGCAGTAGGTTCCATAAGTCGTTAAGGATCAGTTGGTTTACGGGGTAACGTTTATCGGTTAGGGTCTATGTTGAAGATGCAGCCGGTGGTGCATGCACCACCGCGCCTTCACCACTTTCGCCCTCTTGTTCATGTTCGTGTGTATGCTCTGCCACAGCCATTCCGATAAAAAGCGCCGAAAGCAGCGTAAAAACATAGGCCTGAATGAAGGCCACCAGCAGCTTAATCGCCGAAATAAAAAGCGTCAAAAGCACGCTAGGAAGCGTTGTCAACCAGGCCGCTAGCGCACCAAACAGGGCATTGATCATAAAAATCAACCCGATCAAGCTCAAGATGACCAGCGTGCCCGCGGTCATGTTGGCAAACAAACGGATAGCCAAGGCTGCGTGCCGCGTAAACAATCCCATGATTTCCACGGGGACCAAAATAGGCTTGACAAACACCGGCACGCCTGGCGGCCAAAGAATATGTTTCCAGTGATCCTTGGAAGCGTACACCACCCCGATGACAAACGTAAACATCGCCAGCACACCAGTTACGGCCAGATTTGAAGTGGCCGCTCCTAGATCGGGCACCAACCCCAGCAGATTACAAAAGAGAATGAAGAAAAACGCGGTAAGCAGATAGGGCAGAAACTTGTCGGCCTTGGCGCCCAGATTTGGACGGGCAATCTCGTCGCGTACAAAAACAATCAGGACTTCAGCTAGATTCTGCCAAACGCCCCGCGGAGGCGTGGTGCGACCCACGCCGCGTTGGTAGCGACGCGCAACCGGCAAAAACACGGCTAGCACAAGCAAAGCTGCCAGCAAACCAAAAACGTAATGCCGCGTGATTGAGAGATCTAGGGCCCAAAGCCCGTCCCGAGGCACGAGCTGCGCGTACAGGTGCTGATGCGCAGCAATAAGCCGCTCCAGAGCTACAGCTTCTTCGTAACGCTCACCCTCGTATGTAGCAGCGTATCGCCCAGAACGCAATGCTGCCGCTGTGCTGCTAAAGGCATCCAGCCGAAAGCCGGTTGCTGTGCGCACCAAAAACAGCCGCGGCAACTCCAGCGTAATAAAAGGTTCAAGAGCCAAATAGTAACCGTCGGCTGTGTGATGGATCAAGACTTCGCTGATGTTTTCAGACTCAGCCGCTACGCCCTGCGCAGGCCAGAAAATCCCCAGCCCGCACAGCATGAGCATAAGACTCCGTAGGCTTACCGCTTTGTTCATGCAGTTTATCGCCGCTGTTTTTCCGATGCGCCGCGATGCCACCAACCTACCTCGCCAATCAATCCCAAAACAAACACGCTTCCAAAGCCCAACAAAAACAACTCAGGCTGCAGCTTAAGCGCCTTCAGGGCTACGGCAATGAGCGTAAGTGCTCCTACTAGCCGTAGCGCCATCCCCCCCAAGACCCACCGCACAAAACGCGCCATCGGCCAGCCTTTGCCGCGCCCATTCCACCAAAACCCCAACCCATGATACAGGCTACCCAGTCCTATCCCATACACCACATCGACCCAAGACACTTCCATATCGCAGAAAGCTTTCGCCTGTAGCGCGCCGCTGAAACGCCAAACTACAGCGAAAGACCCCACCCCCTCGCCCCAAAGTGGTGAATTCTGAATAAATAGCCACTACGACGGAGCGTCCCCAGAGGACCTGGGAGGCTCAAGGTGCCCCCGTGACCGCACCCCCACCTGCCACAGTTTAGCAAAAACCGCTACTAATCCCAAGCCTATGCCCACAAGCAGCAGCCAGGGTTGCGTACCTAGCCAACGATCCAGCAAAAAGCCCCCGATGGCAAAAAATGCCATGCCCAGCGCCAATTGCAACCCTAAGCCCATGTAAGGAGCCAGGGCTTTCATCGCTTCTTGCATGGAAGCGCCAGCACCTTTGGATTTGTGGGACGAGGTCATGCGCTAGGCGCGCCTTCCTGGCCGGTTTTAGGCAAACGCGCTGCCTCACGACCCGATGAAGCAGTGCCTTTGGTTTGCTCCTGCTTGGTTGCTGCCACCTTGGTTTCGATCACCTGATCGAGCTTACCCATGCGGCATTCTCCATCGAAAAGGGCACCTGCCTCGACGACCAAGCGACCGGTCTGAATTTTGCCTTCTACGCGAGCCGACTCTTTTAGCAGCAACGTCTCCTGAATAAAGAGGTTGCCCTGAACCTGCCCTGCAATGTCCGCATTGGCTGCATGCAGTTCTCCTTCGATGACGCCTTCGGCAGCGACAATCGCCTTTCCTTGCACATGCAAAGCACCAACGATGCGTCCGCTCACCCGAATGTCGTGCGCCGTACGCAGCGTCCCTTCAAAAACAGTCCCTTCCCCAATCAGGTTAAGCTGGTTAGGAGCCGGCGTCCCCACCGAGCGATGCCCCTCTTTTCGGGTTGTGTTGCCAAATACTGCCATACGTCTAGCGGGTTACGAAATAGTTTAACGGATCTTGCGCCAGCCCATGACGCCAAAGCTCAAAATGCAGATGCGGCCCTGTGGTAATCTCGCCTGTGTTGCCACTTAAGGCAATGGCTTCTCGGTCCCGCACCCGATCTCCTACTTGTTTGAGCAGGCGCTGGTTGTGTTTGTAAACAGAAATGTAGCCATCGGCGTGTTGCACCACGATGACAAAACCTCCGGCCTGCGTCCAGTCGGCAAAAATCACATACCCACTGCCAATAGCGCGCACCACAGTGCCTTCTTCAACCGCCAGGTCAACGCCGTAGTGTCCGCTTTTGGCATCCACCCCCCGGGTTAAAAAGCCTTCTACGGGGGGTAAGACCGGAAATTGCAACTGCAGCAGCGGATCGCTTCGCAGCGCTATCGGGATAGCCTGTCTAGGCGAGGGCAAGACCAGCTCTGGCACAGCAAAAACGGCAGGCTGATCGGCCGACCGCCGCTCAAACGCCGGAGCTAACTCCGACGCTAGTGCACCGCCAGCAGAAGCCATGCGCGCTTGCGCAGGCACTGCACTAGATTCAGCAGCCACTTCGCCCAAAATCAACTTGCGCAGTTGGAGCATGTATTGTTGCTGCGCCGCCAGCGAATCTTCCAACGCCGCTACACGCAGCATGCTTAACCGTGTCCGGTGCTGCACCTCAGCATTGCTCATGCCAGGTAACCATTCACGTAGCGGGGTTGCCAGCACAAGCACAAACAGCCCCAGGGCGATGCCCCCTGCCATACCGACTAGCAATCCCCAAAGCCGCCATGGATACACCACATAGGAGCGCGGCACGCCCGCATACGCATCTTCCATCACCAGCACCGTCAGCGGCCTATCCCCATGGCGCATCAGCACTTTAAGCAAGGCCCACATACCAACCTTCAAGATTTTTCAGTAAACAGATCGCAACAAACCGAACCGCATAGGGGTTCACCCTCTCCCAAGTTTGACCCTAGATAAACTTACCACAGGCGACAAAAACCATTCCACAGCACACTCATGGCACACCACAAATCAGCCCTTAAGCGCCTGCGCCAAAACGCCAAGCGACGGGCGCGTAATCGTTACTATCGCAGCTGGATGCGTACCTTGATCAAAAAGGTTCGCGCAGCACAAACCAAAGCTGAAGCCCTCCCACTGCTCAACCAGGCCAAAAGCCTGCTCGACCGCCTGGTCGTCAAAGGAATTATACACAAAAATAAGGCGGCAAACTATAAGCGAAAGCTGGAAAAGCACGTGAACCAGCTTGCGTAAAATGTTTAGTCAGCCTGCTAACAGGCAGGCGTATTTCAAGCCGACTTTATTAGGATTCTGTGCTTCGAAATTACAAATCGGTCACTTTACTTTGGGTCTTTAAATGTCTATTTTAGGGGCCAGCCGTTAGGGAGATTTTTATCAATCTCTCTGATCCTGTAGAGGCAAAGGGGACTTACTTTAGACCTCAGTGATTTACCATCCGTTCTTTTTTCGATCATCCCCCTATTTTCTATCGTTTCACCATTTAACCTGTGTACGAGCTATGCAGAAGCCACAACATTATCTCGCTTTGACGGCCTTAGTAGCCCTGACGATTGTGGGCTTGACGGGCTGCCGTTCGACCCCTGTCGAAGTGCTAGGTGTATCGGGACCTGACAGCCTACAAGTCAACCAAAGCGGCACGTTTTCGGCCACCATTAATGAAAAAGCAAAGCCCCCTGTCGAATTCCGGTGGGATTTTGGCGATGGTGCGACAGGCTCAGGCAACCCTGTCACCCATGCCTATTCTGAGCCTGGCACCTATACGGTAACCGTCACGGCCTCTAACCGTAAAGGTAAGTCGACCAGTACGCGCTCGAGCTCGGTAGTAGTGTATCGCCCACCGGTGCCCGCCCAAATCATCTCGATCACGGCTGACCCCCTGCAGCCAGACACGCGGACGGCAGTGCGCTTTAGCGCCAACGTGCAGGGCGACCAACCCCTTACCTATCAATGGAACTTTGGTGATGGCGGCACTGCCACCGGCGCTAACCCCACGCATACCTACAGCCAGCCGGGCACCTATACCGTTACGCTAAACGTATCGAACAATGCCGGCTCGGACTCGCGCACGCTCTCCATTACGGTCCGTCCTTATGAGGCGGAATTCTGCGCTGAGGTAACCGAGCTGAGCCCTGCTTTCTTCGATCGGAACTCGAGCGTGCTCAACGATGCCGCGCGTCAAGCCCTGCAAGAAAACCTGGAAATCTTGCAGTCGTGCCCGAATATGTATGTACGCATCGAGGGATGGGCTGCCCCTGGCGAGCGTAACCCGCAGCAGCTGTCGGCAGACCGTGCCCGTGCCGTTGAACAGTTCTACACTTCCAACGGTATTGCAGCCAGCCGCCTGGTAGCTGTAGGCCGCGGCCGCGCTACAGGGGTAACCAGCAAGAAAGAAGGCGCTGACCAATACCGCCGTGCCGACTCGATTCCCACCACCCAAAGTGGCCTGATGGGCAGCAACTAATTCGGGCGCTCTGTAAAACGCTTGAAGCGGGCTTCCAGCTGGAAGCCCGCTTTTTTATTGGATCTCTCTGCAAAACCGGCCGTTGTGTTGCATAACCTACCTATGGCGCCAAACGATGCCCGGCTTCGATGTCCATGCTCAGCAACGTCTAGCCCAAGCGCTCAAGCAGGAAGCGCGGCGCTTGGGCTTTGACGCTTGCGGCATTTCAAAGGCCGAACCGCTTGACGAAGAAGCCCGCCGCCTTGAGGCCTGGCTTAAAGCCGGCTTTCACGGCAGCATGCATTGGATGGAAAACCACTTCGACAAACGCATCGACCCAACCAAACTGGTCGAAGGTGCTCAATCTATTATCTCTGTGCTGCACAACTATTACCAACCGGTAGCACACGACCCTTCGCCTGAAACTGGCAAAATCAGTCGCTATGCCTGGGGCGACGATTACCATGAAGTCCTCAAGGAAAAACTCTATCAGCTTTTTGCCTGGCTGCAAGCGCAAGTAGGCGAAGTGCACGGTCGCGCGTTTGTAGATTCTGCGCCTGTGATGGATAAAGCCTGGGCCCGACGCAGCGGCCTAGGTTGGATGGGCAAAAACACCAACCTGATTAACCGCCGCATGGGATCCTTTTTCTTTATCGGCGAGCTCATCGTAGACGTACCCCTACCGCCCGACGGACCTATCCCCGATTACTGCGGGTCTTGCACCCGCTGCATTGATGCCTGTCCCACCGGTGCGCTTGTGCAGCCTTACGTGCTAGATGCGCGGCGTTGCATTTCTTACCTTACGATCGAGCACCGCAGCGACGATATTCCCGCCGAGCTTCAAGAAAAAATGGGCAACTGGATTTTTGGATGTGACATCTGCCAAGACGTGTGCCCATGGAACAAGTTCAAATACGCCACAAGCGAACCGCGTTTTATGCCCCGCCCTGGCTTGCCTGACACGCCCTTACATCGCTGGGAAGAGCTAGACTTGGAAGCCTTCCGGAAGAAATTTCGGAAGAGCGCGGTTCAGCGGGCCAAGTTTGAGGGGTTTAAACGCAACGTGCGCATTGCACTGCAGAACGCCCATCCTGTTTTACGTCCCGGCAGCTTCTGAGCTGTTGGTATCCGTGAAGGCGGTAGTTGCAGCTGGCTGTTCAGGCCGTAACAGGGGAAAGAGGATCACGTCCCGAATTGAAGGCTGATTCGTCAGAATCATGGCCAACCGGTCAATCCCGATGCCCAGTCCGGCTGTTGGCGGCATGCCATACTCCAGGGCCCGCAGAAAATCCTCGTCGATTTGCATGGCCTCCTCGTCGCCTGCTGCCCGCAGCTTGGCCTGTTCTTCAAAACGGGCGCGCTGGTCATCCGGATCGTTAAGCTCACTAAAGGCATTGCACAGTTCTTTGCCGCCTACGATCACCTCAAAGCGTTCAACCAAACCTGGCTTTGTGCGGTGTCGCTTGGCCAGTGGGCTGAGCTCGATAGGATAGTCAATAATAAAGGTGGGCTGAATCAGGTGCGGCTCCACGAACTCTCCGAAAATTGCATCAATGATTTTGCCGCTGCCCATGGTGGAATCTACCTCAAGCCCTAGTTTACGTGCAATCTCGGCCAGCTCATCACGTGACTTGCCGTAGAGGTCATAGCCTGTCCGCTCCCGAATGGCCTCAAACATCGGTATACGTGGCCAGGGGCGCCGAAAAGAAATCGTGTGTTCACCCCAATGGACTTCAGCCTGCCCGGTCACTTCAATGGCTACATATTCAAGCAACTCCTCTACCAAGTCCATCATCCAGTAGTAGTCCTTATAGGCCACGTAAAGCTCAAGCATTGTAAATTCTGGGTTGTGGAAACGGCTCAAGCCCTCGTTGCGGAAGTCTTTTGAAATTTCGTAGACGCCTTCATATCCCCCAACAATGAGCCGTTTGAGGTACAGCTCGTCGGCTATGCGTAGGTAAAGTGGCATGTCGAGCGCATTGTGGTAGGTGATAAACGGACGGGCTGTAGCGCCCCCATAGAGTGGTTGTAAAACAGGTGTTTCGACTTCTAGATAGCCCCGCGTATCCAGAAAGTGCCGAATTGCTGCGATCATCCGTGCCCGCTTACGAAAGACCTCTCGCACTTCCGGGTTGACGATCAGGTCCACATAGCGTTGGCGGTAGCGGAATTCTTTGTCGGTCACTTCGTTATACAGGCGCCCATCCTGTTCTTTGACAACAGGCAAGGGGCGCAGCGCTTTGGCCAGCAACTCAAGCCTTTGGGCGTGGACGGTGATCTCGCCCATACGGGTTCGAAAGACAAACCCCTCGACACCCACGATGTCGCCAATGTCCAGCAGCTTCTTGAAAACCTGCTCGTAAAACCCTTCAGGCAAGTCTTGCTGGCGCACGTAGACCTGAATACGGCCGCTTTCATCCTGCACGTCAAAGAAGGCCGCCTTACCCATAATGCGCCGGCTCATGATGCGTCCAGCAATGGACACCGTATAAGGTTCGGGAGCCGGACCGTCGGGACGCGGTTGGTGGCGCGCATCGTCGAAGCGGGAGAGAATTTCAGCCGCGTGAGCGGAAACTTCCCAACGATAGGGATAAGGCGTAATACCCAAGGCTTCGAGTTGCTGGCGGGCTCGGCGGCGCTCGAGTTCCTGTTCGGTAAGTACGCGCTTCATGTTTTCCATTAACAATTCGGGGCAAAACAAAAGACGCAGCCTAGCGGCTACGTCGCCGTGTTGAACACGGCGTGGGTACCCCAGGCTCCGCTGATGGGTTTCCACTACGGCTAAGCTTGCTGGCGGGCAAAATATTCCAGGATAGCCACGCGCAGCAGCTTTTCTTGTGCTTCTTGCGAAAGCACAGGCCAAGGCGTAAGGGTTGGTTCCCAACCAGAAGGAAGGCGCTTAAAAAGCCCCAGTGTCGCCAGGGCATACCCTGCGCCGTCTACAATCAAGGCCTGCTTTTCCTCCCGAGGTAAATTGGGCTCGTAGCCCTGTCCGCGTTCTTGAAGACCGATCAAAAAAAGCACGTGTTCAATACCTGAAGGCAAGCGACCAAACTGCGCTGCTAGGCGGCGCAAAAGTGCCTCCCAGCGCATGGCTACTTCACTATCTGCAAGCTGCAGGCAGGAGGCTATGGCTTCAGGCAACTCATTCGATCCATTCACGTGCTTCCCACAGCAGGTGATGCTGATAGCGGCGTAGCAGCCGCAGTAGCACAGCGCCTAACTGGCGGGATAGGCTGCGGTGCGGCTGCCCTTGCACCAGAGAAAGCGTACGCTGCAGCGTTGTTTCGATGACTTCTAATGCCTCGGCCAGCGCAAACCACCAGGAAGGTTCATGGGCTAAACTCGCAGCTGTGTCATTCAACTGGAGTAAATATTGCCCCGGAGCCGTGAGGGCTTGACGCATTCGCTGAATTACGGCCTGCAACACACGGTTCATCTCGTGCAGCGTTTCCCGCTGAGCTAGCGACAGAGCGGCCTTGTGCGCTTGTTGTAGCTGCAGCTGCACTTGTTCTAGCGCGCGCGTTAGCGAAGCCAGCAAGGCCTGAAAAGCTAACGTAGAGGTCTCTGGGCTTTGTAACAAAATGTCCAGTTCGTCTAGGTAGCGATGCGTTGCAGTAGGAGTAATTTCGGGGGAATGAGCCGCTTCCCAACGCCTTCGACCAATAGAGCGCATACGTGTGTTTACTTCAGGATTCGTGCCGACAGGCGCCAACCGATCATGCAGAAAGATGTTCCGGTAGCGATAATTGCTTATAACCAAAAGTCTTGCGCTGCATCTAAAGCCGCTCGAAGCATATCGAGCACAAGTGCTGCCTGCTTAGGGTCCAAGCGCCCAACACGCACCCCTGCGCGAATCATCTCGGTAGTCAACGCCGCGTAAACTGGAAGTAAATGGGGCAAATGGGCTTTTAAGGCCTCAAGGTGTTGCTGGATCGGCTGCAGGTCACCCCGTACGGCGGGTCCGGTCAAGGCCTCTTCGGGAAGAGAGGCGCGCATATTTTCTAGGGTTCCACGCAACAAAGGCAACAGCAAGTCTCGCGATTGCTGTCGGGACACGCCAATCGTTGCGAGCACCTCACCGGCCATGGCCAGTAGCGCCCCTAGCCCATTAGAAACGAGCACTGCAGCCAGGTGGTAGCGGGCCTTAGCCTCTGCGGTCAATTCGATGGGATAGGCCCCCAACGCGTGCACCACTTCGTATCCTAGGGCCATGGCCTTAGGATCTCCTTCCAACCCGACGTAAACATGCTGGAGTGAAACAAGCGATCCTGTCTTCGGAAAGGCTTGCAAAGGATGGAAACTTAGAAGCGAGGCGCCACGCTCGGCCAGCGGTGCCAAAATGTGAGCAGGCAGTGCTCCTGAGGTATGGGCTACAACAGTAGTCGACCAGTTACGTGGCAGATGGGCCAGTTGCTGGGCCAGCAGGGGGAGCTTATCGTCGGGAACGCAACAAAACACCAACGGCACATCCGCAGGTAGATCTTCCAGTGCCGTAGAAGCCACCGGTGCGCCTACCTGTGCAGCCAATGCCTGAGCGGATTCCAGACGGCGACTGATTACGGCAGCGATCGCATAGCCGGCCTGTCGGAGGGCCCAGGCCAGCGATCGCCCGACAGCCCCTGCACCAAGAACGGCAACGGCCAACGCCATGATATCCTTGCCTGTTTCTGCGGTTTTTTAAAAGGTAGTGCCCCCAAATGCATGCTGCAACGGCAAGGCTCTTCGAAGCAAAATAAAAAACCCACCGCATCGCGCGGTGGGGTGTGGGCCCTAGTGGATTCGAACCACTGACCTCTCGCGTGTGAGGCGAGCGCTCTAAACCGCTGAGCTAAGGGCCCAAGCTGGGCTATTCTACGATCAATCTTAGGCACCTGTCAAGGTGCTCCATGGCTTCTTTGCACGAGACGCAACGTTTCTAGGGTATCCCGTAGGCCTATAGGCACCGACGCTGCGGGCTCCCTCCACGCTGCTGAAAGCATGGCACCATTTCGCGGTGGCAACACAGGACGCGGGGTCCACGCGTACTTCCATGTCACGAATTCAGAAGATACCGCAGGAGAAGCGACCGGTGCGACTTCAGTCGAGGAAGGCCGCGTCACATTTTCAGCATATAGCCACGTGCCGGTATACATACCGACCAGAAACAGGATCACAGCAGCTGAAGCCAGCACCGTTACCCCCCGCAGAGGCAAGCTGACGTAGTCCAAAACCCGCTGTTCCCGCATCATTTCATAGGCCAAACGTTGCCGCAACCGAGCCTGGAAGCCTTCAGGAGCGCGCAGCATGCAGGCTCCATGTTGATGGAGCAACTGGCGCGTCCGACACAGACAGGCCACATGGTGGGCCACTGCTGGATTAGCCCGTAAGTATTCCTCAAACACTTGGCGCACCGCCGGATCCATCGTACCGTCGACATATTCACAGAGCAATTCGTCCCAATCGCTAAAGGGACAACTGCTCTCTTCTGGCCGCGATGAATCGGGATCGTGGTAATCCTCGCGCATAGGCCTTCAAACGCTACGCTCATGCAACAAAAACGCACAGGGCCGGCTTGCGTGTGCTGGCCGGCCCTGAACTTACGACAAGACCCGCGTTTAGGATTCCTCAGGCATGGGATAGACGTCTTTCAAAAGTGCCTGCAGCTTCGTCCGTCCCCGGTTGATTCGGCTTTTTACCGTACCCATGGGAAGCCCGGTAATCTCCGCAATCTCTTCGTAAGAAAGCTGCTGCACATCCCGAAGCACCACCACTTCACGGAACTCTTCTGGAATCTGCTTCAGGGCTTCCTGAATGTAGTGGTCCTGAATGGTGCTCTCTGTGTGCCGGTCTGGAGCAAACGTCTCGTCAGGAATCTCCACCTCGTATTCCTCTTCCTCACGGTTGACCGACTGCAAGGAATACAGGCGGCGCCGCTTACGCTTCCGATATTCGGAGCGTGCCAGATTGCCTGCAATTGTATAGAGCCAGGTAGAAAATTTCGCGATGCGGCGATAAGAGTGTCGGTTTCGGTATACGCGCATAAACGTCTCTTGCAAGAGGTCTTCGACTTCTTTCGGATCCCCCAAAAAACGATACAAGTAGTTGGCTAACGGGTCTTTATATCGGCTCACCAGAATGTCGAAAGCCTCTACCGTTCCCGCCTGAAATTGAGCCATAAGGTCTTCATCGCTCATGCGCAGCAGTTCCTCATAGCGGGCCTTTTCCCGCTCATCCTGACGCGCCAGCGCCTTTCGGCGCAGCACGATGCGCTGTTTCTGCTGAATGTTCATCGCTATCGATGATAGGTGAATTACAAAAAGGTACGGACCAAATGGTTCTGTCGTTGCACCCCCTGACCCGCTGCGGTGATTTGGCGCAGGAGTAAGTGCGCCACCAGGTGCGGGTCCCGCTCGCTTTCGCCTTTTAGCTCGGCGTCAGCGGCCAGCAACGCCGCAAGCACAAAGCGGATCGCTGGCAGCTCATAGCGGCGAGCAGCCTGCACATATTCCTGCAAAAAATACGGGGGTACACCAATCCGAGCGGCAATCGCCTTTTCTGGAAGCCGCTGTGCCTGGCAAAGTGTCAGCCTCCAGAGCTTCATGAAATATGTTGTCAGTACTGAAACGATGCGGAGTGCCTCACTCCGGGGATTTGAAGCATGCCGCAATAAGTGTTCCATAATTGTAACTGCTTCAGCATAGCGTTTCTCCCCTACCGCGCGTTGCAGTTCAAAGACATTAAAAGCACGGGTCTGTCCACTAACGCTAACGACGTCATCAGCTGTTAACATCGTCCGGCGCCCGGCAAACGTAAAAAGCTTTTGCAGCTCTTGAACGGCCGCTTGCAGGTCGGTGCCCACATACGCTACCAACTGTTGCAGGGCTTCTGGCGTCAACTGGTAGCCTTCCTGCTGTGCATAGCGGGTAATCCAGGCAGGCATCTGGGCAGGCTTGAGCGGACGCAGCTCGGCCCAGACGGCATGCGTTTGCAAGGCACGGTAGGGCTGCGTATTTAGGTTGGGCCGCCCTGGACTTACGAGCAGCACCACCGCTTGCGGATTGGGGTGTTCCGCATAGGCGGCAAACTGGCGGTTATCCCGCAAACTGTCAAAATTGCGTACAATTACCACACGTCGCGGCGCCATAACCGGTAAGCTACGGCACAGCGCCAATACTGCACTTGCCTCGACTTCGTCGCCGTAGACGATATTTAGGTTGAAGTCTCGCCAGGCAGGTTCCAGGGCATGGGTGATTACTAGCTGCTGCAGCGTATCGATTAAAAATGTCTCTTCCCCGAACAAAAAGTACAGGGGCGCAAAGTTACCATGCCGGAAGGCTACTTCCAGCTCCTCAAAGGTTTTCCCTGCACCCGACGCAGCCATGCATTTTTACAGTGCTTTTGAAGAAAGGTAGAAAAAGTGAGCGCTTCCTACAAGAGGCTGGGGGGAAGTTGCGCACTTGTTGCAACTTATCGGGGTGGACGCGGGCGCCCTGGCAACGTGGCATTATAAAGTCGATAGCCTAAAGCCTGCAGCAACGCGAAATCATGCTGCACAATAGCGTATACATACCGATAAACATCCCAGCGCTCCGAGCCGCAGTAGGCAGCATGCTCCCAGGCCTCTGGCGCGGCTTGTTTAAGGCGCATCAGCAAAGCGCGGCGGGCCTGCTGCAAGCGATCCAGTAAAAGGGCCAGGGGAATGGCGTTCCAGTCTTCAAACGTCTGGAGCTGGACATCGTCGGGCAGTGGAAGGATGCGGGCAGTCCCTTCGAGTAACGCATCGAGTGCTGGACCAAAGACCTGCTCGTCGGCAGCGATCAGCATGCCATAGGTTTCTCGCAGCGAAGGCTCCTCAGGCAACGGGCGGGCCGTCTGCAGCGGCTCTGGGATTTCGCTGGCCAGCTTTCGCATGGCTTCTGCCTCATCGATGAGGTAAGCCAGCTGGCTGAGCAAAGCTTCGCGTAGCGTCGCTAGACTTTGGGCTTTGCGCATGGCTCTAGCCTTCAGCCCGCACACCGCCCCAGGACATCTGGGCCGCTACCGGCGCTTCAGGTCGCAGGTGCGTGCTGCGTAAGGCCTCCATGCCCTTTTGCTCTAGCAACCACTTCAAGAAAGGTCGATCCTTCAGGCTATGCAGGTTGTTTTCCTTTCGAAATTCCCAAGACTGCCCGTACGGGGGATTTTTGTAGTGCCTGAGCCACTCCAGACGATCTTTAAGCCGCTCAGCGGGCACCAAAAGCTTTTCTAACCCAAAAATGGCTTCTTCCCGACTCTGGAACGTCAGGTCATACTCCTTAGACATCACGATGGCCTCTTCTGGACAGACCTCCTCGCAGTAGCCACAATAGATGCAGCGCAGCATGTTGATCTCAAACCAGGCTGGCTCCCGTTCCTTCGGATCCTCGACTTCTTTCGCCTGCATCGAGATGGCCAACGGCGGGCAAGCCCGCGCGCAAAGCCCACAGGCCACGCAGCGTGGCCGACCGTTTTCCTCTACCAACACAGGCCGCCCACGGTAGCTGTCCGGCGGGTACCACTGCTCTTCAGGATACTGCAGTGTGTAGAGGGGCGCACGCATCTTGCGCCATGTAAAGCTTAGGCCTCCCAATACAGTAGGCAGATACAGCCGCTCCCAAAAGCTCAGCTTTCGCTCGTTCGGAGAAGCCAGGTTAGCGGGTTTTCCAGGCATAATGGGGCTTGCTTGTCATCAATGCGGGCTTAGCAGTGCCTTTGTAAACGACAGATCCGCTACTTTTGTTTAAAAACCAGCGTCAGCGGCACGCCTTCAAAGCCAAAAGCCGCCCGCAATTGCTTTTCCAGATAGCGCCGGTAGGATTCTTTGATCGCTTCTGGACGATTGCAGAAAAAGGCAAAAACCGGTGGGGCTGTTTCAAGCTGCACTGCATATTTGATCTTCACCGGATGGGTTCGATAGCTTGGCGGATGCTGCTGCGCCAATGCAGCCTGAAGCACCTCGTTTAGCCGGCTGGTCGGCACGCGCTGGCGACGATTTTCGTAGACCATGAGGGCGGTCTCCAACACGCGGTGGATACGCTGGCGCGTTTTGGCTGAGATAAACAGCAAAGGCACATGTTGCCACGTAGGCAGGCGCGCGCGGATTGCCTCTTCCCAAAGCCTCATCGTGTTCGCGTCTTTTTCGACCAAGTCCCATTTATTGACCACGAGCACCATGCCTTTACGCAAAGCCTCGGCCTGACGTAAAATGCGAATATCCTGGGCCGTCACGCCTTCGGTAGCCTCGAGTAGCACCAGCGCCACGTCACATTCCCGAAGCGCGCGTTCCGTACGCAAGGTAGCATAAAACTCGATGTTCTCCCGGATTCGACTACGGCGCCTTAGGCCAGCGGTGTCTACCAGAACGATTTCGCGGCCGTAGTACTTAAGCACAGAATGCACCGCATCGCGCGTGGTGCCGCTCTTGTCGGTCACAATAGCGCGTTCCTCTCCCAACAGCGCATTCGTTAGGGACGACTTACCTACATTAGGCCGACCAACAATGGCCAAACGCGGCCGTTCCTCTGAAATAGGGGCTCTCGTCTGGCGGGGCAACTGCTGCACCAGCGCGTCGAGCAGCTCACCAGTACCCCGACCACTTAGGGCACTGATGGGATAAACGCTCGGCAAGCCCAGCTGATAAAAGACTTGGGCTTCCCAAGTCCGTTCGTCGTTGTCGGCTTTATTGGCCACGACGATAACCGGCTTTTCGGTACGTCGCAGCATTTGGGCCAATGCGTCATCCAGGTCAGTAATCCCGGTGCTCGCATCCACCATAAACAAAATCAGGTCGGCCTCTTGGATAGCGATTTCAACTTGTTCGCGAATCGCTTGCTCGAAAATGTCTGCCGAGTGCGGGACGTAGCCTCCCGTGTCCACCACAGAAAACGAAACCCCATTCCATTCAGCTGTGCCGTAAATGCGGTCACGGGTTACGCCAGGCTCGTCGTGCGTAATGGCCTGCTGCGAGCGCGTAAGCCGGTTGAAAAGCGTTGATTTTCCTACATTAGGCCTACCAACAATCGCTACCAGCGCCATCGTCCCCACGGTTTGGTTTGGTGGCCCTGGGAAAGCTTTTGCGTATACTTTCGTTCCCGCCTTAGCGACGGTCTCGCTGCTCGAGATGCAATGCCCGAAAGAGCATATAGGCGGTGTAACCTGTTTCGCGCGTAAAGACGTAGTTGACGCCTGCGCCTACGGCCGCGCCAGCCAGCGGAATGAGCTGGCTCAGCTTGCGGCGGGCCAAATTTTTTACCAACTCGCGTGGTAAATGTCGATTTTGTTCGCGAATAAAGTCGCGCGTGCGGCCTTGGTAAGGAGCTCCTCGTGCCAGCAGCGCTGCGGCTACGCTGACTTCGCGTAAAGCGTTCTGGCGCGCCTGGCTGGTTCCTGCCGCTGCTGCATTAAATATCGCTAGCACCAAAGGCCGAAAGGCGGGTACGTGCACGCGGAAACCATAGACGGCTCCAATCTGCTGAATCAGGCGCAGATTGATCGTGAAAAGGAGCGGCACGTCGGCAGCAGCCCATAGGAGGCCTCCTAAGCCTGCTCCAGCTCCTTCAAGGGCCGCTAGCACAGCATGCGTGCCAAACAGCGGTTGCACGAGCGGATCCAACCGCTCTAAAGGCTCGGTCTGGAGCGCTTCAAGGCAATCGACCTCCAACCCCTGCTGTCGAAGGTGTTGGAGCAATTCGGCCTCATTATAGGTCCAGCTGGCTACGTCGTGCAGCGTTTCAAGAAAACGAGCTACAGCAGCCTCAAGCTGCTCTCGCCATGCCGAGGGAGCCCAACGCGCAAACAGCGCATCCACAGGTCGCATAGCGCGATCGAAGATTCCTTGCCAAATGGGTCCGCCAGATTGCACCCAGTGGTCGATTTCCCGGCGAACCGCTTCGTCGTAGGTTAACGGCATTGCGGCATTAAGGCATGTGCACAGGGTCCTTCCTCTCTACGACCAGCTTGCACCCGTGTTGCACTCAGCGGATAAGCCAAAGTCCTAGTAACCCCACAGCAAAACAATAGTAGGCAAAATAAGCCAGGTGTCCACGCCGCACAATGCGAAGCAGCAGTTTGATGGCAGCAATGCCCGATCCATAGGCCGCTATGGTACCCACAAGGAGCGGAAGCATACCAATCGCGTCAGGCTGTGCGAGCAGCTCTAGTCCTTTCAGCAGCGTAGCGCCCAGCACAACGGGTAAAAGCATCAGAAAGGAAAAATCTGCTGCCCGCTCGGGCCGAACATTCTGATAAATTGCTGCACAAATGGTAGCTCCGGAGCGCGAAATGCCCGGTAGCATGGCCGCCGACTGGGCGACGCCCACCACGAACGCTTTTATCGAAGAAAGATCTCCCTTTGGATGACGCCGCAAGCGCGTCAGCACCAGCAGCGTTCCGGTCACCAGCAGCATGCCGGCTGCAAAACGCGGATGTTCAAACGTTTGCTCGATCCAATCACCCATCAAAAGATACACCAGTCCCGTAGGAATTAAGGTGATCAAAATCCACACCGCCAACCGAAAGGATTCGCGTTCTTGATAAGCCTGCACCCACTGCGCTGGGCGGGGTAAAACGCGTAGGGTCTCCAGCACAAGCCCCCCGATGCGCTGCCGATAAACTGTGATGATACTGAGTACCGTGCCAAAGTGGACGAACACCTCAAAGGTTACGCCACCGGGATTGAGTCCCAACAGATACTGTCCAAGGACTAGGTGCGCTGAGGATGAAACCGGCAAGAACTCGGTCAGTCCCTGCAAAAGACCTAGAACCAAAGCTTCCCACCAAGACATGTTTTTTTTCTGATTGACAGGTGTTTTACGCGAACGGCCTAACTTACGGGTTCTTTCACGGTCTTGCCAGCATAAGGATTGTTCTCGCTAAAAATTTGCTGTCTGCAGCACTTCGGGCGGCTGGGGTTGGACCAGGAGTACAGTCTCTTGCTCGAAGACGACAGTACCTGGGGCAGCAGCACGTGGTTTGCGCACATACTTGCGAGGAACTGCAACGACAGGCACCAGATAGCTTCCACGTGCTTTGCTAAAGTAGGCTGCTAGTGCGGCTGCCTGTTCCAGCACGTGTCGAGGGGGCTGATGGGTACGGCCAGGAAGTCGCAAAATCACATGGGACCCTGGAACGTCCCGTGCATGTAGCCACACATCAAACGGACGTGCATAGCGAAACGTGAGTGCATCGTTCTCTCGGGCGTTTCGGCCAATCCAGGCCTCGTAGCCCCCACCCAGTGGAATGCGTCGAAAACCAGGTTCGGTTTGCTGCAAACGCGTGCTGTGCGCTAGGCCGAGCGCGGCAAGTTCTGCAGCATAGCGTTGCCGAAACGTGCGAAGCGCAGGCATGCTTGAAATTGCTTCCAGCTCGCTACGTAGCGCCTCTAGTCGCGGTAGCCGACGCTGCACGTCTTCCAAGCGTTTTTGGATTGTCTCTCGTTCCTGGCGGGCTGCTCGGGCACGTTCGTAGTAGGCCTGGGCATTTTCTACGACGGAGCGGGAGGGATCAAGTGGGATCTGCACCAAGCTACCGTCGCCAAACCAATCGGGGAGCGCCACCATTTCAGCGCCTGTCGGCACCAGGTGCGCCTGGGCCATGAGCAAGTGACCCCAACGCGCATACTGCTCGGCACGTTCAGGCCGGGCGAGTGCGGCCGCAAGCATCTGCTGCTGCTGTTTGAGGCGCTCCAGTGCTGTTTCGAATGTTTGCCGAAGCGGTAGGTAAGCTTCCCGAAACGCCTTTACGGCCAGGGCCCGACGCGTAGCCACATGCACCGCCGCATCGACCGAATCAAAGCTTTCGCAGGGCAGGTGCGCCAGATGCTCAAGGGGAATCAGGGCAAATTGTGTCGTCCACGGATCAATCCGGTAAAGCCGAGGGGCCGGATGCTGCAGTGCAGTTTCAAGTGCACTACCGGCGGCATACAAACGTTGCAATGCCTCTTCCGTACATTCTGCGGGCAACTGTTCCTCCAGCCCAGCGCGAAAGATCACTTCTTGCGCAAGCAGTGCATCAAACAGCGGGAAAGCGGCGGCCACAGCTTGCGTGAGCGTGCGACCTTTGGGCTGCCAACGGGCTTGAAACGCAGCAAAGGTGTCCACTGCAGCAGCGGGGCACGGTGCTGGCGCCAGCTGTCCACGCCAGGCGTCGTCTTGCGCGAAAGCCGCTCGAACCCGCCCATCTGGTCCAACCCAGAGCACGTTTGGCCGCGGCCCATAGAGCCAGCACTGAAAGTAAGAGGCGTCGTCCAGTTCAAAAAAAAGCACCCGGTCTCGTTCGGCCACCCGGATATCCACCAGGGTGCGCCCGTGTGCTGCGGCAAATAGCGTAGCCACGTTACGACGCGCTCGGTGATAGCCTTCGACGCGAAAAACGTACCGGAACGCCCCCGTCGAGAGGCGCACCATCCATTGGGCCTTCGGTTGGGCAAAAGCCAACACCAGCTCACGGCGCACTTGCGAAAAAGCATCGATAAGCTGGCTGCCACGCAGCTCGCGGCGCCACGCTTCGGCCAAAGCATGCAGGGTGTAGTAAGTCTGTAACATACGCGCTTGGATCTGGGCCACATGCTCGGGTCCTAAGCAGAGCGCTGACGGTGTGCGATGGCTGCTGAAAGCCCCCAGATGAGCGCCCAGGCAAACGCCATCCACCACCAGCGTCCAACCCCAAGGACCAGCACATTGAGCCCATAAAGTACATGAAACAGGGCTTGGGGGGTATGCTGACGCACACGCGGTAAATGCGGTGCAGCCCACAACGCCACCAGCTTAAGCAACAACATAAACGGTGTGTACACCAGTACGATCCAGCGTGCCCAAGGCAGCGCAGGAATAGCAGCCAGCACGATCACCACCGTAACGAGACCATCTAGCCAGGCCTCTTTCAGCCAGCGTCCCATGTGGCACCTTTCTCGATAGTTCGTAAACGCGTTTTATGTTGCCTTATCAAGGTAAAATGTCGATTTTGCGCTTTCAAAAACCACCAATAGAAGCGATGCAGGCACGACTTAAATACGTTGAGGGCTTGACGTTTATGGGTCAAGGCGGCTCTGGGCATTGGACCGTACTCGATGCCGCACATGAGGGACGGCCATCGGGCGCAACAGGTCCGATGGAAATGGTTCTGATTGCGCTCATGGGGTGCTCGGCCATGGATGTGGTTTCCATACTCCAAAAAATGCGTGCGCCCCTTACTGATCTTCAGCTTGAGGCCCAAGCCGAACGTGCGGAGACCCATCCGCGGGTCTACACCCGCATTCATCTCACGTATCGCGTCGTTGGACGCGGGCTTAAGCCCGAACAGGTGGCCCGGGCCGTACAGCTTTCCCAAGAAAAGTACTGTTCGGTCAGTGCTATGCTGCGCCCTACCGTGCCCATTAGCTACGAAGTTTGGATTGAAGACCCGGAAACCGGACAAAGACAGGCGGTACCTTTGGTGAAACCCTAACAGGTGACTTAGGGGCAAGCACTGTTTTCCTGCTTTAAGCGTGCCCAGAGAAACTTACCCGCATGGCGCACGCTGCGCAAGTAGAAGATCGCCTTTAGGGTTTCTTGCCAAACCGGTGGCAAATCGCCGTGCCGTCCTTGCCGCGCCATGCGATCGCGATAGGCATGGTAAAGCGCAATAGCTGCGGCTACGGAAATGTTAAAACTTTGCGTAAAGCCCATCAGGGGAATGACGCATCGCGCGTCGGCCTGTTTTAACAATTCCTCCGACACCCCCGCTAGCTCATTGCCGAAGACCAGCGCGGTGGGCACCGTAAAATCAAAGGTCTCGATAGGGGCTGCATTTTCCAGCGTAGTAGCCACCAGACGGTAGCCAGCGGCTTTAAGTGCCTGGGCAGCCTCTGTAGCTGTTTGCCATGTCCATAGGTCCAACCACTTATCGGCGCCTTGGCTGGTGCGTTCAGAAGTTTTGAACTTTTGAACGCTTCCCTTAATGATGCCAAAGGCTTGATAGCCTAAAGCTTCCGCCGAGCGCATCACCGCGCTGACATTGCCCGTGTTGGCTAACCCTTCAACGACCGGTACAATGGTATAGGTGCGCCCTGCCAGCACCTGCTCGATGCGCTGCCGGCGATGCGCACTGATGAACGGCTGAAGCCATGCCACAATTTGGCTGGGGGAAAAACTACAGGCCAGCTTTGCCACAGACTGCGCATCGCATTTTTCTCGCAATATGCGATGCAGCTCTTGTTGCAGTCGCGCTTCTGGCGTAGCTAGCATAAGTAGCATCGATCGTAGATTAGGAAGGTCCTTTTATCCTTAACCCAACGTAACGATCCAATGGAATTGCAGGATAAAGTAGCCGTTGTTACGGGTGCCAGCAGTGGTCTTGGCCGTGCATTTGCTATTGCCTTGGTGCACAAAGGAGCTCAGGTATATGGTTTGGCCCGGCGTGCCGAACGCCTGAACGCCCTGCAGAGCGAACTAGGCTCCCGTTTTCACCCGGTTGTCTGCGACGTAACCCATGCGAACGAGGTAGAGGCCGCCTTCCAACGTATTGTGCGAGAAGCAGGCCGCCTAGACATTCTGATCAACAATGCTGGGTTGGGCAAGCTAGGGGCCGTCGACCAGCTCTCGCTGGAGGACTGGGACGTGCAGATGAACACCAATCTGCGAGGTGTTTTTCTTTGTACCCGTGCGGCTGTACCACAAATGAAAAAACAAAACGCTGAGACGGGTTTTGGTGGGCACATCATCAATATCGCTTCAGTGGCCGGCTTGGTGGGGAATCCTAACCTGAGCGCTTACAATGCCACCAAGTTTGGCGTGCGGGGCTTTAGCGAAGCGATCATGCAGGAACTGCGCCACCACGGCATCAAGGTAACCTGCGTGTATCCCGGTTCGGTTGCTACAGCATTTTTCGAGGTGTCGGGCATGCGCGGAGCCGACCATCCAGTTACACCTGAGCAGGTGGCGCAAACCGTTTTGCACGTGCTGGAAACAGACGACAACTACCTGATCTCGGAAGTCGTCATCCGGCCGCTGCGACCCCGGTAAGGCATTCTAATAGGGCAGTATGCAGCGGTGGGTGTCTTTAGCTGAAAAAGCTAGGCTATGCATCGCTGTGCGCTGCTGTTTATCGGGCTGGGGATAGCCATTCGGCCAGCACTTGCGCAGCGGCCGGATTCGGCCATGTGGTTAGCCTTGCGTAGGGCCACGCAAGAAGACTACCAGCGTATGCTGCGACGTTTGGGTATCGACAGCCTACGGGCTGGGCCCTCTCCTGCAGAAGCCAATACCGACGAGTCGAAAGTTCCTCCCTACACCCTACCTGATCCGCTACGATTTGCGGACGGCTCGCTGGTAACCACTGCTCAGCAATGGTGGGAAAAACGGCGCCCAGAAATCCTCGAGGATTTCGATCGAGAAGTTTACGGCCGCATCCCACCCAACGTGCCCCCTGTACAGTGGGAAGTGGTTCAAGTCCTTCGGGAAAAGCGAGATACCTTTCCTGTAGTGATCAAAAAACTTAAAGGCAGGGTCGATAATACACGCTGTCCAAGTCTGCAGCTATCCTTGGAGCTTACGCTCAGTTTGCCGACTACAGCTCAGGCTCCAGTGCCGGTAATCCTTCATTTTGGTTTTGCTTGGCCGCCCTGGATGCAACGCCCTGCAGCTGAAAAGGCCACACTCACCGAGTGGCAACGGTTGATTCTGATGCGCGGATGGGGTTTTGCCGAACTTATCCCAACCAGCTATCAGCCTGACTATGGCGCAGGACTCACGGAAGGCATCATTGGGCTAACCAGCTGCGGCCAATCCCGCAAGCCCGACGACTGGGGCGCACTGCGGGCATGGGCTTGGGGCGCTAGCCGAGCGATGGATTACTTCGAGACCGATCCAGACGTCGACGCCACACGCATAGCCATCGAAGGGCTATCCCGTTACGGAAAAGCCGCCTTGGTGGCTATGGCCTACGACCAACGCTTTGCCATCGGCTTTATCGGATCTTCAGGCGCAGGTGGCGCCAAACTCTTGCGGCGTCGTTTTGGCGAACAGATCGAGAATTTGGCTTCGGCAGCCGAGTATCACTGGTTCGCTGGGAATTTTCTCAAGTATGCTGGGCCCCTAACGCCGAATGACTTGCCTGTCGACGCACATATGCTCATTGCGCTTGTTGCTCCCCGACCGATCTTTATCGGAACGGGTTCGCCAGAAGTAGAAGGGCACTGGGTGGATGCTCGCGGCATGTTTCTGGCCGCTGTCCATGCCGAAGCTGTCTATCGACTGCTGGGCAAAACAGGTCTTGGTACCGACGTCATGCCCCCTGTCGGCATCTTACTGGACCAAGGGGAAATCGCTTTCCGGATGCATGAAGACGGACACACGAATGACCCTAACTGGCCCTATTTCTTAGAATTTGCCAGCCGGTATTTCCAGCATAAGCCTGCACGATAAGCATGTTGCGCTTTCGGACCGCTTTCTTTTTGCTAGGCGCAGTGGCCCTGCTGACCGCCTGTCGTAGCCATAGCCAGCCTTCGGAAGCCTGGGTAGGCACCTGGGCCACCGCTCCCCAGCTTGTGGAACCCCATAACTTACCTCCACCGCCAGGATTAGCAGGCAATACGCTGCGGCAGGTTGTGCGCGTTTCCCTAGGTGGCCGTCGACTACGGGTTCGCTTTTCCAACGCGTATGGGAGTTCACCTTTGGTGCTGAAGGCTGCGCATCTGGCCCAATCCTTGGGGGGCAGCGCCATCGATCCAGCTACTGACCGCGCACTCACCTTCAATGGCCAAACTTCGGTGAGCATTCCAGCAGGTGAGCATGTGGTGTCTGATCCGATCGACTATCCGCTTCAGCCGCTATCCAACATCGCCATTACCCTGCACTTCGGCACTGTACCCGCTGAAATCACGGGCCATCCTGGGTCTCGAACAACTTCGTACCTGCAGTCAGGCTCAGCGGTCGATGCGCGGGAAATGCCTGAAGCTGTCACTTTTGAGCGCTGGTACGTGATCCATGCCATCGACGTTGTAGCTCCAGGGGCAGCCGCTGTGGTCACTTTAGGCAATTCGATTACCGACGGGCGCGGCTCAGGCACAAACAAGCAGAATCGCTGGCCTGACGAGCTCGCCCGTCGGCTGCAGGCGGATCCCCAAACGCGCCATATAGCGGTGCTAAACATGGGCATCGGGGGCAATTGCGTCCTACGCCAATGCCTGGGCCCCTCTGCCTTGGAGCGCTTCACACGCGACGTGCTCGATCAGCCTGGAGTGCGTTGGGTAATCGTTTTTGAAGGCATTAACGACATTGGGGGCGCTATGGGAGGGTTGGAAGGAGCCTTAGCTGTAGCCGATTCCTTGATCGCAGCCTACCGGTGGATGATCGAACAGGCCCACAACCGCGGCCTACGCATCTACGGGGCTACGCTCCTGCCTTTTGAGGGCGCTTTTTACTACACGCCAGAACGGGAGCTCGCCCGCCAGCGCGTGAACGCTTGGATCCGTTCCAGTAATGCTTTTGACGGCATCATTGACCTCGACGCAGCACTACGTGACCCAGAGCATCCCTCACGCTTGCATCCCAACTGGGATAGCGGCGACCATCTGCATCCGAACGAAGCAGGCCATCGCCGCATTGCCGAGACAGTAGACCTTCGGCTATTTATGGATTAACAGGACGCACGGCTCCATGAAGCTGCTACTCTTGGCTTTACTCTTGACAGCTACGCCAGCGGCAACGCTCCAGCCCGATGTGCTAGCCTCTCCTTATCCGTATGACTTTCGCGTGCTGGTTTTTTCGCGAACGTTGGGTTTTCGGCACAGCTCCATACCCACAGGCATCCAGACCCTTCAGGAGCTGGGCCAAGCACATCACTTTGAAGTCATAGCCACCGAAGACCCAGCGGTTTTTCGTGATGAGGTGCTGCAAAACTTTGAAGTGATCGTCTTTCTAAACACCACCGGCGACGTGCTCGATGCTGCGCAGCAGGCAGCCTTTGAACGGTTTATTCGCTCTGGGAAAGGCTTCGTAGGCATTCATGCAGCAGCCGACACAGAATACGACTGGCCCTTCTACAGCGGCCTTATCGGCGCCTACTTTGCTAGCCATCCAGCCGTTCAAACCGCCACCGTAAAGGTTATCGACCGCACACACCCCTCGACAGCCATGCTCCCCGCACGCTGGGTGCGTACCGACGAGTGGTACAACTTCCGTAGTAATCCCTACGGCAAGGTCCATGTGTTGGCCGTACTCGATGAAACCAGCTATAGCGGAGGTAGCATGGGCAGTGTGCATCCGATTGCTTGGTGCCAGGTATATGAAGGCGGGCGCTCTTGGTATACCGCTGGGGGACATACCGAAGCGGCCTACCAAGAGCCTTTGTTTCAGGCCCATCTCCTAGAAGGCATCCGTTGGGCTGCAGGACAGACGCCTGGCAATTGCGGCGCAACCGTGGAGCGCAACTTCGCGAAAATCGTCCTCGAAGACGAAGTAGATAACCCTATGGACCTTGAGGTCCTACCAGACGGGCGCCTGCTTTTCATTGAGCGCGGAGGCGATGTGCACTTGCATGACCCAACCACAGGACGCACAACGCTGGCTTTGCACTTAAACGTGTTTACGGGCAACGAAGATGGTCTGCTGGGCATTGCGCTTGACCCTCACTTTTTGGAAAACAACTGGGTTTATTTGTTCTATTCGCCTGCCACAGGCCCAGCACGCCAACAGGTTTCTCGCTTCACCTTCGACGGCACTTTGCTTGATGCGACCTCTGAAGTGGTACTGCTAGAAATTCCGACCCAACGGGAGCAGTGCTGCCACGCAGCTGGATCTATGGTGTTTGATCCGCAGGGAAACCTTTACATTGCTACCGGAGACAACACCAATCCCTTCGAATCGGACGGTTATGCTCCCATCGACGGGCGCCCGGGGCGCGCCGCCTGGGATGCCCGACGCACCGCAGGTAATCCCTTTGATCTACGCGGCAAAATCTTACGCATTCGTCCCCAGCCTGATGGGTCCTATACCATTCCAGAAGGCAATCTATTTAACGGCCAGGATGGTGCCCCTGAAGTTTACGTGATGGGGGTGCGCAACCCGTTCCGCATTGCCTTTGACCCTGTAAGCGCTATGCTCTACTGGGGCGATGTGGGACCAGACGCTTGGTCGGATAACCCTCGACGCGGGCCACGCGGCTATGATGAGTGGAACAGAACCAGCCGCGCAGGTAACTTCGGCTGGCCGTTTTGCATTGCCGACAACCAGCCGTACCTTGCCTACGATTTTGCCACTGGAAGCTCCGGCGCTCCTTTTGATTGCGCTGCGCCGGTCAACGATTCTCCCCATATACCTTATGGCCCGCTGCTATTGCCGCCTGCACAACCGGCCTGGATTTGGTATCCCTATGGCCCTTCCACAACCTTTCCTGAAATTCCCGACGGTACGGGACGCACGGCTCTGGCCGGACCTATCTACCGACGACCTGCACAGCCAGGACATGGAGCATTGCCTCCCTTTTACGAAGGGGTGGTATTTCTGCTGGAATGGTCTCGTTCTTACCTCTTAACAGCTCACCTCGACGAAAATGGCAACCTGCTGGCTATTTTGCCTTTTTTGCCTAGCATTCCCTGGAAACGCCCCATTGCCATGAAACAAGGTCCTGATGGGGCCCTTTACGTGATCGAGTGGGGAACGAGTTTCTGGGGCGGCAATCAGGATGCTCAGTTGGTCAAGCTGATTTACCAAGAAGGGGGCAGGGCTCCTGTCGTCCAAATCCAGGCAACACCCACTTCAGGTCCGCTACCGCTTGTCGTGCATTTCTCCAGCGCCGGCACCTATGATCCCGATGCAGAGGGTCCGCTAACGTACGCTTGGGACTTCACCGACGACGGCACCATCGACGCAACGACACCCGAAGCCACCTTTACGTATACCCAAGCAGGCACCTACGTTGCGCGGCTCATCGTAACCGATGCCTCTGGTTTAAGCAGCAATGCTACGGTTACCCTGATTGCTGGCAATACCCTACCGGAAATCACCATTGAAACACCTGTAGATGGGGGCATTTTCGACTGGGGCCAAGTTATTCCTTTTCGCGTGCGCGTGACCGATGCGGAAGATGGCACTACAGAAGACGGCACCATTGCCTGTGAAACGATTCTCGTGCAGCCCTTCCTAGGGCACGACGACCACAGCCATCCCCTAGAGCAGCTCTCGGGCTGTGAAGGCAGCTTTCAGACCGTAACCAGCCATGGCACCGAAGGCGACAATCTGTATTACTTGCTCCAAGTCACCTACACGGATCGTGGCAGTGAGCAGGCCGGCCCACTTACAGGATGGGCTGGGGTAAAACTGTACCCACGCCGCGTTGAAGCCGAACACGCTACCGAGCAAGTAGGTACCGTGCGTGCCTCAACCAGCGATCCCTTAGGCGGACGATACGATTTGGGGCAAATCGACCACGGCGACTACATCGCATTTTCGCCTATGAATCTCACAGGCATCTCTTTTGTGACCTTTCACGCGGCCTCAGCCAGTGAGGGCGGGCGCATTGAAGTGCGTGCCCAGCGCCTTAACGGTCCGTTACTTGGGACAGCCTACATCCCCCCAAGCGGCAGCTGGCAGACCTATACCGATGTTACCATCCCACTAGCGCCTTTTGACCAAACGACGACCCTGTACTTTGTTTTTCTCCGTAACCCTGGGAATACCGGACTGTTCAACCTCAACTGGATTCAGTTTCACGGCCCGGGCGTAACCCGTTCTGCTGTAACAAAGCAGGGGCTTAGAGCGCAGTATTTCACATCGCGCACGTTGAGTGGCCCAGCACGGGAGCGCCTTGATCCCCAGATCAGCTTTAACTGGGCCGCATACGGTCCTTTTCCAGACTTTCCGACAGACAGCTTCAGCGTTCGCTGGACGGGCTTTTTGGAGGTTGAACAAACCGACACCTATATCCTTATTGGTCAAAAAGACGATGGCTTACGCGTTTGGCTAAATGGGAATCTGGTCATTAACCGCTGGCAAGAGGGTCCCCAAGAAGTACGCTCGCAGCCCATTTTTCTGGAGGGTGGGCGGCGCTATCCGCTGACGGTCGAGTACTTTGAAGCTGCAGGACACGCCCGCGTGCGCCTCATGTGGCAAAGCGCCTCTATGCCGGCACAAACGATCCCTGAACGCCTCCTCTTTACAGACACTACAGGCACTACACAGCTCGAAAATGCTCCCTCCCCGACAGAAGAAGTAACGCTGCATTCGCCGTTTCCCAACCCATTTTCTGGCGCTGTTCAGCTTGGCTACACGCTGCCGCATGCGGCTGAAGTGCGTCTTTTTGTGTACGACCTTCTGGGCAGACGCGTGGCCGTGCTTCAAGAAGCATGGCAAGCAGCTGGGGTGCATCACCTGCAGTGGCGCCCCGAAGGTCAAGCCTCTGGTTTCTATATTGTTTGGTTAGAAGCTGCTGGCAAGGTCCGACGGCAGGCCGTGATGTATCTCCCTTGAGCTTACTGGGGATTCGCTTTTCAACCTGGGATCGTTGTATTTTTAGCGTTCAGGTATTGGATAGGAAACCGCAACGCGCATTTATGGAACGTCGTCGTTTTCTCAAAGACGCTGCCCTGGGTGCTATGGCTACGGCCATGCTCACCGGTTGCGGCAATCGGTCTGCTTCAGAAACAGGCGCTCCGGCTGTCCAAACGCAGCCGCGTTTGCGTTGGCGCCTAGCCTCAAGTTTCCCACGCGGACTAGATACCATCTTTGGTGCTGCCGAAGTGCTGGCTAAGCGTGTGCACGCGCTAACCGATGGCCGATTCGAGATTCGCGTGTACCCAGCCGGTGAGCTGGTGCCCGGCTTGCAGGTCTTTGATGCGGTTCAGAACGGGACTGTCCCTATGGGCCACACGGCCAGTTACTATTTTATTGGCAAGCATCCGGCGCTGGCCTTTGACTGTACGGTACCTTTTGGATTGACTGCGCGCCAGTACAATGCTTGGTTGCTCGAAGGGGGTGGGTTGGATTTACTACGCGAATTGTTTGCGGAATTTAACATCGTCAATTTGCCCGGGGGTAATACTGGTGCCCAGATGGGAGGTTGGTTTCGGCGAGAAATTCACAGCCTACGCGACCTGCGCGGGCTCAAAATGCGCATTCCCGGCATGGGAGGCCGTGTGATGAGTGAAATGGGCGTAGTTGTACAAGTGCTTGCCGGGGGCGAAATCTATCCAGCCCTTGAGCGCGGAGCCATCGATGCTGCCGAATGGTCTGGTCCCTACGACGACGAAAAATTAGGCTTTTATCAGATTGCTCCTTATTACTACTACCCCGGCTGGTGGGAGCCTGGCCCAGCGCTTACGTTTTATGTCAACCGGCAAGCCTGGGAGCGCCTGCCTACCTTCTACCGCGAAGTGCTTTGGACAGCGGCCCTCGAAGCAAGCCAGGTTATGCTGGCGCGCTACGATGCCCGTAATCCAGCTGCACTGGAGCGGCTACTGCAGGCAGGTGCCCAGCTTCGGCGCTTTCCAGAAGACCTGCTTCGCGAAGCTGCCCGCATCTCCGAAGCGTTCCTCGAGCAAGAGCGCGATCCGCTTTACCGCAAAATCTACGAGGCCTACCGCTCCTGGCGCGCGCAAAGTTATCGCTGGTTTGGCACTGCCGAGCTGGCTTATGCCCAGTTTGCCTTTCCCCAAGCTTAGCGGACTAGCCAGCCAACCATGTCGGGGAATAAGATGACCAGCAAAAGCCCTATAAGCTGGAGCACAATAAAAGGCAATGCACCGCGATAAATTTGCGCTGTGGTGAGCTCTGGCGGTGCCACTCCCCGAAGGTAAAACAGTGCAAAACCAAATGGCGGTGTTAGAAACGAAGTTTGCAGGTTCATCCCCACCATAACCCCGAACCACACCAAATCGACCCCCAACTCGCGAGCAGCAGGCACCAAAAGTGGCAAAATGATAAAGGCGATTTCAAAGAAATCAATAAAAAACCCAAGCACAAAGATAGCCAGATTCGCCACGACAAGAAATCCGATAACTCCCCCGGGCAAATTTGTCAGCAGCTCTTCGATCCAGATATCTCCATAAAGCCCATAAAAAACCAGCGAAAACGCCGTCGAGCCAATCAGCAGAAAAACTACCATTGTGGTTAGACGAGCAGTCTCGTCCATAGAAGCCCGCAGGGCCGCTAAGGTGAATCGCCGATTCAAGACAGCCAAAAGCAGGGCACCTACGGCTCCCAGGGCGCCGGCTTCGGTGGGCGTGGCAATACCGGCAAAAATGCTTCCGAGCACCAGTAGCATAAGCACCAGCGGCGGCAGCATAACCAGCACTACGCGACGGGCCAGGGTGCGCCCAGACACGTTGCGCACCGCACGAGGAAGTGCTGGCGCAGCCTTAGGACGAAGAAGCGCTATAGCTGCAGCATACAGGGCATATAGCCCGGCCAACATGAGGCCAGGGATGATTGCACCAAAAAACAAATTCCCTACCGACACCCCCAGCTGGTCAGCCAGCACCACAAGCACCACACTGGGTGGGATAATTTGCCCTAGCGTGCCCGAAGCTGCAATAATTCCAGCAGCCAGTTCTTTGGAATAGCCGTACCGTAACATGATAGGCAGGGAGATCATCCCCATGGCCACGACCGAGGCTCCTACCACACCGGTAGCTGCAGCCAGCAACGTGCCCACAAATACCACGGCCAGTGCCAGTCCACCCCGAAGCGGGCCAAAAAGCATCCCAATCGTCTGCAGCAGGTCTTCGGCCAAGCGGGAGCGCTCCAGTACCGTACCCATAAAAATGAAAAACGGAACTGCCAGCAGCACGTAGTTGGACATGATCCCAAAAGTGCGGTCAGGCAACGCTAGCAGCAAACTCCAGTCGAAATACCCCAATGCCACGCCCAGACCTGCAAACAACAGTGCCGTCCCTCCTAAGGCAAAAGCCACTGGATAGCCCGAAAAAATGAGCACCAGGGCTGTTACAAACATCAGCGGGGCTAGCCAATCGCCATTCATAGTTTGCCTAAGCCATCTTCATGTGTTTCTGGTTCGCTCTGGCGTAATCGTGCGATTTGATGAATCAAAAAGGAAAAGCCTTGCAGGGCCAGTAGCACAAACGCTATCGGTAGCATTGCTTTGAGCGGATAACGTGGCAATCCTCCTGGATCAGGCGATACTTCACGCACGGCCCAGGAATTGGCCACCCAGCCCCATGATACCCAAAGCATCAAGGCGCAGAAAGGCAGCAGAAAAAGCACTGTGCCCAATAGGTTGATCCATGCCCGACCGCGCGATGAAAACCGACTGAAAAATACATCCACCCGAACGTGTGCATCCCGCTGCAGCGCATAGGCCGCCCCTAGCAAAAAAATCAGACTAAAAAGGTACCACTGCAGCTCTAAATAAAAGTTTGAGCTGAGCCCCAGCCCTGTATATCGATCTAGGTAACGGGCTACGGCATTGTACGCGCCTAGAGCCACCATGAGCAGCACCAACCAATAGACCAGCTGACCAACAGCCGAGTTCAGCCGATCAATCGCGCGTGCAAGCTTTAACCACGTCTCCATAGGTGCATCTTGAAGGGTTAAGCCCATCCACAAGCCGAATGTAAAAAGGCCCCTGCGCCAAATGCAGAGGCCCTCTTCCTTTGTTTCGAGAAGCTATGGCTATGCAGCCGGCGCTTCCCAGGTGAGGATATCCTTTTCTGATTTAGGCCGCGTGCGCCACGTCTCTGCATCCGGCAGGGGGCCTTTCTTTTCCGTGATGTTATACCCCATTGCCTTCCACTGCTCGGCCAGATATCGATTCCATTCAATGTAGTGTGCCCATTCCTCGGGCACTTCATCTTCTGGGTAAATGGCTTCTACCGGACAGGTCGGCACGCACGCGTTGCAATCGATGCATTCGTCTGGATGAATCGCCAGGAAATTCGGCCCTTCATAAAAACAGTCGACTGGGCATACTTCGACGCAGTCGGTGTACTTGCAGTTGATGCAAGGTTCGCAGACGACGTACGGCATAAGGTTTCGCGCAATAAATGAACGTAAGGATCCGGGCGAAATATACGGTGTAAACAGGAAACCTCCCAAGTTTTTTTAGGAGGAGGCCCCAACTTTTGATCCCGGTAACCTTTGCGGTGGTTGGCTTTTTTTGTTTATTTGTAACGACGATCTGTCCTTTACAGCCATGAAAGAAACGCTTCGGACCATAGCGCTGATCGCGCATGATGGCAAAAAGGCCGACATGGTGGCCTTTGCCATGCAACACAAGGACCTTCTGGCCCGCTTTGAGTTGGTAGGGACCGGCACCACCGGCAAACTGCTAGAAGAAAAAGTTGGGCTCAAGGTGCGTCGATTTCTTTCCGGGCCACTGGGCGGCGACGTGCAGATTGCCGCGCGTGTGGTGACCGGCGACATCGATGCGGTGTTCTTTTTTGTAGATCCCTTAGATAAACATCCGCACGACCCTGATATCCAGACGCTCCTGCGCGCTTGCAATGTGCACAATGTGCCGCTGGCGACCAATCCAGCCACAGCCCATTACATCCTGACCAGTCAGGCACTGCAAAGCGTCGAAACAAGCCCTGCGGACGAGTCAGCGTCCTAAGTCGTCAAACAGCGTAGGCATGCGGGCTGGGGGTTCCAGGCCAAAGTGCTGATAGGCCCGAGCTGTAGCCACGCGTCCGCGTGGTGTACGCTCCAAAAAGCCTTCCTGGATCAGGTAAGGTTCATAGACCTCTTCCAGCGTACCTGGGTCTTCACCTACCGAAACCGCCAGGGTACCCAGCCCGGTAGGTCCACCGCCAAATTTCTCGATGAGCGTGCGCAGCAGCCGCACGTCCATTTCGTCCAAGCCAGCTTCATCCACTTCTAAGGCCTCAAGTGCCAAACGGGCTACCTCACGCGTGATGCGGCCGTCCCCTTTGACTTCAGCAAAGTCGCGCGTGCGTCGCAAAAGTCGGTTGGCAATGCGGGGTGTGCCCCGGCTCCGGCGGGCAATTTCAAAAGCTCCTTCTTCATCAATCGAAATCCCTAAAATGCGTGCCGAGCGCAAAACGATTTGCAAGAGCTCTTCGGTTTGGTAGTAATCATAACGAAACTCAATGCCAAAACGCGCGCGCAGCGGTGCTGTCAAAAGCCCTTTACGCGTCGTTGCGCCAATAAGCGTAAAAGGTGGCAGTCGAAGCTTCACGCTGCGCGCATTCGGACCACTGTCGATCAATATATCGATCCGATAATCCTCCATCGCCGAGTACAGGTACTCCTCCACCACAGGACTTAGGCGATGAATCTCATCAATAAACAGCACATCTCCTTCGTTGAGATTGGTCAATAGCCCCGCAATATCGGCGGGCTTTTCCAGTACAGGACCACTCGTGGTGCGCAAGCGCGCCCCCATTTCTTCAGCAATAATCCAGGCCAGGGTCGTCTTTCCTAAACCCGGAGGGCCCGAGAGTAGTACATGGTCCAGGACTTCACCTCGTTGCAGCGCAGCGGTGATGAACACCTGTAAGTTATCTTTAATTTTCTTTTGGCCGATAAATTCTGCTAGGCGACGCGGCCGAAGCGCCTTTTCGTAATCCTCTTCGGCGCGCTGCGGCAACGGGTGCAGGAGTCCGCTTCGCTCAGGCATAGGGGTATAAGCGCTTTAGCCTATGAAATTAAACCTTTGATGAACCCAATGCGTTGACAAAACGCACAGGGGATACTACGTTACAGGCATTATGTTTGCTGTAGACCACATTCTCATCTCGGATGGCCTGCTTCGGGCGCCGTTTGCCTGCCAGCTCCAGGCCTGCCGGGGAGCCTGTTGCGTGCAGGGCGAAGGCGGAGCCCCTCTGGAGCCGGGCGAGCGACGCGTGTTGGAAAGTCTGCTGCCAGAGCTGTGGCAGGACCTTCGGCCTGAGGCGCAAGCTGTTATCACCCAACGGGGTCCCTGGCAAAAAGTAGGGACAGATCGCTATGCAACCACTTGTGTGGACGATGGCGCCTGTGTGTTTGTGGTCTATGAAGATGCCATTGCCCGCTGCGCTATCCAACGGGCTTATAGCCAAGGCCGCATTGACTTCCCCAAGCCAATTTCCTGCCACCTGTATCCGCTTCGGGTGGAACGGCAAAAGGGGGTAGAAATTCTCCGTTATGAAGAAATTCCCCTATGTGACCCTGCACGGCAACATGGTGCGCACTGCGGCATAGAGCTTATTGACTTTCTGGAAACACCACTCACGCGCTGCTATGGCGCATCGTGGTATGTCCGCTTCCGAGCCGCTTGGGCTGAACGCCGACAGACCTTAGGTTTGGTCCCGTAACACAGCAGAGAGGAACCGTGCCATGCTGAAGCTCAAGCAAGAACAAAAGCTGCAGCAAAAACTTTCGCCGCAGCAAATCCAGTACATCAAGCTGCTGCAGCTGCCTACGCTGGCGCTCGAGCAACGCATTAAGGCTGAACTGGAATCCAACCCGCTTTTAGAAGAAGGGCCGGAAGACGAAGAGGCACCCCTGGAGGAGGGTTTGGCTGAACCTGCTGAAGCTACAGCTGCCTCTGAGGTAAGCGGAGAAGCAACCCCTGCAGCGGAAACTTCCGGATCGACCGAAGCAACCACCTCAACCCCTGAAGAAGAGGTCGATTGGGAGGAACTCTTTAACAATGTCGACGACCTCTACGGCTATAAAGCCCGCGTGGACCGTAGCGACGAAGAAGAGGAGCGGCGTGAGCTTCCCCTACCAGCACGCCCTTCCATGGCCGAATATCTGCGCGAACAACTGGTACTGCTGAAGCTCAACGAAACCGAACAGCTTATTGCTGAACAAATCATTGGGTCAATCGACGAGGACGGCTACCTGCACCGCTCGCTTGAATCTATTGTCGATGACCTTATCTTCAGCCATGGCGTTAGCGTGACCGAAGCCGACGTGGAGCGTGTGCTCAAACAAATCCAACGCCTCGACCCCGTCGGCATTGCCGCACGTGACCTGCGCGAGTGCCTAATCGTGCAACTCGAAGTGCTACCTGAAGACACCCCTGGCCGCAGCGTAGCCCTCCGTATGCTTCAGGAAGCGTTTAAGGACTTCACCATGAAGCACTTCGAGGCGCTTAAACGCAAACTCAAAGTTTCCGAAGCAGAATTAAAAGAGGCCTATCATCTGATCCAGCACCTTAACCCTAAACCCGGAGAAGGCGACCTTAGTCCGCAGCAAAATTATATCATCCCCGACTTTACGGTAACCTACGAGGATGGAGCGTTCATCATCACGCTTAACAGCCGCAACGCACCTCAACTCCGCATTTCACGCCGCTACCGCCAGATGCTCGAACAGATGCTGGCAGAAAAAAAACGCGGCAAGCCGCACAGCAGCTTCGACGAAGAAACCCGCGCCTTCCTCAAAAACAAGCTGGAGTCGGCCCGCTGGTTTATCAACTCCATCAACCAGCGCCGCCAAACGATGTTTAAGGTGATGAAAGCCATTGTGGAACTGCAAGAGGATTTCTTCAAGTACGGGGAAGGCCACCTCAAACCCATGATCCTCAAGGATGTGGCCGACCGCATCGGAATGGACCTCTCAACAGTTAGCCGTGTGGTCAACGGGAAGTATGTGCAAACAGACTTTGGCGTCTACGAGCTCAAGTATTTCTTCTCTGAAGGATTGCCTACCGAAAGTGGCGAAGAAGTCTCTAACAAAGAGGTCAAAGCCCTCATCCAACGCATGATCGAGGAGGAAGACAAGCGGAACCCGCTCTCCGATCAGCGCATTGCTGAGCTCCTCGAGCAGCAAGGCTTTAAGATTGCCCGTCGCACCGTTACCAAGTATCGCGAGCAGCTGGGCATACCTGTAGCCCGCTTGCGGCGAGAGATCGTACTGGACGGCGAAGCGTCTTCTTAACGACTAAGACCACTTCTCTAAGAAACGCACTTCCATCGGCGCTTTTTGAAGACTAATCGTAACTGTTGTACCCTGCCCTGGCCGACTTTCGATACGTAGTCCCCCTGCCATCAATTCAAGCAGTCGATGGGCAACGGTCAGGCCAATCCCCGCCCCTTCGTGCGAACGTCCTAATCCCGTAGACCCTTGCTCGAACGCCCGAAGCAACCGCTCCAGCAAGGCAGCATCAATACCAGGACCGCTATCCTGCACCTCAAGCTCCAGACGGTCTTCTTGCGTCTTTAGCGCAAGGTGTATCCGCCCTTGAGCAGTAAATTTGATCGCATTTTCGAGTACGTTATAACACACCGTGTGCAACGCTTCGGGATCGGCATACACGTAGACAGGGGCACTTGGACAAGCACACGTCAGGTCCAAGCCCTTTGCTTCGGCTTCTGCCTTGAGCGCTTGCAGCACTTCATGCATTATCTCCCTGAGATCCACCAGACTGGGCTTTAGGCGCAGCCGATCCGCTTCCATGCGGGCCAAAAGCAGCAGGTTGGTTAACAAATGCAACAGGCGTTGCCCGCTATGCTCAATGATATGCACAAACTCTCGCAAGGAGGGGGGAGCTTCTTCATGCAAGATTTGGGCAGCACCTAGAATGCCGGCCAGCGGCGTCCGCAACTCGTGGTGCATGTTGGCCAATAGCGCATTGCGGAACTGCAGGGCAGCTTCGGCTTGAGCCCGTGCTTCGTCTAGGGCCCGCTGCCGCTCCATGAGCGTACGCATCACCAAATATAGGGTAATCCCAATACCGGTGAGCACGCTAATAAGCATTACGCGGGAGATCCCGGGGTCCGCTATCCAAATACTGCCTAAGGCTATTCCAAGCCACCCAGCCCCAAGATAAACTCCCAAGGGTTCAGGCCGCTGCAACCCCAGTCCATAAACTACACCTGTGGCCGCATATACCAGCAAATACCCAACCACATAGTTCGGCGACAGGCGATTGGTTAAGGTCAGCAAGCCAAACCACAAAAGCAGCACCCATAGAATGCCTGAAACCACAAGCACCAGGTGTGTACGAATCCACCCTATTCGGTACGAAAGGCCTACAACAGCCAACGTACCACCGCCGATGCACAGCCGTATCCAGAGTGGATCCCAAGCCGATGGCTCTAGACTACGGTGTACAAATCCAAACCCCACCACCATGAAAGCCACTATTACCCCTAAAACGCGGTAAATTCGAAGCAATCCGGCAGGAGGTTCTAACCGATACGCTGGCCCCAGTGCAGTTTCCATATCATTACGGTCTGTTCTCAGGAAGTATCGACGCTATGCAGGAAAAAACTTAGGCGCTCTATGCGGTAACTTGTGTGCCTCATCAACGTACCTTTGAGTAGACAACTTGGCATTCCTGAACGAGAAAATAGAGTTTGGCGCAAAATTTGTTGAACACAACATGAAGAAAAATGACCAACCTGCTTTCCTCATGCGTACTACACGACGTAGACGAGACTCAGCGCTGGCTAAACTGTTTACGTACTACGTAGCTGGCCAAATTGGCGAAGAGCAATGGAGGCAGCTTTCCCGCCTGCTGGATGCCCGCAATACCACACGAGAGGAACGGGAAGCGCTGGCGACTTTTTACACCGACCTGTTGCGGGACCGTCCGCCGGCTGAACTGCGCATTCCTCGACCCAAGGAATTCCGGGATCTCATGGCTTTAGTGCATCCAAAGTAATTTTTCTTATAAGCTGCACTTTAAGCCGAACCTGCATGGCGGGTTCGGCTTTCTTTTTAGGCTTAAATATCCACTGCGTATGTATGATGAAGCTTCCTGAAAGCGCTTTGATCTGCGAAGTCGGGCCGCGCGACGGCTTCCAGTATGAAACAAAGTGGATTCCGACCGAACGAAAGCTGGCTGTGATTCAGCGGCTGCTTGAGGCTGGGGTGCGGCGCATCCAAATTACCTCGTTCGTCCATCCTAAGTGGGTACCGCAAATGGCCGATGCAGAGGAAATCTGCCGTCACCTGCCACAGCGAGACGATGTGATTTTTTCCGGGCTGGCTCTTAACCAGAAAGGCG